>NZ_JBSSEP010000006.1:0-312792 GCF_054061835.1 Pseudomonas sp. TE12234
TACGCCGAGTCCGTGAACGGCCCAAATTTCTGTGGGAGCTGGCTTGCCAGCGATGGCGGTGTGTCAGGCGGCATTGATGCTGAAGGTGCCGGCCCTTTCGCGGGCAAACCAGCTCCTGTAAGGGTCGACTTTCCTGGCGCAAAAACACGCCGCAATTGAGTAATAAAACTAACCAATAGGCGCAAAATAATTCCATTGATGTAGCGATATTTTTAACAATAATAAGCCCAAAGCCCATTTCGGATTCGCATCCGTCCTCGTACGTCTTATGGGCAATAAAAAGAGGAACCTCATCGTGTCCAGCCGTTCAGCGATTCAGCTCAGCGCACAAGGTATCAGCCAGTATTACGGTCGTTTCGCGGCGCTGGATAACGTCGATCTTGACGTTCGCCAAGGCGAATTTCTTACCCTGCTGGGTCCTTCCGGCTCGGGCAAAACCACCTTGCTGATGATCCTGGCCGGCTTCCTCAGCCCGACGTCGGGCAAGTTGATGGAGCAAGGCGTCGACATCATCAAGCGCTCCGCCGAGAAGCGGAACTACGGCATGGTGTTCCAGGGGTATGCGCTGTTCCCGCACATGACCGTGGCGGACAACGTCGCCTATCCGTTGCGCATCCGCAAAGTCGCGGCCGAAGAGCGCCAGCGTCGGGTCAAGCACATTCTTGAGGTGGTCGGCCTCGGTGCGCACATGCACAAGAAACCCGCTGAAATGTCCGGCGGCCAGCAACAGCGTGTGGCGATTGCCCGGGCGCTGGTGTTCGAACCGGAACTGCTGCTGCTCGACGAGCCACTGTCGGCGCTAGACAAGAACCTGCGCGAACAGCTGCAAACCGAATTGCAGCGCATCCACCGTCAGGTCGGGACCAGTTTCGTCTTCGTCACCCACGACCAGAACGAAGCCCTGGCCCTGTCGTCGCGCATCGCGATTTTCAACCATGGCAAGCTGACGCAGGTCGACACACCGGAAAACATCTACAACCGCCCCGAAAGCCGTTTCGTCGCCGAATTCCTTGGCAAGATGAACCTGTTCCCCCTGGCCGACATGTCCCGCAACGGCCCCACCGCCAGCGGCCGCTGCGGCACCAGTATCCTCCATGCCCTCGCCCCGGCCCCCCTGAGCAAAGAGCCCATCGTGCTGGCCGTGCGCCCCGAGCACATGGAACTGCACAGCGAGTGCCCGACCCGCGACGGCTACAACGTCATGCCTGCACAGCTCACCGACAAGGTCTATCAAGGCTCCAGCACTCATCTGGCCTTGAAGGTCGGCGGCGATACCTTGCCGATCAACCTCTCCGTGCCCGGCAACCACCCTGGCGCATCGATGCCCAGCGGTGCGCCGGTGTGGCTGAGCTGGCCGGTGCAGCAAAGCTTCCTGCTACAGGCCTGACACCGAAAAAATTTGCGTCACAAAGCTCTCTTCCAACGACAACAAAAAGGCCGGTGCCCACGCAGGTGCCCGCCGACTGAGGACTTGTCCATGCGCCAGGATCACCAACAAGACTGCATCGAAGTGCTTATCGAAAAGGCCCGTGACGGCCAGATCAACCGTCGCACCTTCATCCAGGCCATGGGTCTGCTGGCAGCGGTGCCCCTGGCACTGCGCAGCGGCATCAGCTGGTCGGCCGACAAGCCGCTGGTGGTGGTCAACTGGGGCGGTGATGCCCTGAATGCGTTCCGTTCGGCATGGACCGACACCTTCACCAAAAACACCGGCATTCAAGTGCGCATCGACGGCGCCGGCCCGACCGAGGGCGCGATCCGCTCGCAACTGGCCAGCGGCCAACCGAGCTGGGACGTGGTCGACGTCGAGAGCTACAGCGCCCTCGTGCTGGGCCGCGAAAAAATCCTGCAACCGCTGGACTACAACCTGATCAAGCGCGATCAGGTGGCCCCGGCGCTCGCCTCGGATTTCGGCATCGCCAGCTACCAGTTCAGCTACGTGATGGCTTGGGACAGTGCCAAATTCGGCGATAACGGCCCCAAGACCTGGGCCGATTTCTGGGACGTGAAAAAATTCCCCGGCAAACGCACCCTGTACAAATGGATGAACGGGATGCTCGAAGCGGCGCTGCTCGCCGACGGCGTACCGGCCGATCAGCTGTACCCGCTGGACGTGCCACGGGCAATGAAGAAGATCGACGAGATCAAACCTCACGTGCTGTCGTTCTGGAGCTCGGGCGCCGAGAGTCAGCAACTGATGGTCGACGGCGAAGTGTCGGTCGGCGCGATCTGGCACACCCGCGCCAAGCTGCTCAGCGAAGACACCGACAACCGCGTGCGCTGGAGCTTCGACAACGGCTTCATCAACTCCAGCAGTTGGGCGGTGCTTTCCGGCAACCCGGCCGGCACGCAACCGACGATGCAGTTCATCCAGCAAGCGTTGCAACCCGAAGGCCAGCTCAAACTCTTTGAACTGCTGGGCAACGGACCGTCGAACAGCGCCACGGAAAAAATGATGACGGCCAAGCAACTGGAAGCCAACTGCGCCTCCGAAGCCAACCTGAAAAAACAGATCGCCCTCAACTCCCAGTGGTACGCCGACAACTACTCCAAAGCCCTGGAAGAGTACCTGACGCGGCTGTCCAAGTGAGCCATCGATCATGACCATGACCTTGACGTCCACCTTGAGCAAACCCAAGCCCCGGTTCAGTTCGCCGGGCCTGGAGCGCGGTTTGCTGCTGTTTCCGCTGCCGGTGTTGCTGCTGATTTTCTACGTGCTGCCGTTTCTCGGCGTGGTCGGCTGGAGCTTCTCGCTGCCGACGCCAGGCATCGAGCAATACCAGCGCATCGCCACCGACCCGGCGATTCACGAAATGCTCTGGCGCACCCTGCGCCTGTGCATGACAGTCAGTTGCCTGGCCCTGGTGATCGGTTATCTGCTGGCGTACTGCTGGGTGTTCAGCCCGCCGTTCTGGCAACGGGTGGTGGAGATCTGCATCTTCATTCCGTTCTGGATTTCCGTGCTGGTGCGGGCCTTTGGCTGGTTGATCGCCCTGCGCAGCAACGGCGTACTCAACAACGGCCTGATGGGCATGGGATTGATCGATCAGCCACTGCAACTGAGCCGCAATGAGATAGGGGTGGTCATCGGCATGCTGCACGTGATGATCCCGTATGCCGTGTTCCCCCTGCTGTCGACCATGCGTCAGCTGGATCAACGTGTGCTCATGGCCTCGCGAGGCCTGGGTGCC
Organism: Pseudomonas sp. TE12234; assembly: GCF_054061835.1. NCBI lineage: Bacteria > Pseudomonadati > Pseudomonadota > Gammaproteobacteria > Pseudomonadales > Pseudomonadaceae > Pseudomonas > Pseudomonas sp. TE12234. Next base: position 3,192 of record NZ_JBSSEP010000006.1, read on the forward strand.
GGTGCCCTGCGGACGTTCTGGCAGGTGCTGCTGCCGCAGACCCTGCCGGGAATACTGGGTGCCTTCATCATGGTCTTCGTGTTCTGCCTGGGCTTCTTCATCACCCCGGTGCTGTTGGGCGGCGGGCAAACGGTGATGATCGCCGAATACGTGTTCCTGCAAATGTTCCAGACCAGCAACTGGGGCCTGGGGGCGGCACTGAGCGTGGTGCTGCTGGCCCTGGTCATCGCGTTGATCTGGGTGTTGCTGAAAATGACCCGCGTGAACCGACTGGTAGGCTGAGATCACTATGAATACCCATCGCACAAGCCTGAGCACGCGGCTGCTGGCCGTGATCGCCATGGCCTTTATGCTGTTCCCGCTGCTGACGGTCATTCCGGTGTCCTTCACCAGCAAACGCTTCCTGTCGATGCCCGAGGGCAACTGGTCGCTGCGCCACTACGAGGCGCTGGTCAGCAACCCTGACTGGTTCCATGCCATCAGCCAGAGCCTGAGCATCGCGTTTGCCACCAGCATCATCGCCACGTTGCTGGCCGCCAGTTTCAGCCTCGGCATCTGGTACATGCGCTCGAAACTGGCCACGGCGCTGATCGGCCTGGTGCTGTTGCCGATGGCGATTCCGCCGGTGATCTCCGCGTTGGTGCTGTACTTCATGGAAACCAAACTCGGCAGCTACGCACCGGGGATCGGCTACGACACCCCGACCGGCGTGGTGATTGCCCATGTGATCATGGTCGTCCCTTACGGCGTGGTGACCATGCTGGTGGCCCTCAGCCAGATTGACCGTCGCATCGAACTGGCCTCGCGCAACCTCGGCGCCAGCCTGATGCAGACCACCTTCATGGTGATCCTGCCCAACCTGAAACTGGGCCTGGCCTCCACCGCGCTGCTGGGGTTCGCCCTGTCGTGGGAAGAGGTGGCGGTGACGCTGTTCATCACCAGCGTCAATGTCGACACCCTGCCCAAACGCATCTGGAGCGGCTTGCGCGATAACGTCGACCCGAGTGTCGCGGCGATTTCGGTGTTGTTGATCTCGCTGACCCTGCTGGTGCTGATCGGGCGGTTGGTGGTGCAGCATCTGGCGGACAAACGGGCGCAGAAGCTGTTGCATCGGTAAACACGTCGCAACCGAAAGCAAAAGCCCCGCTTCGTGATGAACGCGGGGCTTTTTGCATTTGCGCCGCCCCTGTAGGAGCGAGCTTGCTCGCGATGGCCTCACGGGCAACGCGTTCATCCAGCATGAACGTGTAATCGTTGACGTCCATCGCGAGCAGGCTCGCTCCTACAGGGCACCGCGTTCATCCAGCATGAACGTGTAATCGTTGACGTCCATCGCGAGCAGGCTCGCTCCTACAGGGCACCGCGTTTATCCCGCTTGAACGCGTAATCGTTGACTTCCATCGCGAGGCTCGCGCCTACAGAAGTGCAAAAAATGAACAGCCGCCTGTTGATCCGTGACAACGCCGCCCCGGTCCAATAGATTAGTCGGCCTGAAAAGGCCCCCGTGCTTTCTCGCCTCTATTCAAGTTAAAAGAAGTAGTGAATTTTCAATGTCCGATTCCAACACCGCTGAATCCGTAGTCACCTTGTCGTCCAAAGCGGAATACGAAAACTCCATCAATCTTTCACAACACGTGCCTCAGGCGAAAACCATCAGTGAGATGGTCCTGGACGCTTTTCAATCGAGCCGTGAAAGCGATCAGCTCCGTGAGCTGCGCGCCGCGATTCGCCAGGCCCACGACAGCTTCGACGATGACAAGGCCTACGAGCTGATGGGCCAGCTCAAGCAGCTCAAGGACGCCGAAGCGGCCGACATCGCAGCCCTGGAAGACCTGAGCAGCAAGTTCCCGATCAGCCGCATTCTCTCCAGCTTCAAGGACGACCCGGCGTTTCAGGAGATCGTTTACGGGCTGGCGTTGAAGGTGTTGAACCAGACGCACCAGGCCATCAGCAACCCGAGCAGCGGCAAGAGCAAGGCGGCGCGAGCCAAGAAAGAAGTCGAAGTGTTCACCATCAGCAAGGACGGCATGAGCGTGACCCTGCCGCTGCGCACCCCACGCTCGCGCTTGAACGTTGACCGTGAAGCCCTGGAATTCCTGGGCTTTACCTTCGTTGGCGAAGGCGATGAAGCGGAGCTGGAAAGCGAGACGTTCCTGGACAGCACGGGCGCGGAACAAGCGGTCAACCGCAAAAACATCATCACCGCCCTGCAGCAGCAAACCGCGTTCGACGGTTACAGCATCGCCGCGCAGTAATCCGCTACACCTTCGGCTTGCCCTGTAGTGAGGGGGCTTGCCTGTGGCGAGCGAGCTTGCTCGCGCTCGGCGGCGCAGCCGTCGTAAAACCGGTGAATGCGGTTTTTCTGAAATAACGCCGGTGACTGACTTGGGGCGGCTTCGCCACCCAGCGAGGGCAAGCCCCATCGCCACAGGCAAGCACCCTCGCCACAAGACCTCATCGCCTCATTTAAGAGCCCCGCCCCAGCGCGGGGCTTTTTATTGCCCGTGATTCCTCGCAATCCGCGATTACTCTTCCAGTATCGACGCCAGAACCACCTTCCCTTAACCCTTGAGCACCACGGGTCCGCCTGCGGGAAGGCGTCAACTCACTTTCCAGCTCAAGACCTCAGTGGTGCGATTGCTGAGGTCATCATGAACACGACGCCCTTGTATCGTCAGTTAGCCCACCATTACCTGGATGCCATCCGCAGCGGCACCCTGAAAACCGGTGAACGATTTCCCTCGATTCGGCTGATGATGGAAAAGCACGCCGTCAGCCTGTCGACCGCGGTGCAGGTGTGCCGCGAGCTGGAGGACTACGGGGTGCTGGAAGCACGGCCACGTTCCGGCAACTACATCCGCCAGCCCGACACACCGGTCAAACCCGCGCCCGCCGCCCCGCCACCCCCTCTGGACACCGGGATCTATGTCGGCATTCATGAACAGGTGTCCTCGGTGCTCAAGGCCAGTCAGCGGGCGACGATCAAGGTCAATTTCGCCAGTGCCTACTGCGCGCCGGAGCTGTACCCGATCAAGACCCTGCAAGACAACATGATCAAGGCGCTGCGTCACGATCAGCATTTGCTCGGTGCCGCCGGCCCGACCTGCGGCAACAGCGCATTGCGCAACATCCTGGCCCGCCGGGCGCTGACCACCAAGACCAACCTCACGGCCGATCGCATCGTGATCACCAACGGAGCCACCGAAGCAATCAATCTGGCATTGCGCGCCGTGACCCGGCCCGGCGACACCGTGGCCGTGGAATCGCCAACCTTTTACGGCCTGCTGCAAATTCTCGAAAGCCTGAATCTGCGGGTGCTGGAAGTCCCGGCCACGCCCCACAGCGGGATCAATCTGCTGGCCCTCGAACAACTGCTGCAAGGCCCGGAACCGATCAAGGCGCTGATCGTCATGCCCAACCTGCACAACCCGCTGGGCAGCGTCATGCCCGATGCCAACAAAGCGCGGCTGGTTCAGTTGTGCACCGAACACAACACCGTACTGATCGAAGACGACACCTACGGTGATCTGGTGGACACCGAGCAGCCGTTGTCCACGCTCAAGCACTGGGATAGCACCGGCAACCTGATCTATTGCGCCTCACTGAACAAAACCCTGGCACCGGGTCTGCGCCTGGGCTGGATCAGCGCCGGGAGATGGCACGACCGCGTGGAGATGCTCAAACACACCCAAACCCGTTGTTGCGAGGCGTTGTCGCAACTGGCGGTCAGTGCCTTCATGGGGACACCGTCCTACGAGCGTTACCTGCGGCGTTTGCGCAAAACCCTGACACAACAGCGCCAGCAGATGAGCGCAGCCATCACTCGCTACTTTCCCGAAGGCACCGGCGTGACCCACCCGCAAGGCGGTACGTTGCTGTGGGTGGAACTGCCGCGCGAGCACTCGGCCATGGCGTTTTTCCATGAGGCGCTGAAGGTCGGCATCCAGATTTCCCCTGGGGATATCTTTTCCAATGCCAAGCGTTTCAATCACTTCGTGCGCATTGGCTGCGGAGCGCCGTATTCAGCAAAAATCGACGAGGCACTGCAGACCTTGGGCCGTATCCTGAAGAGCCATGGCTAACCCACAGGGGATTGTCACTGAACACAGAATTCGAGCACGACTACCATCAACTGGGGGGGCTGGCTTGCCAGCGATGGCGGAGTGTCAGGCGGCATTGATGCTGAATGTGCCGGCCTCGTCGCGGGCAAGCCCGCTCCCACAGTGTTCGTGGATGTACGCCGAGTCCGTGAACGGCCCAAATTTCTGTGGGAGCTGGCTTGCCAGCGATGGCGTCGTGTCAGACACATCCATGTTGAATGTGCCGCCATCGCGAGCAGGCTCGCTCCTACTGGTTTGGGTGTTCTTCAGGTCGGGGACTGGTGCAGGCTGATGATGTGCGGGTCGTCGTTCCAGTGCGGGAAGCGCTCGGCGATCAGTGGGTCGTGACCGGGAATCACGTGGTCTTCGCTGTCGGCCAGGCGGTCGATTTCGCTGAAGGCTTCAAGGGTCTGCGCCAGGTCGTCGAGGATCGGGAACGGGCTGCGCTCACGGATGTTGACCCACAAATGCGCGGCGTCCGAGGCCAGCACGATCCATCCTCGCGCGGTATTGACCCGCACCACCTGACTGCCGGGCGTATGCCCTCCCACGGGGTGCAGCGTCACACCGGGCATCACCTCGACTGTACCGCTGTGCAAGCGCATCCGCCCTTCGAACAACGGCGGCAGCGCCGACATCACATCGTCGACCTCGTAGGTCTTATTCACCGTGCGATGAGCCATTTTCGGCCCGGTGCAGAAGCGCAGTTCCGCTTCCTGCAGATGCACCGTGGCCTTGGGAAACAGCGCGAGATTGCCGGCGTGGTCCCAGTGCAGATGCGTCAGGATCAGGTGCTCGACCTGCGCCGGATCGATGTCCAGTTGCCGCAGGGATTCTTCCGGCAAACGATACATCTGACGATTGCGCCGATCCGCCGTGGCCGGTTGAAAACAGGTGTCGACCACGATCACCTGCTGCTCGTTGCGGATGACCCAGAAGTAGTAGTCCAGCGGCATCGGCGCATTGGGATCACCGCAGCAGGCGTCGTAAAGGAAATTCTCCCGTGCGGTGCGCTGGGCGTTAGCGCCGACACGGATGGCGAACACTTCGTACACAGGAACTGACATGGGCGCCTCCGGGTTCAGGCCGCTGCGGTGGTTTTGAGGGTCGGACGAAAATCGAAATCGATCTGCTCGCTGATGCCCAGATCCTGCGCCAGACGATGCAGACCGCTGTAGTCGCGCATGATGGTGGCGTTCTTGTTGCTCTCGCGGGTGTCGGCAATGATCAACGCGGCGTCTTCGACCCCAAGCTGCGTCAGAATCGCCTCCCACATCGAGTAGTCCTGGGCGATAAAGGCACTCAGCGCCTGCGATAAGGTGCGTGCGAAAAATGCCTGCTGAGGCGGCTGCATGTTGGCGTACATCACCTTGGCCACTTCGGCCAGCACCTTGCTGTGGGCGTACTCGTCGCGGTTGTGCTGTTCGGCCACGCGACGGTTTTGCGGCTGGATGGTCTGGTCGTCCGCCAGCAGGTCCAGATAGGCGTTGACGCTGATCTCGGCCACCACCGCAAAGGTGATCGCCGCCAGATCCTTCTGCCATTGCTCGGTCAGCGTTTCACGCAGGGCCAGCAGGCGTAGATAAGTGACGGACGGCGGCAAGTCCAGATCCTGATCCAGCGCCCGCTCCAGCCTGGTCCGTTCGATGGCCCGCAGGTGCATCAGCGTGTGGTAATGCTCGTCGATCAGGGTTTGCTGCATCGCCTCGCGAAAATGCCAGTCGTCCTTGCCCAGGTACTGGTTGGCAATGACGCTCAGCGCCGGATTCACGACGTGTTCTTCGGCGGTGACGGTGCGCAGGTTGTAGCCGATCCAGCCCCAGGTCACCACGCGGCTCTTGAGCGCTTCGCTCAAGGCCTGGAACTTGGGGTGATGGAAAAACGGCACCATGCCCTCGGGGTAATCCGGGCGCGCCGGGTCGAACACTTCATCGACCGACCACTTGTCCGGCGAGCAGACGGTGGCGCGCCGGGTCCAGGCCTGATTGAGCCGCACGATCAGTTGATGATCGACCTTGGCGATCTCGATTGCTGTTTGCATGACGCGATACCTGTAAGACGCGTACCCACAAGGGGTACGCCAAAAGAATGAAGGGCGACGGAAAAATCAGGCCAGCCAATAGCGGGTCAGGTGGCGCGCCGGGTCAGTGTAACGGCTGCGGGCGTGGATCATCCGCCAGTTGTCCCAAATCAGCATGCACCCGTCGGGTATCAGCACCGGAATGTTGTGCTCGACGAAATACGCCTCGCCGAGTGCTGCAAATCGGGCCAGGGGCGAGGTGCTGTTGGTGACCCGGGATTGCTGCAAGGCTTCCTTGGAAGGATTCACATCGCCGTAGTGAAACTGGTTGTAACTGAAGCGGAAAATGTCGCCCTCCTCTGTCGGCGTGAGGATGTATTCCTTGACCCGGCACTGTGCGGGTTCGCCGGGTTTGGCGGTGGCGACGAACTCCACCGGCGTGTCATTCAACCACTCGCGCAACTCCGGTTCACTGCGTTCCAGGGACTTCAGGAATTCGTAACCGTCCACCAGCCCGGTGTGCCCGCCACCGCAGGTCGCCTGCTTGTGACAATGCAGGGCCAGGTAACGCGGTGGCGGTCCGTATACCGGCGCTTCGGTATGCGGGCCGATGCCGTTCATGCTCTGGGAGTACGGCAAGTCTTCGTAGCCCGGCTTGCGGGTGATGGCAAAGGCCACTTGCCCGTTGAACTGCGGAATGACCGGACCGAACTCATGCAATGTGCCGGTCACGTCATGGGCGAATTCGCCGGGGGTCAGGACAGTCCAGCCACGGGTCGACAATTCTTCATGGCGATGATCGAGTGAGACGTAAGGTTTGGACGCAACAATCCCTTGATTTGGCATGGTGTGATTCCTGGCGGTTGATCAGGCGTTTACGGTTGAGGTGTACGCGGCAATGAACTGGCGACAGGCATCACCCGGTCGATAGTGCTGCTCATCGATGCTCTGCACGGGGGTGATTTCGGCGGCGGTGCCGGTGAGAAAACACTCATCGAAGTCGCCCAGTTGCGCAGGCAGAATCGTCGCTTCGACCACCTGGTAATCCAGGGCCCTGGCCAGCTCGATCACGGTCTGCCGGGTAATGCCGTTGAGGAAACAGTCGGGCATCGGCGTGTACAGCGTCCGGCCTTTGACGAAGAACACGTTGGCGCTGGTGGCTTCGGCGACGTGGCCGCGCCAGTCGAGCATCATGGCGTCGTGGTAACCGCTGTTTTCCGCGTCGTGCTTGCTCAGTGTGGCGATCTGGTAATGCCCGGACGCCTTGGCCTCAAAAGGGCTGCTGCTCGGCGGTGGACGTCGCCAGGTGGCGGTCTTCAACCGGATACCGGCCATGCGCGCCGCCGGATCGAAATAGCTCGGCCATTGCCAGCAAGCGATGGCCACATGCACACGGTTGAAGCGCGCCGAGGTGGAAATCATCTCGCTGCCACGCCAGGCCACGGGTCGCAGGTAACCGTCGCTGACGTTGTTGCGTTGCAGCAGTTCATGGCTGGCCGCTTCCAGTTCGGCCAGTTCGAACGGAATGGCGAAATCCATCAATTGCGCCGAGCGATACAGACGCTCACTGTGTTCGCGCAGCTTGAAGATCTTGCCGTTGTAGACGCGCTCCCCTTCATACACCGTGCTCGCGTAATGCAAGCCGTGACTGAGCACATGCAGGCGCGCTTGCGACCACTCGACGAACTCGCCGTCGAGCCAGATCCATCCTTCGCGTTGATCAAACGGGATACCACTCATGTCCTTGTCTCCCCTGTGTTCAAGATTCGTCCTACGCCGTTTGCAGCAGGACCGGTATCAATTCGGGCGCTGACTCAAGCAACCGTTCAGGCTCGTTCTGAAAGAAAAACCTTCGCTCGCCAAAGGCGGGTTGCAAGTCATCGAACCAGGTCACCTGCGGGTCGAAGCGCGCGTAAAAGGTGCGCAACACCCATTGCGGATCCCGGGCCTGGAGGAACTGCAGGACAAAGACTTTTTCCCCGGCGACGGTCTCGATGCCGTTGATCAGCACCTTGCCGTAGAAGGTGCTCATGGACGGCCCGCGCACCGTGCGCGCCAGGCCCGACACCGTGCGGTACGCGGCCTGGAAGATTTCGAATGCCCGGGCCAGCGGCATCGCGAAGTAATGGCTGGGGCCGGTGTCGCGCTCGACGAACATGTAATACGGCACCGCCCCGAGCCGAACGCCTTCGGTCCACAGCGCCGCCCAATCGGCAGGGTTTTCGTTGATGTGGCGGATCACCGGCGCCTGCATGCGCAGGGTGGCGCCCGTGGAGCGGATGCGCTCGACAGCCTGACGGGCGATGTCCTGGCGAATCTCCACCGGGTGGTTGTAGTGGCCCATGATCGACAGGTTTTTCCCTGCCGCGACGATCCGTTTGAACAGCGTCAGCAGCTGCGGCGCGTCCTTGTCGCTGACGAATCGTTGCGGCCAATAGGCCACCGACTTGGTACCGATGCGGATGCTTTTCAGGTGGGGCAGTTCCAGCAGTGGCTCGATGTACCCGGCCAGGGATCGGCTGTTCATGATCAGCGGGTCGCCGCCGGTGATCAGCACATCGGTGACCTCGGTGTGTACTCGCAGGTAACTCACCAGTTCCTGGGATTCGCGCGCATTGAACTTGAGTTCTTCTTCGCCGATGAACTGCGCCCAACGGAAACAGAAGGTGCAGTACGCATGACACGTCTGACCGGCACCGGGGAAAAACAGCACGGTCTCGCGGTACTTGTGCTGAATGCCTGGCAGGACTTTTCCGTCGAGGGTGACGCCGTTGTGCGTCAGTTGCCCTGCCGGGTGCGGGTTCATGCGCAGCCAGATCGCTTCGATCCGCCGCTTGATGGCGACGCTGTCGTCTAGCTCGATCAACTGCTTGAGCGATTGGTACTCGTCTGGCAGCAGCATGTCCTTGTGGGGAAAGGTCATGCGGAAAATCGGATCGTCCGGAATGTTGTTCCAGTCGATCAGTGTCCCCAGTACGTATTCGTTGGTGCGAAACGGCATGACCCGGGCCACCACGGTCATGGCCTCCTGCAACGCCGGCGTCAGCCGCTGCCAGTAAGGCGTGTCGCGGATGGTGCGGGAATTATAGGGTTTGTATCTTTCGTGCTCCGACAGTCCTTGCATGGCAGCGCTCCTGGTCTGTGCTGGCGGTGGTTACTGGATGGCTGGCGCTTTGCGCTCTATGTCCATCCATGCCCGGACGCTGTCGCGATCCCATTGGCGCTGCACATACGCCGCCAGTCGCGCCGGGACCGGATCACCATTGGCAACCAGTCGGTTGAGCATGATCGCCAGGTCGGTGTCGGCAATGCTCCAGTCGCCAAACAGGTGCTCGGCGCCCTCCTCCAGCAAGCGGTCCGCCACAAAGAACAACCGGTCGACCGCGGCCCGGGCCTCGTCGGACAGCGGATTGTCTTTTTTGCCGAAGTACACAAGATCGAACGGGCGCTCCCTGCGCACCACGAGCAGATCGCTGCGCAACCAGGCCTGCAGTTGACGGGCCCGGGCGCGTTGCTTGATGTCTTGCGGGTAAATTCTTTTTGAACCTGGAGCGAGCTCCTCCAGATATTCGGCAATGGCTGAAGATTCCGAAAGCGCAAAACCTTCGTGAACCAGTGCAGGGATTTTGCAAGTTAGAGAAAGATTCCTATAACTTTCGAGATAGTTTTCACGGGCCTTTAAATCCAGCGTGATCAAGTCAAATGAAAGTTGCTTCTCCTTTAAAGCCACAAACGCCGACATGGCAAAAGCGCTGACATAATCCGCACCCAGATACAGCTTTAACTTCGTACTTTCCATAGAACGCTCCCTTGCACCAAACACATTAATCCGTTGCATTTGAGGCGATCGTAGTAAGTTGATTAAGTGCTGAACAGATACAGAAATTATCTGTTTCTATCGATACAGAAATCAGCGCACATCAATCGCCAAAGAGCATTTTTGAGGTGTACAAAAAAAAATGGGAGTCAGCGTAGGCGGACTCCCTGGTGTGCAACTGAGAAGAAATTACAGCGGGCGAGGTATCAGGCCAACGTTGGCGGCGTGATTGGATAGCAATGCCATCTGCGGCATGTTGCTGAGGTTGAGCATGGCCAGCGGCTCGGTGGTGCTGGTGTTGACGAAGCCGTGACGGGTCCAGGCCGGCACCAGCAATACATCCCCGGCACCGATGTTTACCTCCTCTGCATCCCCCAGGGACAAGGCGCCGCTGCCGGACTGGATGATAAACAGATGCCACCAGGCATGGACATGGCCATCGAGCGTTGAACCCGGCACCAGCCATTGCATGGACACCGCCATGCCGGGTGTCAGTTGGCAACCTTCGACAGTGTTATCGTGGGCCAGCGCAACAATATCGACGTCGCTGGCCTCAAGGGCCTGACGCATATCGCCAAGTTCAGCACTTTTCCACACACGAGGTTTGATCGGCTGCCGATCCAGACTTTGGCGAAAGTCCTTATATGAAAAAAACGCACCCTGAACGTTATTCATTAGCTGTTTCCAACTTATTCTGCCGAATTGAGTTACCCGACCTTAGGCCAACCCTTCAACAGTGTAAAGCCGGACAACTTCATTTATAACGCCGACGGGCGCAGCGCCACGATCATATCAACTTCAATGGCCGCATTTTTCGGCAATTGATAAACACCGACTGTGGTGCGTGTATGTTTCCCGGCATCACCCAGTACATGACTGAACACATCCGACGCACCGTTGGCGACTTCACTGAGGTCGACAAAATCGGCCGTGGACTTCACATACACTGTTATGCGGATCAAGGATTTGATCTTGTCCAGCGAACCAATGGCATCCACGATCAGCGCCAATCCCCGCATTGCACTGATGCTGGCGGCCGCTTGCGCATCCGCCATGTTGAGCTCCAGTCCGACCCGTCCCGGGTAGTGGATTTTGCCGTTCATGCGCGGCACCAGACCGCTGATATACAGTTCATCGTGATGACGAATCAGCGGCGCGTAATGCCCGCCTGCGGTGTTCTCGCCGTAGATGTCGTAGTCGAATTCCCGTGCCAGAGCGATGAAGCGCTCATCACAGGTCATGTGTTCACTCATTGACGTAACCCTCTTGATCAATACTGCAAAAAACATCGATCGCTGCTGCTTGATCCAGGACTCAACCCACAGCCCTTGTCGGCGCTGCCAGGCCGGTGATCCCAACACTTGATTCAATGGCCTCGGCCAGACGTGACAGGTCCAGGCTGAGGCGCTCGTACTGCTCGTTGAACAACACGATGTGGCCGATGAACGAGAAGTTGTCTTTCACCAGTGCACTGACCGAATCACCGATGCGCTTGGTCAGCACCGCTTCCACCAGTTCGATGTTCAGCGACCGGGCCAGCGACTGGATGTCCGGAACATCCCGCAGGATGCCGCCAGCGTTCGCTCGCAACAGGCGTATGCCGCAGTAGCCGCGCGGCACGGGATCATGGCTGTCGACGTGGCCTTCCACGGCCCAGCGGACCCAGCGCTCCCACGGGTCGAAATCGATGAACGCCTTACGTGCCAGGTCCCAGATGTGCATGCCACCCGGGCGCATGTTGGTTTCCACGGCCGAGGTGCGGTGATTGGCCCTGTGGAAGACTTCGTTGTGCCAGGCCCCGTTGTGCTGCGATACCAACCCGGCCATGTGCCGGCCGGCGGCCATCAGCCGAGCCTGTGCGTCCGCCGGCAAAGGCGCGGGCACCACTTGCTGGATCTCGGCGCGGTAGGCGCCGTCGGTGGTGGTTTTCTCGGTGATCCAGGTACTTCCCGCGACATGGTCCCAGCTGTATTCCCGGGCGTTCTGGATCAACTCTTCGAGCACGATGCCGCCCTCGCGATAGGGCTTGAGGGCCTGCCATGCCTCGTCGCACTCGGACGGGTGCCGAATGACCCGGCAACCGCGGCTGGCTCCTTCACAGGCAGGCTTGATGAACGCCTTGCCGCCCATTTCGATCACGCGCTGACGCAGTTCCGGAAGGCTTGTGATCCGGGTGGAAACGATCGGCCGATAATCCTCGGGTGCCGCAGTCGCCGTCGCTTCGAGTTGGCGGAAGATCTGTTTGTCCAGGCCCGCCCGCGCCTCGGCCGGGGTGATGCCGGGCAGGCCGAAATGGCTGGCCAGCGCCGCACCGAGTACTACACCGCGATCGGAAAACGGCAGCACGCCGATGAGTTTCCAGCGATCGGCATTCAGGCAACCGACCACCAGTTCGAGAGAGGCCGGAACGTCTTTCTCGGCCAGCGATGTACTGCACACGTGATCGGCGACCTGATCGTCCCCGGGCTGGATCTTCTCGACCAGCAGGATGAGCCGCGCGTTGTACAACGACTTGCACAGTTCGCGCAGCTTCGGGATATCGTGGACCCGACTGCCGTTGTACCCCACCACTACTACGCATGAAGTCGTATTCATAAAATCCCCGACTTGCAAAATGAAAACCGAAACGGCGATGACTCAGTCATGCAGCGACGCGATTGATTTACGGTTGAGCCAGTACCAGACCAGAATCCCGCCCGCGCCGATGGCCGCCAGCACCAGCGCGTTGTAGGGCGGCGGCATGACCCGCATGATCAACACGGTCAACCCGGCGCCGACCCCCAGGGACACTTCCTTGACGAACATGTTGTTCTGCTTGACCGAGAAATAGTCGAGGTGACTGAACGCACACTCGGCGATGGACAGCACCGCCACCCAGACCAGCGCGCCGACCAGGGTTTCGACGTGGAACGCCGCCGGTGAAGACAGCACCGCGAAACCGATGACGATGATGGCGATCACTGTCAGCACCTTGAAGCGTCCGGTGCGCTCGATCAGTTTCATGACCGGCACCTGCGCGAACACCACCACGGCGCTGTTGAGGATCAGCATCAGCCCGTACCAGCCCGGCAGTTCGCCGGTCTTGAGCAGGATCGCTTGCGGCAGGATCGAGAACACGCCAAACAGCTTGATGCCCATGATGACGCCGGCGATGACCCACGGCAGTTTGTTGCGCCAGCCGCTGCCTTCCTGGCCGGCGGGACGGGCCACCACGGGGTCGCAGGTGAAGGTCGCCCCCATGGCGATGGGAAGGCAAAGCAGGACAAAACCGGCGGCGCCGAGGAAAAACATGGCCGGGGTCAGCAGTGGCGACAGCAGGATCAGCCCTGCCAGCAGGCTGCCCATGTTCATGGCAACCCGGTTATAGGCCGCGCCTTCCTTGGTCTGTGCCGCTTCGCTCTTGATCAGGTAACCGGCAATGGCAATGCCGTAGGCAAACAACGCCGCGGCAAACATGACCACGCCCTGGTTGTGGGTGACGGCCAACAGCACCAGGCCGGCGGCAGCGCACAACAGCGTGACGCTCAAGGAACGGCGACCGAGCACCAGTAACGTCAACGGCAGCAGCAGCAACAAGGCCCGATACCCCAGGGCCAGAATGCTGTTGGTGGCGGTGTCGAGCCAGACGTTGGCCTTGCCCAGCACCGCGAACAGCGCAACGGCCGTGATGATTCGAATGGTGAACAACCGCAGGTTGATCACCGGTTTCGCCACGACAACGGTTGTTTCTAAACTCATGCAGCACCTCATGACCCTTGGCGACTGAACGACCGGCAACAGGTCGACAATCCGAAAACTCTCCAAAGCGATGGTAGAAAGAGATGCTTGTCTTGATCAGAGCAAGTTCGTATAGAATCAAACGAACTTTACTGCCGGAGAGACCAGTAAAATGCAGGCTCAGCGAGCAGTGATCGCCGCTATCGAGTTCCAGCCAGGTGTGCCGCTGGTCCAGCAAATCGTCGATCAACTAACCGTGGCGATCAGTCAGGGCGGCCTGCCCCACGGCTCCAGGCTGCCGCCGATTCGCGAACTCTCCGACTTGATGCACGTGGGCAAGTCCACGGTGGTCGACGCCCTGGACCGCTTGCGGGCCAAGGGCCTGGTGGTTTCCCGCCAGGGTTCCGGGCACTACGTGCACCGTTCCAGCAGCACCCTGCCAGCCAACGCCGGGCCGGACCTGCTCCCGCAAGACACCCTCAGCGTGGTCCGCCGCGCGGTGCTACTGGACAATGGCAAGCTGCGCCCGGGGGCCGGTTTTCTGCCGTCCTCGTGGTTGCCTGCCGAAGAATTGCTCAAGGCCGTGCGCGGAACGCTTCGCGCGACCAGCTTGCGCATGGGCGAATACGGCAACGCCAGCGGTTACCTGCCATTGCGCCAGGCCTTGCGGGTCAAGATGTCGACCTTGGGCATCGAGGCGCCGGTGGAGCAGATCATCACCACCGCCAACACCGTCCAGGCCATCGACATGCTGATGCGCCTGCTGGTCAAACCCGGCGACACGGTGCTCCTCGACGACCCGTGTTACTTCACGATGCACACCAATCTGGCCTGGCATGGCGTGAAGGTCATTACCATCCGCCGCGAGTGCGACGGCATGGACCTGGACGCGTTCGAGCAATTGCTGATCACCCATCGTCCCGTGCTCTACATGACCAACAATGCCCTGCACAACCCGACCGGGCACTCGTTCACCTCGGCCCAGGTTTACCGCCTGGTGGAGCTGAGCCATCGCTACAACTTCCACATCCTCGAAGACGATTTGTACTGCGACATGCAGCAACGCCGAACGCCGCGCCTGGCCGCGAGCGGGCTGGACAATGTCTCTTACGTCTCCGGGTTTTCCAAGACCCTGACCGCCAATAGCCGCGTCAGCTTCGCGGTGCTGTCACCGCAACTGGCGGCGCGGATGGTGACGCTGAAAATGGCCTGCGGCGGCATGACCTCGGAGATGGCCGAGCAGATCATCTGCACCATGCTCAGCGATGGCAGCTACGCCAAACACATGCGCCGCACCGTGGACCGGCTCTACGAGTCGAACAGCCGGGTGGCGGCATGGCTGGGCGAAGCCGGGTGTTCGGTGTCGTCGCTGCCGGGGGAAGGGTTGTACATCTGGACCCGACTGCCAGAGGGATTCAAAGCCGAGTGCCTGGCCAGAAAGGGTCTGGAAATTGACCTGGTACTGGCACCGGGAACCATGCTCAGCAAAGCGGCGGATGCCAATCAGTTTCTGCGCTTCAACGTGGCACACAGTGATCATGTGCAGGTGCGGGAGCGGTTTTTCCGGTTGTTGGACATGCCGCACAAATAACTGACTGTCTTCGATCCTGTGGGAGCGGGCTTGCCCGCGAAAGGGCCGTCACATTCAGTTTCAATGTCGCCTGACCCACCGCCATCGCGGGCAAGCCCGCTCCCACAGGGGGGGTCGGTGTGCAATAAGATCCCCGGCCATCAGATCGCCACGATTGCCGACCTCATCCTGACTGACTAACTTTGCCCGTCGCTGCCAATTCAGCGACCGGGCCTGAGAACCCGGGTAAGATACGAGCGCACAAGCGCCACCAATCACGATTGCCGGCGTTTTTTTTATGCCTGCACACTCGTGCAATGGCGGCTGTGCGTGGGAGACCTTCGGGTCTGCCGGATCCCGTATCTCCGGTTTCTCAGCCCACGCACAGCTGCCACCCATTCGCCTGAGAACGAACGTGGCAGCTCTCAACTTTAAACGGGAGCTTTACTCATGAACGCTATTGGTCTGTCTGCTTCAAACGTCATCAACCACCTCCAAGCCAACAGGAGGTGAATCCCAATGACCATTCCACAAGACCTGAAAACCATCGGCCTCACCCCCTTCTCCTACCACGCCAACGCCTCGCTGTTCCGCATTAACGCCGGCGTCCCGGTAATCGCCGCCCTCTCCCACGCTTCCGACCTGCTCCACCTCGCCAAACTCCTCGCCTCAGACGCCACCATGGTCCGCGACTCCGACCGACACGCCTGGGCCTCGCACTTCTTGCAGGACATGAGCAAGGCCATCATCGATGACGTGGTGAAAGTGCTCGATGCACCGTGCAACAACCGCGCATAAATGAAAAAGCCCCGCGATTCTTTTGAATGCGGGGCTTTCAGCTATTCGTTGTCTCGATCAAACCACTGCCAGTCGATCTACCATATCCGGGAATTTCTCAACCAGTCTGATCAACAAGGCCGCCTGAGCGTTAGGCTTTGATTTTTCCTGCTCCCAGTTTCTCAAGGTACTGGGGCTAGTGCGAATTCGCTTGGCGAAAACGGCTTGGGACATGTGTAACTTTTCCCTTAGTGCAACGATTTCCTGCGCTCCCACCTCTGGAGCCGGAATGTCCTCCACAGTCGTATTGCGCAACGTAATCTTGCCTTCGCGTTGAGCCGCCATCTCGTCAACGCCTTGCATCAACTCTGCAAACAGGTCGCGCTTTTTCATGGGGTACCTCGTACTTTCAACTCTGTCTCTATGGCTTTCTTGAGCGCCTTCTCTTGGTCAGCAGTCAAATTCTCAAGCTCATCTTTGTCATAAATTGCAAACATCCAGAACTGGCCATCATTCATAAGCCAATAATAGATAACCCGCAAGCCACCTCGCTTGCCTTTCCCCCGGCGCTCATCGGCCCAGCGTAGCTTTCGGAAACCTCCCGTACGAGGCATCACATCGCCCGCGTGCGGATTCAGCTGCATGTGGCTTTGTAGCGCACGATACTCATCGTCCGTCAGATAATTGCCAACGGTGGCGGTAAAGGATGTGGTTTCGAAGAATACGGTTCGCATCGCGCGACTATAGGCAATTTGCCTATAGTCGCGCAATACAATGAGCCATCTCTTGATGAACTTGCCGACAGTCTTGACCGACAGACAGCAACCCAACAAAAAGCCCCGCGCTTCTCTCGAAGGCGAGGCTTTTCAATTCAGCTTCTGAACCTTAAGGCGCGTACGTCAGCAACAGCTCGGTCGGCACTTTGAAGTCCAGGGACATCATCACGCTCAGCGCGGTAATGGTGAAGATCGAGAACACGAACAGCTTGCGTGCCCAGACCGTGTCATCCACTGCCTTGTAGCCGGTCCAGGCCATGTACAGCCAGTACATGCCCATGGCCGCGGCGACGGCGAGGTAGCTCATGCCGGCGTAGCCGCTGAAGGTCAACATCAAGGTCGCCACGAGGAAGGCCAGGATGTAGATCAGGATGTGCTTCTTGGCCACTTCGATTCCGCGCTTGACCGGCAGCACCGGGATCGATGCGGCCAGGTAATCGTTGAAGCGGAAGATCGCGATGGCGTAGGAATGCGGCATCTGCCACAGGCTGAACATCACCAGCAGGGTCAACGCAGCCATGTCGAAGGTGTTGCTCACGGCCACGTAACCGATTACCGGCGGCATGGCGCCCGACAGACTGCCCACCAGCGTGCCGTGAACCGACTTGCGCTTGAGGTACAGGCTGTAGAAGCCGACGTAGATGACGAAACCGATCACCGCGAACAGCGCAGCCAACGGGTTGGCCACCTTGTACAACAGCGCAACGCCGGCGACACCCAGGACGGTCGCGTAGATCAGGGCCAGTTTCAGGGAGATCAGGCCCTGGACCAGCACCCGGTTCTTGGTGCGTTCCATCTTCAGGTCGATGTCGCGGTCGATGCAGTTGTTGAACACGCAACCGGAGGCGACCACCAGGGACGTGCCGATCATGGCGGCCAGGAAGATGGCCAGATCGACATGCCCTTTGGAGGCCAGGAAAAATCCGCCTGCCACAGAAAGCACGTTACCGAAAATGATCCCCGGTTTGGTGATTTGGATAAAGTGCTTAAAGGACATCCGGACTTACCTCACTTCGCCATCATGAACGTGTGGATGCTGAACATGATCCACAGCGACAGACCTACCAGCAGGACAATCACGATCGCGGCGAAAACAAACGCAATCACGTTGTTACGCTGCGCGGCCGAACGGTCCAGGTGCAGGAAGTACACCAGGTGCACCAGCACCTGGATGACGGCCATGGCGACGACGATCATCAGGGTGATCGACTTCGGCAGCGTCGGGAACATGACCAGACCGAACGGGATCAGGGTCAGGATCACCGACAGGATGAAGCCGATGCCGTAGGACTTGACGCTGCCGTGACCGGCGTCGTCGTGACCATTGTGGGAATGAGCTGCGTTAGCCATTTACATAGTCCCCATCAGATAAACAACCGTGAATACGCAGATCCACACCACGTCCAGGAAGTGCCAGAACAGGCTCAGGCAGCTCAGACGGGTCTTGTTGGTCGCCGTCAGGCCGTTTTTCTGCACCTGATACATCATGATCGCCATCCAGATCAGACCGCTGGTCACGTGCAGACCGTGGGTGCCGACCAGGGTGAAGAACCCGGACAGGAAGCCGCTGCGGTTAGGACCGTAGCCTTCGGAGATCAGCATGTGGAACTCGTTGATCTCCATGCCGATGAAGCCGGCACCGAACAGGAAGGTCATGGCCAGCCAGCCCAGGACCTGCTTCTTGTTGCCACGGAAGAACGCCAGCATGGCGAAGCCGTAGGTGATCGAACTGAACAACAGCAGAGCGGTTTCGCCCAGCACGTATGGCAGTTCGAAGATGTCGTGGCCCGACGGGCCACCCGCTACGTTGTTAACCAGTACCGCGTACGCTGCGAAGATCGACGCAAACAGAATGCAGTCGGTCATCAGGTAGAGCCAGAAACCGAATACGGTCATCTCGCCCGAGTCGTGGTGGTGGTCATCGTGCCCATGGTCATGACCATGGGCGTGTCCAACATTGGTCACTAAGTTCGACATGGTTTAAGCCTGTTCCAACGAGGTTTCAACACGGGTGGCGGTGGCCGGGATTTTCCCTGCCGCTACCAGACGCTTGTGCTGCTCGGCTTCGATGCGTTCGATCACGTCGACCGGCACGTAGTAGCCTTGATCATCACGAGCGGCGTGGATCGCGAAGTAGATCACGGTGCCGGCCAGGCTAGCGATGGCCAGCCACCAGATGTGCCAGATCATCGCGAAACCGAACACGGTCAACAGAGCGCCCATGACCACACCGGTGGCGGTGTTGTTTGGCATGTGGATCGGCTCGTACTTGGCCGTAACCTTGTACGCAGTGCCGTTTTCCTTGGCTTCGGTGAACGGATCGACAACGTCAGCCTTCGGCAGCACGGCGAAGTTGTAGAACGGAGGTGGCGACGAGGTCGACCATTCCAGGGTGTGTGCATTCCACGGGTCGCCGTGGTCGCACATGTTTTCCGGCTTGTTGCGGTCACGCACGCTGACGTACAGCTGGATCAACTGGCAAGCGATACCCACGGCGATCATCACCGCACCGAACATGGCGACGTACAGGTACGGCACCCACTCAGGGTTGGTGGTGGCGTTCAGACGACGGGTCATGCCCATGAAGCCCAGTGCATAGAGCGGCATGAACGCGACGAAGAAGCCGCTGATCCAGAACCAGAACGCTGCCTTGCCCCAACCTTCGTGCAGCTTGAAGCCGAACGCTTTAGGGAAGTAGAAGCCGAAGCCGGCGATGTAACCGAATACCGCGCCGCCGATGATCACGTTGTGGAAGTGCGCGATCACGAACAGGCTGTTGTGCAGAACGAAGTCAGCACCCGGGATGGCCAGCAGTACGCCGGTCATGCCGCCGATGGCGAAGGTCACCATGAAGCCCAGGGTCCACAGCACCTGGCTGGTGAAGCGCAGACGGCCCTGGTAGATGGTGAACAGCCAGTTAAACAGTTTCACACCCGTCGGGATGGAAATCAGCATCGTCGCCAGACCGAAGAAGGCGTTGACGCTGGCACCCGAACCCATGGTGAAGAAGTGGTGCAGCCAAACCATGAAGCCCAGGATCGAGATTGCGCCCGATGCGTAGATCATCGAGTGGTGGCCGAACAGTTTCTTGCCGGTGAAGGTCGAGATGACTTCGGAGAAGATACCGAACGCCGGCAGGATCAGGATGTACACCTCAGGGTGACCCCAAGCCCAGAACAGGTTGACGTACATCATCGGATTGCCACCAAGTTCATTGGTGAAAATGTGGAAATCCATGTAACGGTCAAGCGTCAGCAGTGCCAGGGTAGCGGTCAGGATCGGGAACGAAGCCACGATCAGGACGTTGGCCCAGGTGCAGGTCCAGGTGAAGATCGGCATGTCCATCAGCTTCATGCCAGGGGTACGCATTTTCAGCACGGTGGCCAGGAAGTTGACCCCCGTTAGCGTCGTACCCAGACCCGATAGCTGTAGCGCCCAGATGTAGTAATCCATCCCCACGCCAGGGCTGTACTGCAGACCCGACAGCGGCGGATAGGCAACCCAACCGGTCTTGGCGAATTCGCCGACGCCCAGGGACAGGTTGATCAGCACCACGCCGGAAACCAGCAGCCAGAAGCTCAGGGAGTTCAGGAACGGGAAGGCAACGTCACGCGCGCCGATCTGCAGCGGCACTGCAAGGTTCATCAGGCCGGTGAAGAATGGCATCGCCATGAAGATGATCATGATCACACCGTGAGCGGTGAAGATCTGGTCATAGTGTTCAGGTGGCAGGTAGCCCGGCGAACCCTCGGTGGCCATGGCCAACTGGGTACGCATCATGATGGCGTCGGCAAAACCGCGCAGCAGCATGACCATGGCGACGATGATGTACATCACGCCGATTTTCTTGTGGTCGACCGACGTCAGCCACTCGGTCCACAGGTAGGTCCACTTCTTGAAGTAGGTGATTGCAGCGAACAACGCCAGACCACCGAGCGCGATCATGGAGATGGTCACCATGACAATCGGCTCGTGGAACGGGATCGCTTCCCAACTTAATTTACCAAACATCGTTTACTCCTCTGCCCCGGCAGCTGAATGCGAACTCGAGTCCATCCCTTCCATTTGGGCCACTTCTTTCTCTTCTTTCTCGTGCTTGACCTTAGGGCCCGGTTTCATGCCTTCGTACTTGTCGACGATGGTCTGGAACAGGTTTGGGGTCACCGAGGCGTAGAGCTCGACTGGGTTGTTCTGGCTTGGCTTGGAAAGGGCTGCGTATTCAGCTTGTTCAAGCTGTTTAGGTGCCTTTTTGACTTCACTTACCCAGGCGTCGAAATCTTCCTGGGAAGTTGCGATCGCTTTGAATTTCATACCGGTGAAACCCGCGCCGCTGTAGTTGGCGGAGATACCGTCCATTTCAGCGTTCTGGTTGGCGATCAGGTGCAGTTTGGTCTGCATGCCCGCCATCGCGTAGATCTGGCCGCCCAGAGCAGGGATGAAGAACGAGTTCATCACGGCGTCGGAAGTGATCTTGAAGTTGATCGGCGTGTGCGCCGGGAACACGATCTTGTTGACCGTGGCGATGCCTTGTTCCGGGTAGATGAACAGCCACTTCCAGTCCAGCGCGACCACTTCGATGGTCACAGGCTTGACGTCCGATTCCAGCGGCTTGTACGGGTCAAGGGCGTGGGTCGACTTGTAGGTGACATAACCCAGGGCAATGATGATCAGAATTGGAACCGCCCACACCGCGATCTCGATCTTGGTGGAGTGGTTCCATTTCGGGGTGTAGGTGGCGTTAGCGTTGGACGCGCGGTATTTCCAGGCGAACAGGAAGGTCATGACGATGACCGGAACCACGACCAACAGCATCAGCAGCGTTGCGGTGATGATCAGGTTTCGCTCGTCCAGACCGACCTGGCCCTTGGGATTGAGCAAGGTCATGTTGCAGCCTGACAGCAACAACGTGCCAATCAGCGGCAATAAGCCTAGTAGTCTGGGGTACCTGTTTTTACTCATCTCACGACCTCTAAAGCAGCTTGCGCAATGCAGTTGGGTTTTGATCGCCAACACTTCACCCTGCCAAGGGTTGGCATTTTTCTTGGATTGAATAAGGGCTGGCCCGTCGTGCGTCAGACGCGTTTCGACAAATCCTGAGCTAGCGTTGAGTTCTTATTCGAATTCGTGGTCAAAGGCCTTGTTACAGACCAATTCCATTTGGTGCGGATAATTGGAGGCACCGACACCAGGGGGTCGCATGAAGCCACCCGGCCTCTCGACACCCGGTTTCTGCTCATCCACCTGAGCCAGGGCGAGCAGAGTCGGGAATTCAGTGCGGGCGATTGTAGATATGTAGCGTTTTATAAACCATGTCTCATCCCGAAATAATTTTTATCCAAACCAGCAACAATCCTTACCGGTTTTCGCAAAAGTGGCGCATCTTATCGAAATTGATTCTCAACAAAAACACCAAAAAAAGTAGGGCTACCACCCGCGATTCAGACAGTATCGGCGCCTCCCAAGACGCCGCCGACCTGGCCCCAGCCCCGATATGACAAGGGTTCTGGCAAATTGCCAGGGTCTGTTAAAACTGCCTGTTCCGGCCTCGCCGATGCAAAACCGCCAGCCCGCCAATCGGGCCAGTTTCGTTGCGTGACGACGCACCAATCCGACGCCCTGGCGACCGCTGCGACACTCAAGATGTGACAACATGTCGCACACGTATCGCACCCCTCCTTGCCACACATCACGGCCTTTTTACAGGCCCACTGAAGCGCACGCTGCAAGACAAAAAAAGCCCCGGCGCCCTCATCGAGGACCGGGGTGTTTTCATGCATCGCGGTGAATGCGCCGCAGAACTCAGCGCAGGCTTTTGCGGTTACGCACGGTCAGCAGCGGCACCAGCACGACGACCAGCACGAAGGCCACCAGCGCCCATTGCGCCAGGGACAGACCGAGGATCGGCGGGTAGGGCGTAGAGCAGAATCCGTCGACCTGGAAGCCCAGGGGGAAGATCTTCGCCAGCGGCAGACCGTCCACAATCGGCTGCAACACATCGATGCCGCAACTGACTGCCGGATAAAACTGCGTGTAGACGTGATGCCCCGCCACCCCGACGCCTGCCAATGCGCAGATCACGACCAGGGTTTCAAACAGGGTGATGCTGCGGCGCGTGCTCATGGCAGCGCCAATGAAGGCGAAGAACGCGATCAACAGCAGCGCATAGCGTTGCAGGATGCACAATGGGCACGGCGCTTCACCCAGCACGATTTGCATGTACAGAGCGCCGCCGATCAGCGCCAGGCAGATGATGCCCAGCAACACCAGGTAGCGTCGTTCACGGCCCAACCGCATTGTTTCCTCGCTCATCGCGTTTCCCTTGAAGGTTTCGATTGCCCGCCAGTCTACACGCTGCCCTGGTTTTTGAGAGCCTGGCGCGATCCGGAGAGATGTCGGGGGAATAGACGATAAGCGGGTTAAGAAGGGATTAACTTTCGGTCTTTTTCCGTTCAGGACCGAGGTGTAGCCATCGCGGGCAAGCCACGCTCCCACAGGGTTCGCGTCGTACACACCAAATTGGATCGACGCAGATCCTGTGGGAGCGTGGCTTGCCCGCGATGAAGACGACGCGGTGAGGCTGACTCACCGCGCCTGGGACTTACTCCAGCGCCGCAGCCGGCCCGAAGAACTCATAACGGCTTTGCTTCTCCGGCACACCCAAGGCCTTGAGGTGGCGCTTGACCGCCGCCATGAAACCTTTGGGGCCCAGGAAGTAAGCATCCACGTCGCGCTCTTGCGGCAACCACGCGGCCAACTGCTCCTGGCTCAACAACCCGACTTTGTGCGCTGCCGGGCTCACGCCATCGTCTTCGTCGTAGCAATAGAAGCGCTTGAGTTGCGGATGACGCTCGGCCAGACCGTCGATCCAGTCACGGAAGGCGTGAACGCTGCCGTTGCGGGCGCAATGAATGAAGTGCACCGGGCGTTCGGTCTCCAGCGCCGCTTCGAGCATCGCCAGGGTCGGGGTGATGCCCACGCCGCCGCTGATCAACACCAGCGGTTTGTCGCTGGCAGTCAGGGTGAACTCGCCCGATGGCGGGAACAGCTGGATGCTCGCGCCAACGTGCAATTGATCGTGCAGGTGGTTGGAAGCGCGACCGCCGGTTTCCCGCTTGACGCTGATGCGGTACTGACCTTTGTTCGCCAGGGCCGACAGCGAATAGTTACGACGAATTTCTTCGCCATCAAGGATCAGTTTCATGCCGATGTACTGGCCTGGCTCTGCCGCCAGGATCGGGCCTTTGTCCGCCGGTTCGAAGTAGAACGAGATGATTTCCGCGCTTTCCTCGACCTTGGCCGCCACGATGAATTCCCGCGCCCCGCGCCAGCCGCCCGGTGCCTGTTCTTTCTGATCGTAGATGCTGGTTTCGGCACCGATCAGGATGTCCGCCAGTTGACCGTAAGCCGCCCCCCACGCCGCAATCACTTGCGGGGTGGCGATTTCCTCGCCCAGCACTTCAGCGATTGC
Source organism: Pseudomonas sp. TE12234 (assembly GCF_054061835.1). NCBI lineage: Bacteria > Pseudomonadati > Pseudomonadota > Gammaproteobacteria > Pseudomonadales > Pseudomonadaceae > Pseudomonas > Pseudomonas sp. TE12234. Next base: position 27,437 of record NZ_JBSSEP010000006.1, read on the forward strand.
GCGCAGCAGGCAGGTGCCAACGATCGGGTAGTGTTCCGGCAGGATTTGCAGGGCTACGTGCTTGTTGATGATCTTGGCCACCAGGTCGCCCAACTGGTCGAGTTGGTCGATGTGGCGGGCGTACATCAGTACGCCGTTAGCCAGGGCGCGTGGCTGGTCACCGCTGGCCTGGTGCGCCTGATTGAACAGCGGGCGCACTTCTGGATACTCGGAGAGCATCATGCGGTAGAAGTGAGTGATCAATGCCTCGCCACCGCTTTCCAGTAGCGGCACAGTGGATTTGACGATGGCACGGTCTTGGGCGCTAAGCATAAAGTGACTCCTGGGCAACAAGGTTTTTTCAACGTTTGCCCTATGCTTATCAGTTTCCATGCCAATATTTATTTCGTTATAAATCAACAACTTAAAACATAGATAGTCATATCGACACGACCTGCTTTATAGTCATACCGACTACATGGAGTCACTATGACTGCAAAATCCCTGCTGACCGCCCTGCTACCACTGGTCTCGGACCTGTCCCGCGAACTGCCCGAAGGCGAGCGCTATCGGCGCTTGCTGGAAGCCATGCGCGCCCTGCTCCCCTGCGATGCGGCCGCCCTGCTGCGCCTCGATGGCGAATGGCTGGTGCCGCTGGCTGTCGACGGCTTGAGTACCGACACCCTCGGCCGCCGCTTCAAGGTCAGTGAACACCCGCGTTTCGCAGCCTTGCTCAGCGGTTCCGGGCCGACCCGGTTCGCCGCCGACAGCAACCTGCCCGACCCTTACGACGGCCTGGTCGAGGGCCTCGATGACCACCTGGAAGTCCATGACTGCATGGGCTGCCCGCTGTTTATCGACGAGCGCCCGTGGGGCCTGCTGACCCTCGACGCCCTTGATCCGGAACAGTTTCAGCCGATCGAACTCGATTCACTGGAAGCCTTCGCCAGCCTCGCCGCCGCCACGGTCAATGCCGCCGAGCGCATCGAGCGCCTGAACAATCGCGTCGAGGATGAACACCAGCGCGCCGAGGTCTACCGCCAGGCCAGCGGCCAGCAGAACCGCGAGATGATCGGCCAGAGCAAGGCGCACAAACGCCTGGTGGAAGAAATCAACCTGGTGGGCGGCAGCGACCTGACCGTGCTGATCACCGGGGAGACCGGGGTTGGCAAGGAACTGGTGGCCCAGGCCATTCACGCCGCCTCGGCCCGCGCCGACAAACCGATCATCAGCCTCAACTGCGCCGCCTTGCCCGACACACTGGTGGAGAGCGAACTGTTTGGCCATGTGCGCGGTGCCTTTACCGGGGCGTTGAATGATCGGCGCGGCAAATTTGAACTGGCCAATGGCGGCACCCTGTTTCTCGATGAAGTCGGCGAGCTGTCGCTGACCGTACAGGCCAAGTTGCTGCGGGTCCTGCAAAGCGGACAGCTGCAGCGACTGGGATCGGACAAGGAGCATCAGGTCGACGTGCGCCTGATCGCCGCGACCAACCGCGACCTGGCAGAGGAAGTGCGCAGTGGCCGTTACCGCGCCGACTTCTATCACCGCCTCAGCGTTTACCCACTATTAGTACCGGCCCTGCGTGATCGCGGGCGGGACGTTCTGTTGCTCAGCGGCTACTTTCTGGAACAGAACCGTTCTCGCATGGGCCTCAACAGCTTGCGCTTGAGCACTGATGCCCAGGCCGCGTTACTGGCTTACGACTGGCCGGGCAACGTGCGTGAGCTGGAACACTTGATCGGCCGCAGCGCCCTGAAAGCCCTGGGTAATTGCAAGGAACGACCCAAGATTCTCAGCTTGAGCGCGGCGGACCTGGATCTGCCCAATGCCAATGCTGAAGCACCCGTCGCGCCAACGGCCCCGGCCGCCGTGACGTTGGTCACGGGGGATTTGCGCGAAGCTACCGAAAACTATCAGCGCCAGTTGATCGGCGCGTGCCTGGAGCGGCATCACAACAACTGGGCGAGTGCCGCGCGTGAACTGGGCCTGGATCGGGCGAATCTGGGGCGCATGGCCAAAAGGCTCGGCATGAAGTGACGCCGGGCTTGCCACCTCACCGCAGGAGTCGTGCTAAAACCAATGGATTGGTATTGGCCCTAAAGCCTGCCCGCAACAAGTCGATAACCCGGCATCGAAGTTGTTGGCGATCCTCGCGATCGCCCATCACCTTTTCCCAAGAAGGTACTTATGTCTTCCACCAAAGCCCGCGCAGATTCACTTTCGCTTTTGCTGTTTACCTTGCGCAGCGGCAAGTTGATGGCAATCAACCTGCTCAAAGTGAGTGAAATCATCCCCTGCCCGCCGCTGACCAAGCTGCCGGAGTCGCACCCTCACGTCAAAGGCATTGCCACGCTGCGTGGCGCGTCGCTGTCGGTGATCGACCTGAGCCGGGCCATCGGCGAACGACCGCTGGAAGACCCGAACGGCGGCTGCCTGATCGTCACCGACGTCAGTCGCTCCAAGCAGGGCCTGCACGTCCAGGCGGTGAGCAAGATCGTTCACTGCCTGACCACCGATATCCGTCCGCCGCCCTTCGGCTCTGGCGGCGTGCGCTCGTACATCACCGGCGTGACCTCGGTCGATGGCACCCTGGTGCAGGTACTGGACATCGAAAAAGTCATCCACGGCATCGCCCCGGTGCAGATCGAATCGGCACCGACCGAACTGAGCATGGAAGACGCTGAGTTGTTGGGCAACGCGCGGATTCTGGTGGTCGATGACAGTCAGGTGGCCCTGCAACAATCGGTGCATACGTTGCGCAATCTCGGCCTGCAATGCCATACGGCCCGCAGCGCCAAGGAAGCCATCGACTGCCTGCTGGATCTGCAAGGCACCGCCCAGCAGATCAACCTGATTGTCTCCGACATCGAAATGTCTGAAATGGATGGCTACGCCTTCACCCGAACCCTGCGCGAAACCCCGGACTTTGCCCACCTCTATGTGCTGCTGCACACCTCACTGGACAGTGCGATGAACAGTGAAAAGGCGCGCCTGGCCGGTGCCAATGCGGTGCTGACCAAGTTCTCCTCGCCAGAACTGACCCAGTGCCTGATCACGGCTGCCAAGGCTGTGGCTGAACAGGGTCATTGAGTCTTGGCCGAGGACTTTTGCTTTTTGATGCGGCGCAACCTCGCCGAGGCTGTGCCGGCCATCCCTTGGCCAAGCGATCTTCAATTGACCCGCTACCGTCCTGAACTCGCCGAAACCGTCCACCAGTTGATGACGTTGGGTTACCGCGAGGGCGGTGGTCGCGTACCGGAACTGGAGCGCTGGCAACGGCAATTTGAAACCGACCCCGAATACGATCCCGAGCTGTGCTTTATTGCCCAGGATGCCGAAGGCGTGGTTGCCGCGTGCCAGTGCTGGACCAGTGCCTACATCAAAGACCTGGTGGTGCATCCACGGGCTCGACGACAAGGGTTGGGCCGCGCCTTGCTGCTGCATGCGTTCACGGTGTTCCAGCAACGCCGCGAGGGCTTTGTGGATTTGAAAGTACTGGAGGACAACCTGCGCGCGCAGCGGTTGTATGAAAGCGTCGGGATGTATGTGGTGCGCCGGGAAGCGGTTCCAGCCTGACGATCACTCTCAATCATTCAGGCATAATCCGGTCCTTCGCCCTCCAAAAGGATTTCCGGCCCATGAAAAACGCAGCCCTGACCCTGCTCTGCCTCACCGCCCTCGCCACCCAGGCCCACGCTTCCAGCCCCGACGCCTGGGCTGCCTACGACAAAACCGTACTCGTCAGTTGCACCAAGGCCAGTGGGCTGAAGAATGCCAAACCCGTCGGCAACGCCGCGCAGTTCGATGACCGGGTCGGTTACAGCGCGCTCCTGCTGCAAGGTCAGTACCCGCAAAAACACATGAAAGGCGCACAAGGCACCGAACTGTGCCTCTACAACAAAAAAAGCAAAACCGCGTATGTCACCGAATGGGATTCGATTCGCCCCGCCGTCAAGGCACAGTGAGTGGCGCATAACTTGCTTCGGCAGCGGACTTCACGGTGACATTCTGTCGCCGCTTCCCTCGACGCGACCGAGCGCCCAATGAATTCGACGTTTTCCTGCGTAGGCTGTGGTAAATGCTGCAACGATCACCATGTGCCCCTGACCCTGGCCGAAGCCCGGATGTGGGCGGCCGATGGCGGGCAGGTGATCGTGCTGGTGGAGGCGTTCCTGGGCAACGGCCTGGGCCTGCCCGCGCAGCAACGCGAACACGCCGAACGCCGCTCGGCAGTGGTTCACAGCGGCGAATCCGAAGCGTACGTCGCCATCACCTTTGCCGCCTACAACGTCGGTCCCTGCCGGAATCTTGACGAGGATAACCTCTGCCGCATCTACGAGCGCCGGCCGCTGGTGTGCCGCATTTATCCGATGGAAATCAATCCGCACATCCCCCTAAACCCGGCGATCAAGGAATGCCCGCCCGAATCCTGGGAAAAAGGACCGGACCTGATCGTCGGCGGTGAGTTGGTCGACCGTGAGCTCATGGCGCTGATTCAACGCTCCCGTCAGGCGGATCGCGATGATATTCAGATGAAGGATGCGATTTGCGCGCTATTGGGCATTCGCACGACGGCGCTGAAGGGGGATGGATTTACCGCTTATCTGCCGGATATGGCCGAATTTGCCACGATCATCGATGACCTGGCCGGGCAGACGCTGCCGCAGTGGGACAGCGAGTGGCTGTTCCATGTGTCCGGTGAGGATATCGCCAGACAGGTCGTGGATGCCGGAGGGCAATTGGCCACGCAGGCGCCGGCGAACTACTCGTTTATTTCGTTGCGGGTGGCTTGAATCTGGAAAATGTGTCGCCTGTGAGGGCGTTATCGCGAGCAGGCTCGCTCCCACTGGGGAATGCATTCCAATGGTGGGGCGAGCCTGCTCGCAATCAAGGCAGGCCTGACACCGCAAAGCCTGAAACCTAGCGCTTGCCCATCGAACGCCGAGTCCCCGGTGGCGCCATGCCAGGCGTCTTGGTGTGGCCGTTCTTGGCGCCGTTCTTGTACCACGGCTGATTGGCGTTCTTGGCGCCGGCCAGTTCTCCTGGCTTGAACGGGAACTTGAACGCGGGGATGGCGGCTTTGGTTTCGCTGTCGGCGCTGGAGTCGACGCTGTCTGGCAGCTCTGCCTGCTCGTCGCTCAAGGTGTCGGCGACCGGCGGTTGTTTCGGGGAAGTCATGAAAGCTCCGGGTGGTGCGTAAAGTGTCGGGCCCGGTCAGCGAGCCACGAAAGGCGGCAGTATAACTGGATGAAGCGCTGCAAGCTGCTGTTAAGCGACTCGCACAAATCCCGGGAAGAATGTTAGCGTGCTCAGCATTCTCCTCAGCACAGACGAGCCCTGCGCCCATGAAAAAGACCGTCCTCGCCTTCAGCCGCGTCACGCCTGAAATGGTCGAACGCCTGCAACAAGACTTCGACGTGATCGTGCCGAACCCGAAAAACGGCGACATCAATGCCCAGTTCAACGAAGCCTTGCCCCATGCCCACGGCCTGATCGGTGTCGGTCGTAAACTGGGACGCGCCCAACTGGAGAACGCCGCCAGACTGGAAGTGGTGTCCAGCGTTTCGGTGGGCTACGACAACTACGACGTCGCCTATCTCAATGAGCGCGGGATCATGCTCACCAACACCCCGGATGTGCTCACCGAAAGCACCGCCGACCTGGCGTTCGCGCTGCTGATGAGCAGTGCCCGTCGTGTCGCTGAACTGGATGCCTGGACCAAGGCCGGTCAATGGCAAGCCACTGTTGGCGCACCGTTGTTCGGTTGCGATGTGCATGGCAAGACTCTGGGCATCGTCGGCATGGGCAACATCGGCGCGGCCATCGCTCGCCGTGGGCGCCTGGGTTTCAACATGCCAATCCTCTACAGCGGTAACAGCCGCAAGACCGCGCTGGAACAGGAACTCGGTGCACAATTTCGCACCCTGGACGATCTGTTGGCCGAAGCCGATTTTGTCTGCCTGGTGGTGCCGCTCAGCGAGAAAACCAGACACCTGATCAGCCATCGCGAACTGGCGTTGATGAAGCCAGGCGCAATCCTGGTGAACATTGCTCGCGGCCCGGTGGTCGACGAGCCGGCGCTCATCGAAGCCCTGCAGAACAACCGCATTCGCGGTGCCGGGCTGGATGTGTACGAAAAAGAACCGCTGGCCGAGTCGCCATTGTTTCAACTGAAAAATGCGGTGACCCTCCCGCACATTGGCTCGGCCACCCATGAAACCCGCGAAGCCATGGCCAATCGCGCCCTGACCAATCTGCGTAGCGCCCTGCTGGGTGAGCGCCCACAGGATCTGGTCAACCCGCAAGTCTGGAAAGGCTGAATAAAAACGGGCAGGCGTTACAGTCGCCTGCCCGTTCACATTAATACCCACGCATCCAACTTACCGATACATATCCTGCAATTCAGTTCACGGCCAAATAAATAATTCGCCGTATAAACTCCAGACTAAAACACCCCGACAGTTAGTTTTGGAGAACATAGACCTTGAGCCTAATCACAACCAACCACGTCATTAAATTCAGCAAAGCCACACTGATGCTATTCTTCAGTTTCTTCGGCTTGCTTGTGATGTACAGCAATATTACCGACTACGCGACCAACTATGAGTACCTGTCACACATCCTGAGCATGGACACCGTCGACGCAAGCTCCAGGTACAGTAGGAGAGCGATTACCTCCCCCATACTCCAGCACCGGATTTACTGGCTGATCATTACATTTGAAGTCATGTATACGACCTTCTGCATCCTGGGCACTTACAATCTGTACAAAAACATAAACTCCAGCAGCAAGAAATTTCACGAAGCGAAGAAGTTCGCCATTATCGGCTTATTGATTGCACTCTTTCTTTATTACCTCGGCTTCCAGGTCATTGGTGCCGAGTGGTTCAATATGGACCAATCAAAACAATGGAACTACAAAGACTGGGCCCAGCACATTGTCGACTTCATGTTGCCATCGTTGTTGTATCTGGCGATCAGGATCGAGCGCTGAAAACGCACTCGACTCTGATGCAACTTCAAGCCAACTTGCCAGTGCCCTGCAGGATCGGCGCCTTGGGTTTACGAAACACCAGGACGTTGCCCAGCATCACCAGCACCAACCCTGCCAGGGCCGGCAACGTCCATTGGTAACCCTCGGCGAACGCCGATACATTCAGCGCCACCACCGGGAACAGCACCGTGCAATAGGCGGCGCGCTCCGGCCCCATGCGCCCGACCAGCGTCAGGTAAGCCGTGAAACCAATCACCGAACCCGGAATGACCAGGTACAGCAGCGAACCGATGTAGCGGGCACTCCATTCCACATCGAATGGAATCCCTTTGACCAGACACCACACCGACAGCATCGCTGCGCCGTAGGCCATGCCCCAGGCATTGGTGGTCAGCGGCTTGAGCCCGGCTTTCTGTTGCAAGCTCGATAGCATGTTGCCCGCCGAGAAACACAGGGTGCCGCACAGGGCCAGGCCCAGACCCAGCAGGGTTTGCGGGCTGGCGGTATGGCCGACCAGTTCCGGCCAGAACAACAGGCCCAGACCGGACAAGCCCAAGGCACCGCCCATCAGCACGTTGCGGGCGATTTTCTGGCCGAAGAACACCCGAGCATTCAAGGCATTCCACAGCGTCGCGGTGGAGAACACCACGGCGACCAGACCACTGGGAATCCACTGGCTGGCCGTCAGGAAGCACATGAAGTTAACGCAAAACAGGCACAGACCTTGGGCCAGGCATATCAAATGCCCACGACGGTTCATCACCTGTAACCGCCGGCTGAGCAGCAACATCACGAACAGCACCAGCGCGGCGAGCCCAAAGCGATAAACGATCGACACGGGAATCGCCACCACGCCCAACTGCCATTTCAGGGCAATCCAGGTGGTGCCCCAGATCAGCACGGTCAGCAAATACAATGAAAGGTTCATGACAAAGGCTCCTCGATAGGTGCCCAGTGTCCGGCGTCGCGCCGTGGCGCACTTGCATAAACTTGCGCTTTTGTCGCGCCACTGGCTGGCAGGCGAACGCCTACGGAGTAGGATGCAAGGCGTTGGAGAGAACTGATCATGCCCGCACTGGAAACCCTGCAAGTCTTTCAAGCCCTCAACCGCTCGCCCAATGCTCGCCTCGAGCACAGCGCCGAGCTCGGTGACGGCATGGCTGCAGCCTTGTGGAGCAATCATCATGACGCCCAGGATTACGAGGCGCCGAGCCACCACACGCTGTCCTGCTATATCGCCGGCGGCACGGGCACCTTTCGCCGCGATCAGCCCGGCAACAAGGGGGGCCCGGACAAACTGTGCATCCTGCCGGCCGATCATCAGTCCGGCTGGGTGATCAACGGTGATATTCGCCTGGCCCACCTCTATTTCAGCCCCGAACAATTCGCCCTCGGCTGCGTCACGCTGCTGGACCGCGAACCTCGTGAAGTGCAACTGCGTGAAGGCACGTTCCTCGACGACCCGCTGCAAGCCCGGCGCTTTCGGCAGATGATCACGCTCAATTGGGATGAACCCGGCGAACGCCTGCTCACCAGCAGCCTGGCTCACGAGATGCTCAGCCATGCCTTGCTCGGCCAGGTCGGCCTGCGCGACGGATTGCGACTCAAGGGCGGGTTGGCGGCACATCAGCGTCGTCAGCTGGTGGAGTACATCGACAGTCAGTTGGCCGAAGCCATCAGCCTGGGACAACTGGCAGCGCTGTGCGCCTTGTCGGAATACCACTTTGCGCGGATGTTCCGCGAAAGTTTCGGCCTGCCGCCGCATCAATATGTGCTGGCACGGCGACTGGGCCGGGCGCGGGAGTTGTTGCGCTCGACATCGCAGCCGCTGGGGGACATCGCGCTGGCCTGCGGGTTTGCCAGTGCCAGTCACTTCACCAATCGGTTTCGCCAGGTATTGGGTGGGACGCCTGGCGAGTATCGGCAGGCGTTTTTGCGCTAGGTCCGGGATGTTAAGTGGCTGTCAGACCGCCATCGCGAGCAGGCTCGCTCCCACAGGGGACCGCGCTCTTTACTGAGAATACGATCAAGTGTGTGCGAGCTTGCTCGCGAAGAACGATGATGCGGTCTTCCGTTAGAACTCCAGCGTACTGGACAAGGTCACCTGCCGCGAATCGCCCATCGACACAAAGAACCGGCTCGCCGCCGAGGTGTAGTAAGTGCGGTCAAACAGGTTCTTCACGTTGAGCTGAAACTTGACCTTTTGCCCGTCGAGTTGCGTGTCGTAGGTGGCGAACGCATCGGCGACTGTGTAGCCCGGCAGCTCGAAATCGTTCACTGCGTTGCCCTCCCGCTCCCCGACATAACGCGCCCCCGCGCCAACACGCAGTTGATCGCCACCGATGACACTGCCGAAGTCGTACACCGCCGATAGCGAACCGCTGTTGCGGGCCACGTTTTGCAGTTCATTGCCCTTGTAGTCCGGGTCCTCGGTCACTTCGGCATCGGTGTAGGCGTAACTGCCGATCATGCTCCAGCGGTCGCTCAGTTGACCGCTCAGATCCAACTCAAGACCGCGGGAACGCACTTCGCCGGCCGCGCTGTAGATCGTGACCGGTCCTTCGGAGTTGGCCACCAACACGTTGCGTTTCTTGATATCGAACAGGGCGATATTGCCCGTTATCCGCCCCGGCATGTCGAGCTTGGCACCGATCTCCCAGGACTTGGCTTCTTCCGGCGCAACGCTGCCATCAAGCACGGTGCTGCTGCCGCTCAGGGGGGCGATGGTCGAGTTGGGTTTGAAGGATTCGGTGTAGCTGCCGTAGAACGACAGCTCATCGGTGTAGCGATAGACGAGGCCGGCGCGCGGCACCCATTTCTGGCCGTTGCTGTCGGTGTTGGCCTTGAACGGCACACCTTTGCCGGCGTACTGGTCGTACGTCTGGAAACGCCCGCCCGCTACAAGAATCCACTGGTCGGTGAGGTGGATCGAGTCCTGCACAAACACCGAATCGCTGCGCAGCAAATCGGTCTGGGCGCTGTCGGCCGGGCTCACCGTGCTGCCTTCGACTTCACGACCATAGACCGGATTGAGGTAGCTGAACGTGCTCAGGCTTTGCTGTCGGATCAGGTCGGCGCGATAGATCTTGCGGTACTCGTCATCGATACCGATTACAAGGTCGTGGCGCATGCCCGCAACATCGACCTTGCCTTCAAGACTGGCCGTGGCGAACCGGTCGGTGCTGATCGCATTCTGCGTGCCGTCCATGCTGCGGGTCAGGGTGCCCTTGCTGGTGTCGATGGCGGTGACACGCACTTGACTGGCGTCGTAGGTTTCGCGGTTCCAGCTATAGCCGAAGTGGGCGCTCCAGTTGTCATCGAGTTCGTGATCGGCCTCGAAGTGATAGAGGTCCGAGCGCCCTTCCATGTCGTTGAACGGCTCGTCGAGGCGCTCATTGCGCGAAATGTCCAGCGGATGGTTGGTGCCTGGATCAATCACCGTGCCACGGTCGAACGGGGTGAGGAATTCACGGTGCTCATAGGCCAGCAGCAACTTGGTGCGCTCGCCGAACCAGGCCAGCGACGGCGCCACCAGTGTCTCGCGATGCACGCCATAGTTGCGCCAGTAATCTTCGTCTTCGTGGTCCAGCACCATGCGATAGGCCAGCCCGGAAGTACCCAGGGCGCCGGTGCTGTCGAAGGTGCCGCCGCTGCCGTTCTTGCCGTCGCCGTAAGTCGATCCACGCAGGGTCAAGGCGTTGTACTGCTCAAGCTCTGGTTTTTTGCTGACCATGTTCACCACACCGCCGGGGTCCTGAATCCCGTAAAGCAACGAAGCCGGCCCTTTGAGCACTTCAACCCGATCCACCGTGGCGTTCATGCCACGACCCTGCACCAGCGGCATGCCATCGCGCATGATCGAGCCGTTGCGGTTGTCGCCGAAGCCGCGGGTCATGACTGAATCCTGAGTACTGCCCAGCGTATTGCCTTGGGTAATGCCGCTGACATTGGCCAGTGCGTCATCCAGATTACGGGGTGCCTGATCGCGAATGACCTGGGCCGCAACCACGTTGACGGTCTGCGGGATCTCCTGAATCGGCGCGGAGGTGCGCATGACCGAACTGGTGGGGGGCGGCTGGTAGCTGGTGGATTGATCCATCACCGAAGTAATGGTGGTCGCCCCCAGGTTCAAGGCCCCCGCCGTAGGCTGCGGTTCCAGTGCGATGGTGTGATCGTCGGCGCGACGGAAGGTGAAGCCTGAACCACTGAGCAAACGCTGCAGGGCCTGTTCAGCAGTCATCTGACCGTTGATCGCCGGAGCATTGAAACCGTAGGGCGCTTCATCGGTGTAGACCACGCTGATGCCGGTGACACGGCTGAAATCGCTCAGGGCCTGAGGGAGCGGTTTGGCGTCCATCGAAAAACTGAACGGCGCGTATTGCCGGGCACCGATGTCTGCGGCCCTTGCAGCACTCAGCGGCAGCAATGCCAAGGCCGAAAAGCTCAACGCAGAAACACCTAACCATTGTTTGACCGAACCCGATTTTGCCCTGGACTTCATGACTCATGACCTGTGTAGAACCGCAACGGATGCGAATGACTCGCAGTTTCAGTCACTACACGGATGGCATTCGGTTTTACCTCAGTAGAATTTTGAAAATAATCTTAGTGAGGGTGATTGGGTGCCTGAGATCGCGTTTTACCGCATGAACCGGCTTGTCAGCGAAGACGTCATAAAGGTCAGCGCAAAATAATCAAATGCCCCGAAAGCTGGTGCTGTTCAAATCCCAACACGCCCTGCAACGAACTCAACACCGCCTGCGGGTCCTTGCTCGGAAAGCTGCCACTGACCCGGCGCTTCGCCAGTTCATCGTTGAGCAGCACGATTCTACCGGGGTAATAACGCCCGAGATCCCGCACCACATCGGCCAACGGCGCCTTGTAGTAATTGAGCCAACCCTGGCGCCACGCCAACTGCGCTTCACTGTCCACCGCGTGGAGTTTCTGCCCCACGCCTTCGCCGTATGCCACTTGCTGGCCGGCGGTGAGTATCTGCTGTGCGGCATTCTTGTCCGCCAACACGCCAACGCGACCGGACAACACCGTGACCTGCGCGCCATGGGGTTGCAGGCGCACCTCGAACTGCGTGCCCAGGACCCGAGCCCGGCCCTTCTCGGCGTCCACCACGAACGGCTCGCCGGTGTGGGTCACGCTGAAAAAACCGGCACCGCGCCGCAACTGCACCCGCCGCTCGCCACGACTGAAATCCACCGCGATGGCACTGTCGGCATCGAGGGTGACCTGCGACTGATCGGCCAGTGTGATGGTGCGAATTTCCCCCGGCGCCGATACGTAATCGGCACCCAGGTCGTCGATCCAGCGCGATGGTTGCCAGCCCGCGCCGAGGCTGATCATCAGCAACAGGCACGCCGCCATGGCCAACGCCCCGGACCCGCTCCGAAGGCTGCGGCGGCGTGGGCGGTTCATGGCGTCGAGATAACCTTGCAGGGCCACTGCCTCTTCATCCGCCAGGGTCCGTGCCGGGACTTCGCTCAACTCCCAGACCACCTGCGCTCGGGCATAGGCCTCGGCATGCGCCTGATCGGCCTGCAACCACCGACTGAAAGCAGCCTGATCAGCGCTGTCGGGCTGGTCACGCAGGAGACTCAACCAGGCCAGCGCCGCCTGTTCCTGAGCGGGCGTCGGGATCACGCGTTCGCAGTCTTTCACTTGGCGTGCCCCGGCGCGCGCAGTTGAGGCTCGCGCAGGCTGGCCTTGCAGGCCTCGAGCGCGCGCATCATGTGTTTTTCAACCGCACTTTGGGACAGCCCCATCGCTTTGGCGATCTCGGCGTACTTGCGGCCATGGATGCGATTGAGCAAGAAAATCTGCCGCGTACGTTCGGGCAATGCGCGCAACGCTGCCTCGACATGACGCAAATCATTGCCCGCCTCCAGCGCCGCTTGTGGCTCACTGTCCACGCCGTCCGACGATTCCGCCATCAAGCCTTCACTGGCCCGGACCCGCGTGGCCTCACTGCGCAGATGGTCGATGGCAATGTTGCCGGCGCAGCGCAGCAGGTAGGTGCCGAGTTCTTCGACCTGCACTAGCGGCCGTCGCCAGAACCGCAGGAACAAGTCCTGCACCAGGTCCGCGGCCGTCGCCCGGCAACCGACCCGGCGACTGACCAGCGCTTCCATTTGCGACCGTTGCGAAAGGAACACATGAAGAAAATGCGCACGGTCGCCGCGCAGTTCATCGCGCTGGATTTCGTGGGGTTTGGGAGGAGGAGTGATCATCGAGCCACTGCTGCGCCAATGCGTCCATTGGCCTGGCCAGCCGCCTCATCGCGGCCGGACGCCGGCGATACGGCATCAACATCAGCAGCACGGCGCCGAGCATCAACGGTGAAGCGAGAGAATGTGCTGGTGTTGCCCTTCATGTCGCGACCTGGAAACCGATGAAGCCGCGTGAATGTCGCGGGCCTGCAAGGCCGCCAATACTAATGATAAATATTCTCATACGCAAAAATAATGGTTGAGACCGCACTCCAATGTCGACAACGCTGAAAACGAAACGGGCCTGCAATGCAGGCCCGTTCAAGTGGGAAGTTAAAAAGTGGATCAGGCTTCAGCCATTTTGCGCTGCCTGTTCGTTTTCAAGAAACTCTTCCTCCAGCAACTCATCCGCGTGAGCCCTGCGCTCGAACGGCACGACGGCGGCGCGGGGTTTGCCTCGCAATTTGCCGAACAGGTGTTCCAGCGCGTGCTCGAGTTTCTCGGCGGCTCCGTCGATCGCCAGTTCCAGGCTGGCGGCTTTATGGGTAACGGAGATCGGTTGGTGGCCTTTTGGCCGCGCTTCCAGCTGGCAGCGTAGATCGTGGGGACCGGGCTTGTCGCCGTTCTCGTCCCGCAGGTGAACCTCCACTCGGGTCAGGTTCTCCTCATAACGTTCGAGCGTGCTCTCAATGGTAGTACGTACCCACTCCTCCAGTCGGATGCTGCTTTGAATATGGTTATCGCTATTGACTTGGATTTGCATAGTTCATCCCTTATTTCAGCTAGCTCGCGAGAGGCCGGTCAGCTAAGCCCTTGGGCGTCATCACCGTGACCTCTTGATTACACAATCGGTCTGTACGCTGAACAATTCAACCCCTAAAAAAAGATAAAGTTTTAATCGCAAAAAAAGCCGGACAATGGGCAAAAGCGCTGTTAATGTCGGGAGTTGAGTCGCCCCGCGCCTTTGTCATATTTGCTCACATCTGCTGGTCCGCCAGTGGGTGCAGGCTGCGAAAAATCCCCGCCTCCTCCACCAGCCAGTCATGCACCGCCCGCACGCCCGGATGGCTCAGCGCACCTGGTGCATAGAGCAGCATGTAACGCTTGTGATTGGGCACCGCGAGGCCGAACGGCACGATCAATGCGCCGCGCTCCAGCTCGTCGTTGAGCAATGTGCGCCGCGCAATCGCCACGCCCATCCCGGCGATCGCCGCCTCAATGGTCAAATGATTGCGATTGAAGGTGTGCCCGCGCCGGACATCCGCGCCTTCGAAGCCGATGGCATTGAGATAGAACTCCCATTCCGCATATTCGTAGCTGCCACGCCAGGCGGTGATGTCGTGCAACAGCGGAAAATGCATCAGGTCCGCCGGACCATGCAGGGGTGGGCGTCCGCGCAACAAGCCCGGCGCACACACCGGAAAAATCTGTTCGTCGAGCAGGGCTGTGGATAACAGCCCGGGATAACTGCCGTCGTTCAGGTCAATGGCCAGATCGAAGTCGCCCTCGTGCAGTGGCACGCTGCTGTCCTCGGCCACCAGGCGCAATTGAATGTCCGGAAAACGTTGCTGCAAACGCGGCAGGCGTGGGGTGAGCCATTTGCTCAGGAACGAGGGAATCGAACGTACCCGCAACGTCCCGCTGATCATGCCGGCGTCCAGTCGGCGCAATTCCGCATCGATGCTGCCATAGGCCTCGTTGACGGTGATGGCCAGTCGCTGGCCTTCGGCGCTCAATTCCACGCCTCGGGCACGCCGATGAAACAGGCGAAAGCCCAGGCGCTCCTCCAGTTGGCGGATCTGCTGACTGACCGCCCCCGGCGTGATGTGCAGTTCCTCGGCACAACGGGTGAACGACAAGTGCCGCGCGGCGCAGGAAAACACCTGCAGCCACACGTAAGTCTGGGCATGCAATTGTCGGCTCATCGTTTAGTCCTGCTAAAGGCTATCTTAGGAAGTTTCGTTGGTCACGCAGGACCGAGGGAGGCAGTATCGCTGAAAGTGCGCTTGTCCTACAAAAATGGCAGCGATTTATCTTCCATTGCAGGAATAGGCTTTAGCATGGCTATCAGTGTTTTCGATCTCTTCAAAGTCGGCATCGGCCCATCCAGTTCCCATACCGTCGGTCCGATGCGCGCCGCCGCGACCTTCGCCCAGGCGTTGGTCGACCAAGCTTTTCTGCCGGACGTTAGACGAGTGGAAATACGTCTCTACGGCTCTCTGTCGGCGACCGGCGTCGGCCACGCCACCGACCGCGCCTGCGTCATGGGCCTGATGGGTGAATGGCCGGACCGTATCGACCCCGCCACCATCGACAGCCGAATCCACACCCTGCGCAAAACTGGCGAACTGCTGCTGGCAGGGCAAGTGACCATCGCCTTCAATTGGTCGCGCGATCTCCTGCTGCTCGACGAAAGCTTGCCCTACCACCCAAACGCCATGTCCTTGACCGCCTTCGGCGAAACCGGTGAGCTGTTCGAGCAGACGTACTACTCGGTCGGCGGCGGTTTCATCATCGAAGCGGCCGAAGCCGAGTCGGGTATTGCGCCCGCCAGCGATGTGGTGCTGCCGTACGATTTTTCCAGCGCCGTCGAATTGCTCAAGCTCTGTAACGAGCATGGCTTGCGGGTTTCCGAATTGATGATGGCCAACGAACGGGCCTGGCGCGGTGACGCCGACATTCGTCAGGGACTGCTGCACATCTGGTCGGTAATGCGTGAGTGCGTCGAGCAAGGACTGGAACATGAAGGCATCCTGCCCGGCGGTCTGAATGTTCCGCGCCGCGCCGCGAAATTGCACCGCAGCCTGTTGGAAATCGGCAAGCCGAACGTCATCACCTCGACCCTGTCGGCCATGGAATGGGTGAACCTGTTCGCCCTCGCCGTGAACGAAGAGAATGCGGCAGGCGGGCGCATGGTCACGGCGCCGACCAACGGCGCGGCGGGGATCATCCCGGCGGTCCTGCACTACTACATGAAATTCAATCCGGACGCGTCGGACGATGACGTGGTTTCGTTCTTTCTGGGCGCGGCAGCGGTCGGCATTCTGTGCAAGAAAAACGCTTCGATCTCCGGCGCCGAAGTCGGCTGTCAGGGCGAAGTGGGTTCGGCCTGCGCCATGGCCGCCGCCGGCCTGGCCGAGGTGCTGGGCGCCACGCCGGAGCAACTGGAAAACGCCGCCGAAATTGGCCTGGAACACAATCTGGGCCTGACCTGCGACCCGGTCGGCGGACTGGTGCAAGTGCCGTGCATCGAGCGCAACGCGATTGCCGCCGTGAAAGCGATCAACGCCACGCAAATGGCCCTGCGCGGCGACGGCAAGCACTTCATTTCCCTGGATCGGGTGATCCGCACCATGCGCGATACCGGTGCCGACATGCACGATAAATACAAGGAAACGTCACGGGGCGGCCTGGCGGTGAATTGGGTCGAATGCTGACCGCTTTGGAGGCATACCCGGATTTATTGCCCTGAAACGGGCAGAAAAATAAACACGGTCCCTGTAGGAGCGAACTCGCTCGCGAAAACCCCACCAGCACCGCGAAACAGCTGGTTAGACGCGTGATCATTCACGTCCATCGCGAGCAAGGCTCGCTCCTGCATGCTGTAAATATTGTCCGACAATCTTTACGGCATGCCCCTTGCTACACCCCCTGTTGCAAGCATTGATGGCGATGTGGCCATGAAGGCCGATGGTCCGGTGTTGCGAACTAATCCCGATATCGACCGGTCAACAACTGCACGTTCAATCAGGCGGTGACGCATCATGGACAACCCTTTCCAGCTCATTACCGATACTTTTTCAGCGGATTATCAGATCAACCTGAGCATTCAGGGACTCGATGGCAGCATCATGCTGACCCTGTCCAATAGTGGCCATGTGGTGGCCAAACGCATGATCAGTGCTGACCAGCGCAACGACCCCGAACGCCTCAAACGCCTGGTGCAAAGCATTCAATTCGGTATCGCCATCGAACAGGGCCACAGCGCCGTGGCAATCCTCGAAGCCATGACTGATGGCGACACCCGCAACCTGCCACCTCCACCCGCCAAAGGCCGGCCTCGACCCGCCATGAGGTTTTAAAGCTCGCCCTTCTCCACTTCCGGGTGTTCACTGGAGCCCGCGCCGGTCTTGCGGTGCGGGTTTTCGATTTTCACCGACGGGAATTGCGACGAGGCGTAGCGCACCACCAGAATCGAAAACGCCAGCAGCAGAATCCCGCCACACAGGTAGATGATCCCGATGTCCGGCGGGTTGTGGTGCGAGACGTTGGAAATCAGCAACCGAGTCAGCGCGGTGATCGCCACGTAGATCAGGAAACGCACCGGCATGTGGTTGGTCTTGAAGTAAATCCCGACCATCGCCCCCAGTTCCAGGTAGATGAACAGCAGCAAGATGTCATCGATCTTGATGTGCCCCTGTTCGATCATCCCGAGAAATTCCATCACCGCGGCCCATGCGGTCACCGCACCAATGGCGAACAGCGCCATGTAATGGAAGGTCTCGACGAACAGGTTGCCCAGGGACTCGGCCAGTTCATGCACGTTCTGCCGCAGGTTTTCTGCCCAGTTGATTTTCACGATGATGCTTCCTTAGGTCGGCTCGACCGGATAATGCGGGTTGGACATGACGATTGTTCTGCATGCAGAAACAAGGCCACGCCATGATGGCCGGGCGCTCTGGAACGCGCTCCGTGGCGTTTGGTCGCACCCACCTGTCTTGTCAGGGCCTGACAAACCCTGTTTTCGGTCTAGATTAAAAAGCCACTACCCAAACCCCGGGGTTTCGCTTATCCTTTTAGCTGTATATAGATACAGTAGTCGAATCAGACAACCAAATGTGAAGGCATGTGAGGTGGTGAATGGCCGTCGAAGTGGTATACCGCAGCAGCCGAGATCTGGAGCGCTTGTTCATGGATAAAGCCGAAGCTGACCGTCATGACAAAATGCTCGAACTGGCCGAGTTGCTGGCGGAAGTGTTGCAAAAAGCCGTTCCGTCCCTGACCGAGCAGCAAGTGGAAGAAGCCGGGATCTACATGGCGAAGAATCGCGATGTGTTTGCCAAGGCGTTCAAGAGCCAGCCGGACGCTTTGTCCGAATTGCTCAGCGCGCCTGTCGAAGTCGCGGAACCGGTTGAAGTGGAGACGCCCGTCGAGGAGCCAGTTGCCGAGCCGATCGCCCCGGCGAAGCCAGCGAAGGCCGCCAAAACCGCAAAGTAAGCAACACCCGAATTGAACAGGCCCTGAGTCCGATGGAGTCAGGGCCTTTTTCATGCCGGGAAATCCGCTCAGCGATACAAGACTTTCTCCGCCAATTCATCCGCCACCCGGGCCGGCGAACGTTTTTCCGCCTGGGCATGGGCGAAGACCTCCGTCAGGCGCGAGCTGATCTTTGACAGGTGCGCCGTGATGGTCGGCAGCTCTTCACCACGGTGTTTGAGCGAAACGTAGATCAGCCCGCCGGCATTGATCACGTAATCCGGCGCATAAAGAATGCCCCGCCGCTCCAACTGATCGGCGACATCCAGATGAGTCAGCTGATTATTCGCCGAACCGGCCACGGCCGAGCAGCGCAGTTGCGTCACGCTGTGGCTGTTGAGCACACCGCCCAGACCGCACGGGGCGAGTATGTCGCATGGGGTGCTGAGCAATGCATCGTTGGCGATCGGGTGCGCGCCGAGTTGCTCCATGGCCAGTTGCACCTTGCCGTGGTCGATGTCGCTGACCAACAGTTCGGCACCCGCGGCGTGCAGTTGTTCGGCCAGCGCAAACCCGACATTGCCCAGGCCTTGAATGGCCACCCGTAAACCTTCGAGGTTATCGCTGCCCAGTCGCGCCATCGCGGTGCTGCGGATGCCGGTAAAGACCCCCATCGCCGCATGGGGCGCAGGGTCGCCCGCCGAGGTGGTGCTGGTGACATGTTGGGTCTGCTGGGCGATGCAATCCATATCCGCTACCGACGTGCCGCTGTCGATGGCGGTGATGTAACGGCCGTCGAGCTGCTCGATGCAGCGCCCGAAGGCCTCGAACAGCGCCGCGCGGTTGGCCACATGGGCCGGCCGAATGATCACCGCGACGCCACCGCCCTGGGCCAGGCCGGCCAATGCGGCTTTGTAGCTCATGCCTTTGGCCAGGCGCGCCGCATCCTCGACCGCGGATTCGTCGCTGGGGTAGGCAAGGTAACGACACCCCCCCAGGGCAGGTCCCAGTCGGCTGTTATGAATGGCAATGACCGCCTTCAACCCGGTGACCGGGTCGACGCTCAGATGCAGCGATTCAAGGCGAGTGCTTTGCATGAGAGCGAACATCGTAAGGCTCCCGAATCACTTCTTGTAGTCGCCAGTATAGGCTTGCGCCCAAAAATTGCAGAAGCGCACCGGAATAAGCGAAGGCTTGATGCAAGCTTTCGGAAATAACCTGTTTCAGCCTCTGCACGACACTGGACGAATGCTGGCGACGGGGCTAAAACGAGGCATTGCCCGGAGATTCTGATGACACCGCGCCAATCGTTTTTCGCCTGTCTGCAACGTTCACCGCCCGCGCTGTTCGAGGCGGCGCTGTGGATTGCGGCCGAACATGACAGCGAGGTAAACCCCGAGGCGTTGCTCCAGGATTTCCATGAGTTGCAACAGCGTGTGAGTTACGGCTTGCCGATGTTGCCGGTCAACGAACTGGCGCAACCCTTGTTACGCCGCATGAATGACCTGGGTTTCGCCCAGGACGACTTCAGCCCATTGCGCCCACAGGTGGCCTTGCTCAACAAAGTGCTGGCATTGCGCCGCGGGCAACCGCTTTCCCTGGGGCTGATCGCCCTGGAACTGGCCAGGGGCCTGGAAATCCCCTTGGTCGGGGTTAACTTCCCGGGGCATTTCCTGTTGCGCGTGCCGGGGGCCGATCACTTGCTCGACCCGTGCGGCGGCCGTCGGCTATACCCCAACGATTGCCGGGAATTGCTGCAACGCCAGTACGGCCCGAACATGAAACTCAGCGCCGAACACCTGGTCACCGCCGATCCCGTGCAGATGCTGCAACGCCTGTCGCGCAACCTGCGTCAACTGCACCTTTCCCACGACGATTACATCGGCGCCTTGATCGACGCCGAACGTGTGCTGGAACTGGGCAATGGCAATGCCGCCGACTATCTGGCCCGCGCCAGCCTCTACCAAAGGCTGGACTGCCCGAACGCCGAACGCTTCGACCTGGAACATGCACTGTTGCTCAGTGATGATCCGATCCAGCGAATTCGCCTCACTGAACGACTGGGGCATTTGCCGCCCAATTCCGTCGTCCATTGATCGCCCGCTCCCGCAGGGGGATTTGTGTCGGGATTCAAGGCGTATCAGGCTGATTCGCCGGATGCGCCTTGATGAACGCCGCATGTGTCGCCGCCAGCGCCGCCACGCGACGGATGCGTGGATAGGCCTCAAGCGCAATATTGAAGCGTTCGGCCGCATACAGCTGCGGGATCAGGTAGACGTCGGCCAGACCTGGCTCAGGCCCGAAGCAGTAACCCTCGTCGCCGATCAACTGCTCCACCGTCGCCAGCCCCTGGCTTATCCAGTGCCCGATCCACTCCACCACCTGCGGCTCGTCGTGGCCCAACTGGCGCAGCCTGTTGAGCACGCTGACGTTGTGCAATGGATGCACATCGCAGCCGATTACCGCCGCCACGCCACGTTCATGGGCGCGGGCCGCGAGGTCTTTCGACAGCAGCGGCGCGTGTGGATAACGCTCTTCCAGGTACTCGATGATCGCCGGTGACTGGATCAGCAGCTCGCCTTCATCGGTGCGCAAGGCCGGCACGCGGCCCTGCGGGTTGATGGCCAGATACGGCGGCTGGCGGTGCTCGCCACCCGGCGGCGCGATCAGGTTGACCGGCAGCGCCTGGTAATCCAGGCCTTTGAGCGCCAAAGCGATGCGCACCCGATACGACGAGGTCGAACGGTAATAGGTATAGAGCTGCATGACCCGTTCCCCTTAGCGCGCCGGCAACACTTTGCCGCGGCATTCGCCGAAACCGATGGACGCAAAACCTTCACGGCGGCAACGGCCACGAAGAATGATTTCATCGCCGTCTTCGAGGAATTTGCGCACTTCGCCCGATGCCAGTTCGATCGGCTTTTTACCGCCCTCGGTGATTTCCAGCAGGCTGCCGAACTGACCATTTTCCGGCCCGGACAAGGTGCCCGATCCGAACAGGTCGCCGGCCTGCAACTGGCAGCCGTTGACGCTGTGGTGCGCGACCATTTGCGCCACGGTCCAGTACATGTGTTGTGTGTTGCTCAGGGTCAGGCGATGGGCTGGCAGGTTCTGCTCGCGCATGGCTTCGGTCAGCAGCAGCACTTCCAGCTCGATGTCGAAGGCGCCAGAGGCCTGATCACGCTTGTCGAACAGGTACGGCAGCGGCTGCGGGTCGCCTTCAGGACGCGCGGGCTGGGCGCGACGGAACGGCTCCAGCGCTTCGGCGGTGACGACCCACGGCGAGATGCTGGTGATGAAGCTCTTCGACAGGAACGGCCCCAGCGGCTGGTATTCCCAGGCCTGGATATCCCGTGCCGACCAGTCGTTGAGCAGGCAGAAACCGGCGATGTGATCGGCGGCGTCGCCAATGGCGATGGAGTCGCCCATCTCGTTGCCCTGACCGATCCAGATGCCCAGTTCCAGTTCGTAGTCCAGGCGCGCGCAAGGGCCGAAAGTCGGTTCGCTCTGACCGGCCGGCAAGGTCTGGCCTTTCGGGCGACGCACGTCAGTGCCGGAGGGGCGAATGGTCGAGGCGCGGCCGTGGTATCCGATCGGCACGTACTTGTAGTTCGGCAGCAACGGGTTGTCCGGGCGGAACAGTTTGCCGACGTTCTGCGCGTGTTCGATACCGACATAGAAGTCGGTGTAGTCGTTGATTTTCGCCGGCAGGTGCATCACGCAATCCGCCGCCAGTGGCAGGAGTTTTGCGCCCTGGACTTCGATCTTGCCGCGCAGGCTGCTGCCTTCTTCGAGCAACTCGATCAAACGTTCACGCAAGGCCACACGCGCTTCACGACCGAGTTCGAAGAACGCATTCAACTGACCGCCACGGGTGGCTTCGACGGCGGCTTTTGCTGCGCCATCGAACAGGCCGGCCTCGAGTGCGGCCTCCAGATCGAAGATATGCTCACCGATGGCCACGCCACTGCGTGGCGCCGAACCCTTCACGCTGAAGATGCCCAGCGGCAGGTTTTGCAAAGGGAAATCCGTATGGCCGTTGGCGGAAGCAACCCAACTGCGAGGGATGGAAGTTTGCGTCATGGGTTATCTCCGTGTCGGGTCGAAAGTCGCGGGCAATGTGGCCCAGCAGGCATCGTAGTTGGTTTGCAGTTGCGGGCAATCGAGGGCGAACCGGCTCGGACGCAGCACCTGGCTGGTCTCGAACATGAAGGCCATGGTGTTGTCGATTTTCACCGGCTTGAGGTCAGCGTTGATGGCCTTGGTGCAAGTTTCGCCATCCGGGCCGTGCGCGCTCATGCAACTGTGCAAGGAAGCACCGCCGGGCACGAAGCCCTCAGCCTTGGCGTCGTACTCGCCTTTGATCAGGCCCATGAATTCGTTCATCAGGTTACGGTGGAACCATGGTGGACGGAAGGTGTTCTCGGCCACCATCCAGCGTGGCGGGAAGATCACGAAGTCCAGATTGGCCAGGCCGTGGACGCTGGTCGGCGAGGTCAATACGGTGAAAATCGACGGGTCCGGGTGATCGAAGCTGACGGTGCCGATGGTGTTGAACCGGCGCAGGTCATATTTGTACGGCACGTTGTTGCCGTGCCAGGCGACCACGTTCAGCGGCGAATGATCGAGCTCGCAGCCCCACAGCTGACCGAGGAATTTCTGCACCAGCGTGGTCGGCTGCTTGAGGTTTTCGTAATGGGCCACCGGGGCCAGGAAGTCCCGCGGATTGGCCAGACCGTTGCTGCCGATCGGCCCCAGATCCGGCAGGCGAAGCGGCGCGCCATGGTTTTCGGCGATGTAGCCGCGGGCTTGCGGGTCGAGCAGTTCGATGCGGAATTTCAAACCGCGCGGTAGCACGGCGATTTCCAGTGGCTCGAGTTCGAGCACGCCCAGTTCCGTGGCAATGCGCAGACGGCCCTGCTCAGGCACCAGCAGCCATTCGCCGTCGGCGTTGAAGAACACCCGTTCCATGGAGCGGTTGGCGCGGTAGCTGTAGATGCTGATCCCGGCCGGTTTGTCGGCGCTGGCGTTGGCGGCCATGCTCACCAGGCCGTCGATGAAGTCCGTCGGTTCGGCGGGAATATCCAGCGGGTTCCAGCGCAGCCGATTAGGGGTCACTTCACCCAATGGGCCACCGGCCAGTTGCCGCTCGAGCTTGACGAATGCCGGATGATTGGCCGATGGCTGGATGCGGTACATCCACGTACGCCGCGCTTCACTGCGGGCCATGGTGAACGCGGTACCGGAGAACAGTTCGGTGTAGAGGCCGTACGGGGCTTTTTGCGGCGCGTTCTGGCCGACCGGCAGCGCACCGGGCAATGCCTCACTGCTGAATTCGTTGCCGAAGCCTGACTGGTAAGCCAGCGCTGGCGCCGTTGAATCGAGGTTCATGGAGCCTCCTGAACAGGGAGTGGGCAGTGGCCTGTCGCTCCATTGCAGAGGTCTGGGACACGCCAGGGTTATTTTTATCGTAATTCAATTACGCTTAACGTAATTTGATTGGTATTGACCGTCAAGCTATAAAGACGCCCATTCGTCCCGGGATCACACCGCCTCCATGGAAAAGCCAGACAGCAACGGTAAACAGAAAGTACGCTCGGCCGAGGTGGGTACCGACATCCTCAAGGCCCTGGCGCAGTTGTCCCCCTCGACTTCGCTCTCGCGCCTGGCCGAGCACGTGCAGATGCCGGCGAGCAAGGTTCACCGCTATCTGCAGGCGCTGATCGCCAGCGGTTTTGCCGAACAGAACAGCGTCACCAACCATTACGGCCTGGGCCGCGAAGCCTTGCGCGTCGGGCTGGCCGCACTCAATAGTATGGACGTGCTGAAAGTCGCCGCCCTGCCCTTGGCCGAGTTGCGCGACGACTTGAACGAAACCTGCTTCCTGGCGGTATGGGGCAACCAGGGGGCAACCGTGGTGCACATCGAGCCGGCGGTGCGCGCGGTGACGGTTGTGACGCAATTGGGCTCGGTGCTGCCGTTGCTCAGTTCATCGACGGGACTGGTCTTTGGCGCCTACCTGCCCAAGCGCGAGACCGCGGACCTGCGCGAGCAGGAATTGCGGGGCCAATCAGCCCACGTCCTGGCGGATGACCCAACCTATGCCGCCATGTGCGAACAGATCCGCGCACGCGGCCTGCATCATGTGCATGGTTTGTTGATGCCCGGTGTGGATGCCTTGTCGGCGCCGGTGTTCAATGCGATGGGGAAAGTGGTGGCCGTGCTGACGGTGGTGGGCCCGGCATCGCTGTTTCACGCCGACGAAAACGGCCCGGCGGCGCAGCGATTACTCGCGGCATCGCGGGCCGTCAGTTGGCGCATGGGTTACGAGAGTCCCGCCCGCTCAGAGATGCTGGAGGGAACACGCAAATAACATTCATACCCACTGCCGCGGGCATCACTGCTTTCAACCGTTTACGGAGTCACCCAGAAAAACCTGGGCGATGTCTACGCCCATTCTGTTTAGTTCGTCAAAATCGAGACCTTTGAAACGAAAGTCCGGGTCGAATGTGTAAGGCTCGGTAAACAACCCCAGGTGCTCTCCTTCAAAGCAGGGAGTCTCGCGATCCTGCAACTGCAGAAGGAACGCCCACACCAGCGTTTGGGAATAAGTCACCAGCAGTTCGTCAAGTTTATTAATGCCATTCACATACACTTTATCGACATTGATACCACGACCGCCGAGTCTTGCATGCAACATGGCACGCACCCGTTCAATATTCAGCTCTTCCATGATTTAACTTCCTTGCTTGCCAATTAATGAATCTTCGTTAGTTGTTGCCGGAAAGCATACTAGGCAAATTCACACACCACGTACGCAGTAGAATGTTTCGCTATCTTGCAGGTAATACTCAACCCACTTAAAGAGCACCCGTTTCATCCTGACGATATGAGCCCTAACTTCTTCGCAGTGGCCACGGCTTGGGTGCGACGCTCGACACCCAACTTGCTGTGTATTCGCCGCGCATGGGTCTTCACGGTATGCAATGAAATAAACAACTGTTCGGCAATCTGTTGATTGGAGTTGCCTTGGGCGATCAGGCTCAGCACCTCCAGTTCTCGTACGCTCAATGGATTGGCGTCCAGCGTTGACGGCGCCAGGGGCTCCTCCTCCCCCAAGCGACTGAGCAATGTCGGCTGACGCAGGCGCAGTTCGCACAAGGCTTGTTGCAAATGGCAGCGTTTCACCAGTTCCAGCCCGGCCTGCAAGGCCGACTTCGCCAGTGCCGTCTCGCCCATCAGATCGGCCACTTCGCAAATCGCCAATTGCAATTCCGCTTCAAGCGCCAGCCTGGCATCACGTTGCGCTTGATCAAGCAACGCCTTGAGCCGCTCCAGGGGGTGCTTCGCCTGTTGCAGATACGTCTCGGCGATCACCAGCTGGTATTCGATCCGCGCGATCAGTTCGATGGTGGCCGGAGGTGCCTGGCGAGCCTGAGGTCCACGGTAGTGCCGCAGGACTCGGGTCAATGCTTCACAAGCCAATGTCGTGCGACCTTGCTGCAACCAGAAGTGACTGCTGATCTGCAGCAGTGCGCTGCGATAAACCGTGTCGGGAATCTGCCGCTGCTGCATCAACCGTTCGGCATCACGTAACCGGTCAAACGCCTGTGCGTAATCGCGCTGATTGGCGGCCACCTGTGCCAACCCGAGAAAACCATACAACGCGCGTTTGTCCTGACTGTGCAGGCAGTCCTGCAGACCGGACTGGAAGAACCGGGATGCCAGGCCATCCTGCCCCTGGCAGAGCGCCAGACGTCCGCGTCGCAAGGCAATCCGCCCCAGCAGCGGCGTCGGGCGATCGGCCTGCCGACACAGTAATTCATGGATATCCGCCAACAAACTTTCGGCTCGCTGGGGAGCACCGCGCTGCTCCAGCCACTGGGCATGATCGAGTTCGAGCAAGCCTTCAAAGAGCAGCGAACCCTGCGCCCGCGCCAGACACAGCGCCTCACGATTGAAGGCCTGTGCGCCATCGAGGTCGGCGGTCAGCAGCGCTTGCTGGGTCAGCCCGGACAGGCATAACAAGCGCGCGGCCCAAGCGTCGGAGTCCAACTCGGCCAGCGCCTCGATAAAGTGCGTGCGCGCCGCTTCCATCCGCCCCTGCAAATGCAGCAACCAGCCCTGCTGAGCCTGCCAGCGCGCCAGCAGTTGCCGTTGCAGGGCCGCCGTCGGCTGAGGCGTGAACCGCACCAGTTGCTCGATGCACGACGCGGCCTGATCGAAGCGCCCGGCAAACAACAACGCCGCGGTGATCAAACCCACCAATTGCGGCGTACCAAGGGTCAATTCTTCACCTTGGCGCTCATGCAGACTGAGCAACAGACGCACATTCTCCCGGCGGAACAAATGCTCAAAGCTGAAGTGCTGCAACAGGCTGACCGCCACCTCGAACTCTTCGGCCAACAACGCCTGCTCGAACGCGCCCTGCCAGTCCTCCTCGGTGGTGAACCACTGACAGGCGCGCCGGTGCCAGGAGCGCCCTGCCGAACCTTGTTCCTCGCGCATGGCCCGGGCCAATGGCACGAACACCCGCAACAAGTCGGGCGAGTCCTCCCAGGGTTCGATGAAACACCCCATGTCCTGCAAGGCGTGCAACCACTGCGCGCCCTCACCGGCGCCAAACAGATGCTCGCACAGGCTGGCATTGAAGCGCGGCAGGTGCGCCAGCACTTGCCAGGCTTCCACCAGTTCTGGCGGCAAGGTGTTGAACAGTTCATGTTGCAGGTAATCGAGCAACGTCGCCGATCGCCCCTGCCTGCCCTCCCCGGCCGCCCACTGACAACCGTCGAGCAAGGCGATGCGCACGCCGGCGCACCAGCCACCGCTACGCTGGATGATCCTCCTGGCCGTATTGGCTGACTGCGGCGGCACGACATGGACGAGCAATTGTTCGATGTCCGATTCGTTGAATGCCAGGGCCCGCGCCTCGCATTCGTACAACTCATCGTCGAGCAACAAGCGTGGCCAGTTGCATGATGGACGCCGGCGCGAACCCAACCACCAGTTCAACAGTGGATTTCTGACAGCCAGTAAACGGTCCAGCAAGCGGTCGAGCTCAGGATTGGGCACGCGACAGTAATCATCGAGAAACAGCCAAGTGGGCGTTTGCAGCCTGGCCAGAGCCTCCAGCAAAGCAAGCTCATCCGCCCCAGGCAGCCCCAGTGTGCAGGCCAGCCATTGCTGGAACTCGACAACACTCAAGGACGCCCCCGCCAACGACAGCCAATACACGCGACAGTGCGTTGGTGCTCGCAGCAGACACTCGGTGAGCAGGGCGCTCTTGCCGCTGCCGGCCGGGGCGCAAAGCAACTTCACCCGCGCTGGCGAGGCCAGCAACGGCTCAATTAAACGGTCGCGAGACAGGTGGTGAGAAGACAAACGAGGCAGGGGTCCAGGACGGTCCAGACCCAGGGTCATGGCAGTCATTATGAGGCGCCTTTTTATAGTTGTGGCGCCACCCTAGACCTCTCCCGAACGCTTGTTGAAGAAGTATTCAGCAGACTGATTTACACCCATAAAAAAGGTGACCGCGAGGTCACCTTTTTGTGTAAAGCCTGTAGGAAGACTACTTCACACCTGTACTCCTCAAGGCTGCAGGCGTGTAGTCCCCGGCTTTTGCCGCGATGTTGAATTCGAAGCTGCGCTTCTCTTCGTTTTTCATCCCCAGGGCGATGTAACGACCAGCAATCAAGTCATACAGCGCTTCGACGGTATAGGCCGGAACCTGATGATCGTAGTAGAACTGGGCATGCCCCTCGGCCACACGCCAGAGCTGTCCGCGACCGTCGTAGTGATCGGCCAGGGCCACTTGCCAGGTGTCTTCGTCGAGGTACATGTGGCGCTTGGCGTATATGTGCCGCTCGTTGGGCTTGACCGTGGCGACAACCTCCCAGACCCGGTGCAACTCATAGCGGGTCAGGTCCTGATTGATGTGCCCGGCCTTGATCACATCGGTGTACTTCAGGTCAGGCGAATCGAGCTTGTAGCTGTTGTACGGGATGTACATTTCTTTCTTGCCGATCAGTTTCCAGTCGTAGCGATCCGGCGCTCCGGAAAACATGTCGAAGTTGTCGGTGGTGCGTAACCCGTCCGATGAGGTGCCGACGCCGTCATAGGCCACTTGCGGTGCACGCCGCACGCGGCGCTGGCCAGCGTTGTAGATCCACGCCTTGCGCGGCTCCTGGACCTGATCGAGGGTCTCGTGAACCAGCAACACGTTGCCCGCCAGCCGCGCCGGTGCGGTCACCTCCTGCTTGAAATAGCTGAGCACGTTTTCATCGCTGCCCGGTTTGTAATCCCCCAGCAGGGACGGTACGGCCACCTCGTCCTTGAAGCGGATGACGGTGAAATCACCATTCGATTGCGGCGTTGCCTGGGTAATGGTGCGTCGCAGATTACCGCCGTGATAACGGGTGATGTGGTTCCAGATCACCTCGACTCCGTTCTTTGGAATCGGGAACGCGTAATAGCGATTGCCGGTGAAGTTGGCCAGACCGTTACCGTCGTTGATCGGCGTTACATTGAGCGCGCTGCGCTTGGCCGACTCATAGATTTCCGGTGGCAGGGCCGCGGTGCGGTGCGTCGGATAAACCGGGATTTTGTAGGTCTCGGGATAACGCTTGAACATCGCTATCTGCCCATCGGACAGCTTGTCCTTGTACTTGTCGACCGTCGCGGCCGTGATGACGAACAAGGGCTTTTCATTGGCAAATGGATCGGCCAGGAACCCCTTGCTGTCCACCGCACCAGCGTTTTTCGGGAGGCCGCCGGTCCAGGGTGGAATCGAACCGTCGGCGTTGCCGGCCTTCTCCGCAC
Organism: Pseudomonas sp. TE12234; assembly: GCF_054061835.1. Lineage (NCBI taxonomy): Bacteria > Pseudomonadati > Pseudomonadota > Gammaproteobacteria > Pseudomonadales > Pseudomonadaceae > Pseudomonas > Pseudomonas sp. TE12234. The sequence goes on from NZ_JBSSEP010000006.1 coordinate 56,645, forward strand.
CGAGCGGTGTAAGGCTGGTGCCGAGTTTGTTGGCTTCTTCCGGCGTCACCGCCGCCATCACGTTGGCGGCCAGCAGACCGAGGGCCAGGGCACCGCATTGCAGAATCATCTTGCGCATGGAAATCATCCTTCTCAGCCAGATCAGAAGTTCACGCCAAAGCTCAACGCCACGAAGTCGCGGTCTTCGAGGGTGTTGTAGTCACCCCCGAAAAAATCGGTGTAACTGAGGCTTGCGGTGTAGGTATTGCGATAGTCGGCATCGACGCCGAGGCTGATGGCCTTGGCACCTTCGTTGAACAGCCCGTTGGGGCCGTAACCGCTGACGTCGTGGGACCACGACAGGTTGGGCTTGATGTTGATGCCGGCGATGAGGTTGTTGTAATCGAGGATGGCCCGTGCGCGATAACCCCAGGAGGTCGAGGTCACGAAACCATCGGTATCGCCGCCGAAACCATACTGCCCGTACACCGAGTCGCGGCCGTAGCGCAGCTTGCTGCGGGCTTCCAGGCCACCGACGTGAACCACCGCGGCCTCGCCCACCAGGGTCAGGCGATCAGCGCCCATCACCTGATCGACGAAGTGCGTCAGGGTGCTTTGGACCTGGGTGATTTCCTTGCGCCGATAGCCCTTGTTATCGGCACCCGGACTGGATGCAATGGGCGATGCCGCGCCGCCGGCAATCGGGTTGAGCATGGCCAGCGTCAGGTCGTTGGTGTTGACCTGCACCGGCGCGTTGGGCCGATAGCTGATCTCGCCGGTCCATGCGGTACCGGTCGGCAAGGTGGTGGAGAAACTTGCGCCGTACAGGCGAATGTCTTCCGGGTAATCGAGGTAGTACTGACCGCGCCCGAGCATCACACTTTGCGCGAGCCCCGAGCCACTGCCGGGCGCAATCCGGTTGGCCGTGGCCACGATCCCCGGAATGCTCGCCAGCGTGCTGGCACCCGCGGTGACGGTGCCCACCGTCGGCGTGCGACTGTGGTAGTTCATGAAGTACAGGCCGTACTCGGTATCGTCGCCAAGCCAGCGCAGCGCCGTCCCCCATTGCCCGGAATCGCGGGCATCACGGTCACTGCCACGGGGCACGATCACGCCCTCCTTGCTGACTTCAAACCCCTGGCCAAACGCGGCAGCTATCGGTTGCAACGGGGCGATCGCCGGATTGGCGACGGTGTAGTTCTTGTTGCAACCATCCGCTGCCACATCGACGCCGAAGAAGGTCCCGCAGTTATCGAGGACGGTCTGGTCCCATTCCAGCTGGTAGAAGCCTTCGACGGTCAATTTGTCCGTCAGGCCCTGGGAAGCGAACAGCATGTTCACCGGAATCAGGCCTTCCTTGATCTCGGCACCGGGACGGCGGAAGGCGGACACATCCACCGGGTTGATGCTGTTGATCGAGTTGCCGATGAACGTGCTTTCACCCCAACTGACCACCTGCTTGCCTGCACGCACCGTGCCCGGCAGGTCGGCGATGGCGTAGTTGTGATAGACGAAGGCATCGAGGATCTGTCCACCGGAAGACTTGGCACCCTCCTGGCGGCCCTCGTCGCTGATGGGCTTGAACTCGCGGTTTTCGTCCTTTAGTTCGAAGTCGTACCAATATTTTCCACGGACGAACACACCGGTGTCGCCGTACTTGAGCTCGAGGTCATGGATGCCTTTGAAGATCTTCGAGAACGTCTCGCCCTTCTTGAAGTTCAACCGCCCGTCATCGCCGGTCGAGGACTGTCCGGAACCGCCATTGACCGTGCCCACCAACGAATCTTCGGCATCGCGCATGCCCCAGCTCGCGCCCACTGACAGTGACGAGTCAAACGTCCCCTCGATCTCGCCGATGTTGAATGAAATGGCCTGCGCCTGGGCGCAGCAACCCAAGACCACCGCAGCGACCAGCGCCTGCGGTGTGAAGATGGCGCGCATTGTTGTTTTTGTCATGCGTCTTCCCCGGTGAGTGACAGAAGGCCTCACCCTACTGCCGCCCGCCAGGGGCGATAAGCGCACCAAGGAGGTATTCGTGGTGTACCTCTAAGGGATGACAGGCCGCATGGCAGGGCGTTTTGCGCGAGGCATGGATGAGCTGGATGCAGGACCATCATCCATGCGCATATCGCGGGGGGGGGCTGAATGGGAGGGGCAAAAACGGCACTGTTGCGCGGGCTGTAACACTGCATGTCGCGAATCGCTGTTTTTCCTTTGCCAGCAAACACTTATTCTGGCCTGGCTTTCACGGGAACCCACCTGGAAGCACGAAGCAACGGTGTGTGATCCGACCATCCCGTTCATGACAGTTTTCAGATGAGATTGACGGTTTCGACTCATCGCCCTGTGTTCACTGACGTTGATTTGTAGCTCCTGATCCAACGTCTTACCTTGGCCGCTGCGTTTGCAGCGGCCTTTTTTATGGGCGCCGTTTTTGTAGGGCCGACTGGATCCACTTGAACCACGGTCGACAGATAGACTTCCTGATATTGCGTAAGTAATATCTTTTTACGCAAAGATATATCTCATACAACCATTTCGCCGCCCCCACTAATAACTACACATGAACGACACACTTTCCACCTTTATTATTTTAATCTTTAGTAACTTTTAAATTACCTCCCCTTACACTCAAACGCGCACTAGCCAAAAAACAGCTTTCAACCTACATCAAGCTCAGAAAACACCTACAGAACTTTGTAACTACCCGGAGCACTCCAGCGATTAAGCTAAATCGCAGGTCAGACACTTCCCACAATCAGCTGACCTCTTCCCGATTCATTGCGAGTGCTTTTATGAAACCCATCAGCTACAACAAATACCGTTCAAGTAAAAGTTACAACAGCCGAATACGCTTTCTTATCTTCCACTACACAGCCGGCAACTTCTCCAGCTCGGTGAAGATTCTGACAGGGCCGAGCGTCAGCGCCCACTACCTGGTTCCGGACATCACTGATCCAAGTTACCTGAGCGAAGGTTTTACCGCACAGGAAGTCTTCAACCTGGTGGATGAGTCCCATCGGGCCTGGCATGCGGGCGTCAGCCAGTGGGGCAGTCGCAGCAATCTGAATGACACCTCCATTGGCATTGAAATCATCAATCTTGCGACGGATAACAACGGCGATTTCACTTTCCCGCCGTATCATCCCGAACAGATCGCTGCCATTGAAGAACTGGCGCTGAATATCCTCAAGCGCTACCCGGACATCACTCCGACCCAGGTATTAGGTCACTCGGATATCGCGGTTGGACGAAAAAGCGACCCGGGACCTGCGTTTCCCTGGCATGCGCTTTACCTCAAAGGCATCGGCGCCTGGTTCGATGAGGCCACCCGGGACGACTTTCTGCAGCGATACAACGCCAGCGCCATTCCATCGCGCAGCGAGTTGTTGGCGCTATTCAAGTCCTACGGATATGACATCTCAGGCGCTGAGACCGAGCAAGGTTTTAAACAACTGGTCCGGGCCTTTCAGATGCATTTTCGCCCGGAGCGTTACGATGGGGTCATGGATGCGCAAACAGCCGCAACCCTGGCGGCGCTGGTATCCAAGTACTTTCCTCGATAGCCCATAAACACAATCGGCAAGGTCATTCAGCATGACCTTGCCTGCTGCGTTACAACGAATACTTCTGCAAATTGCCCATCATTTCCTTCAGCGCTTCAATGTTGTCCTTCGGATGCGCCGCGCCCTCGAAATCACAAATCTGCTGCCAGTGCGCCGCCACGTCCTCCGGGGAGAAACCCACCCGTGGGTCGAACCCGGCGCCCAGGCTGCGCTCCCAGCGCACCTTGCCCATCCAGCCGCCGCCGACTTCGAACAGGCCGGAAGTTTCCTGGCAGTTTTCGCTGGCCAGGTACACCACCAGCGGGCTGACCAGTTCCGGTTTGAGTTGTTCGAACACTTGCGGCGGGATCAAGCCTTCGGTCATGCGCGTACCGCCGGTGGGGGCGATGGCGTTGACCAGGATGTTGTTCTTGCGGCCTTCGATGGCCAGGGTACGGGTCAGGCCGTAGAGGCCGAGCTTGGCCATGCCGTAGTTGGATTGGCCGAAGTTGCCGTAGATGCCCGAGGTGGACGCCGTGAAAATCACCCGGCCATAGTTTTGCTCGCGCATGTGCGGCCAGGCCGCTCGGGTGACTTTATAGGCGCCTTCGACGTGGACGCGGTACACCAGGTCCCAGTCGGCGTCTTCCATTTTGTGGAAGGTTTTATCACGCAGGATGCCGGCGTTATTGACCACCACATCGACACGACCGAAGACGTCGAGGGCATGTTGCACGAGCTTGTCGCCATCGGTGACCGAGTCGTGGTTGGCCACGGCGGTGCCACCGGCGTCACAGATTTGCGCGACCACACGGTCGGCGGCCGACGCATTGGCGCCTTCACCCTGGGTCGAACCGCCGAGGTCGTTGACCAGCACCTTGGCGCCCTGTTGAGCGAACAACAGCGCGTGCGCCCGTCCCAGGCCGCCACCCGCACCGGTGATGATCACGACTTTATCTTCGAAGCGCACAGATTCATTCATGGGAGAACTCCAACAGGCCAGGGACATTGCCTTGGAGTTTCAGGCACGGCGCAGCGGGTCACAATGAACTGAGGGGAGGCTGAATGGTGCGCGATAAGGCTGGGGGATGATGAACGTCAGACAACGAGGACTTTGTGGCGAGGGAGCTTGCTCCCTCTCCACAAGGTGTTCAGCGTTCAGCCGGACTCAGGAACACGCCACCTTGAGCGGCGGCAGCACCTGCTGATCGCGAAACGCCAGATAGTGCTTGAGCACCTCGCACGGCGCCTCGATCTGCGGGTAATGGCCGATGTCGGTCAGGAGCACCGCATCCGGGTTGGGGATCAGCTCCCGATAGCGCGCGACCATGTGCGCGCCGGAGATCGGATCGACCTCACCATCAATCACTCGCAACGGCACTTCACCGCGCTGCATGGCGGCGACCCACCGATCGCGCTGCACCCGCCGCTCAGGGATGTAACCGATCAGCTTGTGCATGACTCGCGGCCCGTGATTGCTGTCGATCAGGCTCCAGAAGTCATCCATTTGGCTTTCAGTGGGACGGGTCTGCGGGCCGAAGATCTGGCGGAAACTCTTCACCAGGCCATCACGACTGAACGCGCGACCAATCATCCAGCCCAAGGGGCTGAGCAGGAGTTTTTGCATCAGCACCGGACGGTGGGTTTCCGGGAACAGGCCGCCGTTGAGGAACACGCAACTGGCGACGTGAATACGGGCTTCATAATGCCGGGCCAGCAACTCCTGAGCCACGCTGTCGCCGTAATCATGCGCCAGCAGGTGCACGGGCTGCTCGACACCCAGTTGGGCCAGCAGCGCCTGTTGCAGATCAGCCTGCTCCAGCAAACTGTACGAGTGGTTGACCGGTTTGGCCGAGTCTCCGAAACCGAGCATGTCGCAGGCTATCACCCGATAGCGCTGAGCCAGCGGCTGCCACAAGTAATGCCAATCCCAACTGGCGCTCGGGAAGCCATGAATGAGCAGCAACGGCTCACCCTGCCCTGCCGTCCAGTAACGAATGGTCTGGCCACGGAAGACGAACGTCTGGCTGCGCTTGCGCCAGATACACAGCGGAATCTCAGCGAGTGCCATTAGAGTTTATAACCCGGGTCTTGTTTATCGAGTTTGCGCAGCAGCGCTGGCCAGGCCAACGCTCCGCCCATGCCTTGAGCACTTTTGGTGACACCGGCGATCATCGCCTTGGCACCCGCCAGAATCTGCGGTTCGATGGCGATCAGTTCGGCGCCACCGCCCTGCGCCATGACCTGGATATCGCAGGCGCGCTGGAAGGTAAACATCATCAGGAAGGTGTCGGCGATGGTGCTGCCGCAGGTCAGCAACCCGTGGTTGTGCAGCATCAGGAAATTGTTTTCCCCGAGGTCGGCCTGCAGTCGCGCCTTCTCTTCGTGGTTCAGCGCAACACCTTCGTAGGCGTGATACGCCAGGCTGGAAAGGACAAACAACGACTGTTGGCTGATCGGCAAAATGCCTTGTTTCTGCGCCGAGACCGCAACACCCGAGGCAGTGTGGGTGTGCAGCACGCAGACGACATCATGACGAACCTCGTGCACCGCGCTGTGGATCGTATAGCCGGCCGGATTGATCTCGTAGGGGCTGTCCATCAGCTTGTTGCCGGCCTGATCGACCTTGACCAGGCTTGAGGCGGTGATTTCGTGAAACATCATCCCGAACGGGTTGATCAGGAAGTCTTCGGTGCCGGGCACCTTGGCCGAGATGTGGGTGAAAATCAGATCGTCCCAGCCGTGCAGGGCAACCAGGCGGTAACAGGCCGCCAGGTCGACCCGGGTCTGCCACTCGGCGGCACTGACCTGGTCTTTGACGCTGTTGGAGGATTGGACGGGGGCTACGCTCACGGCAAGGAACCTCTGTTTTTATTATGGAGTGTTTCCAATGACTACCGAGTCTAGACACCCCCAAAGGTTCGCGTAGTTGCATTAGCAGCCAGCTTGATGGCCGAGCGAGTCAGTCGCCCCATGAAATGGGAGCCACGTCAAAGTACCGCCGCCAGAGAAGACGAGGCGGCCCCTGTCTGCCGCCCCGTCAGCGTCCTGAAAATCGATGTTTACAAGCGTCGAGCGGTGCCTGATCAGCCTCGCAGAGCGCCGACCAGCTCTGCCAGCCAGGGCTCGGCGTCCGTTTCCGGCGTGACGCTTTCACTGGCGTCCAGGCGCAACATTGGCAGGACTTCGCGAATGCCGAGCTCACCGAACAACTCGCGCATCAGCTCGCCACCGCCGCAGAAGGTATCGCCATAGCTCGCATCGCCCAAGCCGATCACCGCGCCCGGCAACCCACGCCAGGCTGCCGGCAATTGGTCACGGATCGCGAAATACAGCGGTTGCAGGTTATCGGGTAACTCACCCATGCCGGTGGTCGAGGTCACTGCCAGGAAGGCCTGCGGGCCAAAGGCCTGGACATCGGCCAGACTTGCACGGGCGTTGTGAAAGGTTTCGAAACCCGCGGCTTGCAAAAGGCTGGCGGCGTGACGGGCAACCTCTTCAGCCGTGCCGTACACCGAGCCGGAAATGATGGCGACTTTCATCAATCTGATCCTGAAGCTGAGTAAAAGACCGGGATCTTAACAGCACGGTCTTTATTGTTCTTTTAGAATCCCCGGACAACCGACAAGGAAGGGTTCCGCCCATGATCAACGCGAAACTGCTGCAACTGGTGATCAACGCCTCCAACGACGGCATCGTGATTGCCGAAAAAGAAGGCGATCAAGACAAGATCCTGATTTACGTCAACCCTGCCTTCGAACGCCTGACCGGTTACACCAGCGAAGAAATCCTCTATCAGGATTGTCGCTTCCTGCAATCGGGCGACCGCGATCAGCCAGCGTTGTCGAAGATCCGTGATGCATTGAACAACGAAGGATCGTGCCGGGAAATCCTGCGCAATTACCGCAAGGACGGCACACCGTTCTGGAATGAGCTGTCCATTTCGACGGTGAAAAACCCGAGCAACGGACTGGTTTATTTCATCGGTGTGCAAAAAGACGTGACGGTGCAGGTCAAGGCCCAGCAGCGGATTGTGCAGCTTGAAGCGCAGTTGGCCGAGGTTCAGGCCGAACTGGCAGCGCTCAAAGCGACGAACGGTTAAAACAAAACAGCGAACCAATTGTCTTTAACTACAATCACCGAACGCTTTGTAACTAATTCTTTCGAGCCTGCCATGCAACGCGACGCGCTCCTCACCCAGGATGAGCTGGATTTTATCCAGACCATGCAACACAACCCGCAGCTCAATGTGCGGGACGCGACGTCGAGTCTGCTCGTCAATGGCGGTTCGCAAATCCGTGACTTGCTCACGCGCCTTGCCGCACACGAACAAGTCACCATTCAAGCCAACTTCGAAAACCAGCAAATAACTTTCCCGCTGCACCTGGTGGAAGACGAGTTTCATGCGTTGCATTTACGTCTTGGCGTCCCCAGCATTTATGAGGACGGCCCCTTGGTTCGCCCTTGGCGACTGGTGCTCGACGAACCGGTGGCGCTGGAGAACTCCCAGGGACAACCCGGCACGATGTGGGTGCACGAAGTCTCGTTCAAAGGGGTTTTGCTGGAGGTCCGCAACAAGACCAAGGCGCCGAAGCATTTCGCGCTCTGGTTCAGCCCTTCAGGCTACGAGCGAATTGCGCTGCGCGGCACCTTGGAGAAAGAAACCGAAAATGGCTTCTACGCCTATCAGTTGAGCCAGAGCGACACCGATGAAACCGAGCGCCTGCGCCAATACATCCTGCAGCAACATCGGTTGACTCATCCTGCGCTGCATCTCTGAACTCAAGTATCCAGATCGCCCGCCAGGAACTGTTTCAGACGCTGGCGCATCACCACACCCTCGTTCCCCAGGCAACCGATCGACGATCCGGCCAGGCTTTCCTGTGCCAGGTCGGACGCATCACCGGCCAACAACAACGGACACTCCAGGCTCATAGCCAGGCGATTCAAGCGCCGTGGCAATTCAGGGGCTGGTACGTGATTGGAAAAAAGCACCAGCGCCTGGGGCTTGATCCTTTCGCACACCAGGGTCAACTCGTCGAACGGCTGGCCAATGGTCAACACACGCACGCCGGTTTGCCCACTGCTCAGGAACAAGGCCGCTACCAGCAATTCCAGTTCCCGGCATTGGCCATCCAGGGCGCTGACGATGACTCGCCTTGGCTGCTTGTCACGGATCAACAGCAGCCGCTGCAATACCCGAGAGCGCAGAAAGCCGTCCAGGAACAGCCACTCGCTGGTCCGGCCGAATGAATCCTGGCGTTGCAGCAATTGCTTCCAGAGCGGGAGAAGGATGTCCTGAAACACGACCGGCTGGCTGTAGCTGGAATAGATCTGTCCATAGACCTGTTCGAGTTGAACGTCATCAAACGCACTGACGGCGGCCTGGACCTGTTGCTGCCATTGCGCGTAATCCGCTTGCACAAGGTCGTTGGGGATAATGTGGGACAACGCCTGCAGCGGCTCGGACCTGGCCAGAATCTTGCCAATCTTGCTGACCGCGACACCGCGTTCGATCCAGCCGAGAATGCTGCGCACACGCTCGATATCGGTCATCGAATACAGGCGATGCCCACTTTCGGTGCGCGTTGGCACGATCAGACCGTAGCGGCGTTCCCATGCGCGTAGCGTGACCGGATTGACGCCGGTCAGGCGCGACACTTCGCGAATGGGAAAAAGCTCTTGCTGCTCAAGAGATACAGTCTGCGGTACGCCTGAAGCAACATCAGTGAGTACGGGCATCTGGAGTTCGACGTCCATGTGTGGTTCGGACCTCATTCTAACTCCCCTTCCCCATCCCCATTCAAGCGATGTGTGATCGAAAAACAACAAATACGAAAACAGTTAGAATACGGAACAATCCTTGCTTGACCCGATACGCAGCCCTCTACCCCGGCACTGCGTTTGGCGAAGTTCCTATCCGGAACGACGCAAAGTCTTAATGGAGATACACAATGTCTACCTCACCCGTCACGCTGATGGTGGCGCGTCGCGTCGCCGATGGGCGCTATCAGGATCTGATTGCCTGGCTGCGCGAAGGCGAACAACTGGCCACCGACTTCCCCGGTTACCTCGGCTCCGGCGTGCTCGCTCCGCCGCCCGAGGATGACGAATTCCAGATTATTTTCCGCTTCGCCGACGAACAGACCCTGCACACCTGGGAGCACTCCGCCTCGCGGACTGCCTGGCTGGCGCGCGGCAGCGACCTGTTCGCCCATCCGACAGAGCATCGGGTCAGTGGCATCGAAGGCTGGTTCGGCGCAGCCGGCCAACGTCCGCCGCGCTGGAAACAGGCGGTGGCGATCTGGCTGGCGTTCTTTCCGGTGTCGCTGCTGTTCAACTTTGCTCTCGGACCGTTGTTGGGCGAAATGAGCCTGCTGCCGCGGATATTGGTCAGCACGCTGTGCCTGACGCCGTTGATGGTCTACTGCTTCATTCCACTGTCGACCCGGCTGCTGGCGGGTTGGCTCAATAGCAAACCTGTGCGCCGGTTGTCCGCCGAGCCAAGCCCTCAAAACCGCTGATCTCCTCCTGTAGGAGCGAGCCAGCTCGCGATGAGCCCAAGAACGCTGCGGGGTATCAGGCTCCCAGCGTTCTCGGGCTCATCGCGAGCAGTCGAGCGTCGACCGGCTGCTCCTACCGGGGGCGTAGGTGAACGCCGCATTGCGCTGTTATAGTTTTGCTCTTACCGCAAAGCGAGCCGTTCATGACCTCTTGCGCAGCCCCAATCCTCATCACCGGCGCCGGCCAACGTGTCGGCCTGCATTGCGCGCAGCGCCTGCTCGAAGACGGCCATCGCGTGATTTTCAGCTACCGCAGCGAGCGCCCCGGCGTGCAAACCCTGCGCGATCTGGGGGCGACGGCGCTGTTCGCCGATTTCGCCACCGAAGGCGGAATCCTTGCCTTCATCAGCGAACTGAAAACCCATACCGACAGCCTGCGGGCGATCGTGCATAACGCCTCTGAATGGCTGGCCGAAACCCCGGAGACCGAAGGCGAAGCCTTCACCCGCATGTTCAGCGTGCACATGCTGGCGCCCTACCTGATCAACCTGCATTGCGCCGAGCTGCTCGAACGCTCCAGCCCCGCCGACATCGTGCACATCAGCGATGACGTGACCCGCAAGGGCAGCAGCAGGCACATTGGCTACTGCGCCAGCAAAGCCGGGCTCGACAGCCTGACGCTGTCATTCGCCGCAAAATACGCGCCGGGCATCAAGGTCAACGGGATCGCCCCGGCCCTGCTACTGTTCAATCCTGATGACGACGCGGCCTACCGCGCCAAGGCGTTGGCCAAATCCGCGCTGGGTATCGAACCCGGCAGCGAAGTGATCTACCAGAGCCTGCGCTATTTGCTCGACAACCCTTATGTCACCGGCACGACCCTGACCGTCAACGGCGGAAGGCACATCAAATAAGTGTCCCGCGAGGATTTTCCATGACGTTATCCCTGCCTCAGAACGCTTTGTCTCAGAGCTATCGCGAGATCCTCATCGGTCTCGGTGAAGACCCCGACCGCGAAGGTCTGCTCGACACGCCGGTGCGCGCGGCCAAGGCCATGCGATACCTCTGCCACGGTTACGACCAGAGTGTCGAAGAAATCGTCAACGGTGCGTTGTTCGCGTCCGACAATGATGAAATGGTCATCGTCGACAACATCGAGCTCTACTCGCTTTGTGAACATCACCTGCTGCCCTTCATTGGCAAGGCGCATGTGGCTTATATTCCCACGGGCAAGGTGCTGGGCCTGTCGAAAATCGCACGGCTGGTGGACATGTTCGCCCGACGCCTGCAAATCCAGGAAAACCTCACCCGGCAAATCGCCGACGCGGTGCAGCAAGTGACCGGCGCGGCGGGCGTGGCGGTGGTCATCGAAGCCCAGCACATGTGCATGATGATGCGCGGCGTCGAGAAACAGAATTCGACCATGAACACCTCGGTGATGCTCGGCGCCTTCCGAGAATCGAGCAACACCCGCCAGGAGTTCCTGCAATTGATTGGACGGAGCAAGTAGTAATGCCACAACTTCAACCAGGCATGGCACGCATCCGGGTCAAGGACCTGTGCCTGCGCACCTTCATCGGCATCAACGAGGACGAAATCCTCAACAAGCAGGATGTGTTGATCAACCTGACCATCCTCTACGCGGCCCAGGAAGCCGTGCGTGACAATGACATCGATCACGCGCTGAACTACCGGACCATCACCAAGGCCATCATCGCCCACGTCGAGGGCAATCGCTTCGCCCTGCTTGAACGCCTGACCCAGGAGATTCTCGATCTGGTCATGGCCAACGAGTCGGTACTGTATGCCGAGGTCGAAGTGGACAAGCCCCACGCCCTGCGATTCGCCGAGTCGGTGTCGATCACCCTGGCGGCGAGTCGCTGAGTGCGTCTGGCGGATTGCCCGCCAGACTTTTATCATCCCGCGCCACGACTGGATTTCACAGAGCCCGCCATGAACGATCAACAACGCCTGGAACTCGAAGCCGCCGCCTTCCGCCGGCTGGTGGCCCACCTGGACAGCCGCAAGGATGTCCAGAACATCGACCTGATGAACCTCTCGGGTTTCTGCCGTAACTGCCTGTCCAAGTGGTACAAGGCGGCGGCCGACGAACGCCAGATCGAGGTCAGCCTCGACGAAGCCCGCGAAGTGGTTTACGGCATGCCGTACGCCGACTGGAAAGCCCAATTTCAGCAAGAAGCCAGCGCCGAACAACAAGCGGCGTTTGCCAAAGGAAAACCCAATGAGTGATTTGAACACCCTGCGCGCCAGCCTCAAAAGCGGCGAACACGCCTTCGCCGATACCCTGGCGTTCATCGCCGCCGGTTACGACTACCAGCCACAGGCGTTCAACAACGGTGGTGTGGAAAACGCCGCCGGACAGAACGAAGGTTCGTGCAAGACGCTGGGCCTGGCACTGCTGGAAGGCTTGAGCGATGAAGAAGCCCTGCTGGCGTTCGGCGAACACTACCGTTCGGTGCTGGCGACGCCTGAAGGCAGCGATCACGGCAATATCCGTGCGTTGATGGCCCATGGCCTGGCCGGCGTGAAGTTCGCTCAACAGCCCCTGACCCGCCGCTGATTTAACTTGCAGGAGCAGTCGGGCGACGCTCGATTGCTCGCGATGGACGACAGGGCACCGCGGGGTGTCAGGTTGCCAACGTTATCGTTGACCACCATCGCGAGCAGGCTCGCGCCTACAAGTTCAGCGTTCAAGGCGCCCGAACCACGTCCTGACTTTTAAGATTGATCCCGCCACTTTATTTCGTTTGCCCGCCAGTGCTGCTCACGGCTTAGATAAAAGGAAGTCCTCCTTCTTCCGAGCCGGTCATTCATGAGCAGCGAAAGCATCAGCCAGTCGATCAACGTCGTTCACCCTGTCACCCTCAGCCACGGTAAAAACGCCGAGGTCTGGGACACCAATGGCAAACGCTACATCGACTTCGTCGGTGGGATTGGCGTACTCAACCTCGGCCACTGCCATCCGCGCATCGTCGGAGCCATTCGTGAACAGGCCACCCGGCTGACCCATTACGCGTTCAACGCGGCGCAACATGAACCCTACATCGCCTTGATGGATCGCCTGAGCGCGTTTGTCCCGGTGGATTACCCTGTCAGCGGAATGCTCACCAACAGCGGCGCCGAGGCGGCGGAAAACGCCCTGAAGATCGTGCGCGGCGCCACCGGCCGCAGCGCCGTGATCGCCTTCGATGGAGGCTTCCACGGTCGTACGCTGGCCACCCTCAACCTCAACGGCAAAGTCGCGCCCTACAAACAGAAAGTCGGTGTGTTGCCAGGCCCGGTGTATCACCTGCCCTTCCCGAGCCAGGACAACGGCGTGACCTGCGCCGAGGCCCTGAAGGCGATGGAGCGGCTGTTCAGCGTCGAGATCGATGTCGAAGACGTGGCGTGTTTCATTGTCGAACCCGTGCAGGGCGAGGGCGGTTTCCTGGCGATGGACGTTGAGTTCGCCCAGGCATTACGGCGCTTCTGCGACGAGAAAGGCATTGTGCTGATCGCCGATGAAATCCAGTCCGGTTTCGGCCGTACCGGCCAACGCTTCGCCTTCTCGCGACTGGGCATCGAGCCTGACCTGATCCTGCTGGGCAAAAGCATCGCAGGCGGCGTGCCGCTGGGTGCGGTGGTCGGGCGCAAATCACTGCTCGACAACTTGCCCAAGGGCGGACTCGGCGGCACCTACTCGGGCAATCCCATCGCCTGTGCTGCCGCACTGGCGACCCTGGATGAAATGACCGATGCCCATCTGCAAGCCTGGGGCTCGCAGCAGGAAGAAGCGATTGTCAGCCGCTACGAATCCTGGCGCACGAACAAGCTGTCGCCGTACCTGGGACGACTGACGGGCGTCGGGGCGATGCGCGGCATCGAAATGATCAAGCCCGATGGCACGCCGGCAGCGGCGCAGTTGACGCAATTGCTGGCCCTGGCGCGGGACGCCGGTTTGCTGCTGATGCCCAGCGGTAAATCGCGCCACATCATTCGGCTGCTGGCCCCGTTGACCACGGAGGCAGCGGTGCTGGAGGAAGGGTTGGATATTCTCGAAGCTTGTCTGAAGAAATTGGTCTGAACACCTCCCTTCCCTGTAGGAGCGAGCCTGCTCGCGATGGACGACAGGGCACCGCGGGGTGTCAGGTTGCCAGCGTCATCGTTGAACACCATCGCGAGCGTGCTCGCTCCTTCAGGAATGAGATTTCTTCGAGGCAATAAAAAAACCGGCCGAAGCCGGTTCTTTTACGATCGCAGAATCAAGCGTTCTGCAGATTGTCCAGGTAACGCTCGGCATCCAGTGCCGCCATGCAGCCCGCACCGGCCGAAGTGATGGCCTGACGGTACACGTGGTCAGCCACGTCACCGGCCGCGAAGATACCTTCGAGGTTGGTCGCCGTGGCGTTGCCATCACGGCCGCCCTGCACAACCAGGTAGCCGTCTTTCAACGTCAGCTGACCTTCGAACAGCGAGGTGTTCGGGGTGTGGCCGATGGCGATGAATACGCCGTCGACTTTCACTTCGTCGAAGCTGCTGTCGTTGTTCTTCAGACGGGCACCGGTCACACCCATGTTGTCGCCCAGGACTTCGTCCAGGGTCGCGTTCAGTTTCAGAATGATCTTGCCTTCGGCCACGCGGGCGTTGAGCTTGTCGATCAGGATTTTCTCGGCGCGGAAGGTTTCACGACGGTGAATCAAGGTCACGGTGCTGGCGATGTTGGCCAGGTACAGCGCCTCCTCCACAGCGGTGTTGCCGCCACCGACCACAGCCACTGGCTTGTTGCGGTAGAAGAAACCGTCGCAGGTCGCACAGGCCGAAACGCCTTTGCCCATGAATGCTTCTTCGGACGGCAGGCCCAGGTAGCGGGCGCTGGCACCGGTGGCGATGATCAGCGCATCGCAGGTGTAGGTCGCGCTGTCACCGGTCAGGGTGTACGGCTTGGCAGCGAAGTCCACGGCGTTGATGTGATCGAAAACGATCTCGGTTTCAAAGCGCTCGGCGTGCTCTTTCATCCGCTCCATCAGCGCCGGGCCGGTCAGGCCGTGGACATCGCCCGGCCAGTTGTCGACTTCGGTGGTGGTGGTCAGTTGACCGCCGGCCTGCATGCCGGTGATCAGCAGCGGCTTGAGGTTGGCACGGGCGGCATAAACCGCGGCACTGTAACCGGCAGGGCCGGAACCGAGAATAATCACTCGCGAATGACGGACTTCAGACATGACCTGCTCCTGTTGACCGGCCCGGAACACCTGGCGCGGAACGCCGGCTTGCCGGCGGGAATTAAAAAAGGACCATTGAAAGCCTTGGGGAAGGCTGGAACTCGACAGTCCTGTAAAAAGATTGGGTGCAGCGTATCGAGGGGGCGAAGATTAAGGAAATACGGTTTAACAATCCAGCTCATAGGTGGTCTCTATCCGATCACCGTGATTATCAGGACGCCTTTGTTACAGTTAATGTCGATGCCGCTACCGCGCTTTCGCCCGTCAGGCAAAGCCGGTAAGGTCGGCGCGTTTTCCCTCTGCTCGGAGCACGTTATGCCCGCCCCTGTTCTGTCCGGCCCGCAATACCTGCGCGAAGGCCTGAAACTGGTTCTCAGCCCCAGCCTGCGCCTTTTCGTAATACTTCCACTTGCGATCAACCTGGTGCTGTTCGTCGGATTGATCTATCTGGCCGGCCATCAATTCAGCCTGTGGGTCGACACCCTGATGCCGTCCCTGCCCGACTGGCTGAGCTTCCTCAGTTATGTCCTGTGGCCGCTGTTCGTGGTGCTGGTGGTGTTGATGGTGTTCTTCACCTTCACCCTGCTCGCCAACGTCATCGCCGCGCCGTTCAACGGCTTTCTGGCGGAAAAAGTCGAAGTGGTGGTACGGGGTACCGACGACTTCCCGGCATTCAGCTGGGGCGAGCTGATCGCCATGATCCCCCGTACCCTGGCCCGGGAAATGCGCAAGCTCGGTTACTTCCTGCCACGGGCGATCGCTCTGTTCATTCTTTCGTTCATCCCGGTGGTGAACATCATCGCCGCGCCATTGTGGCTGCTGTTCGGGGTCTGGATGATGGCGATCCAGTACATCGACTACCCGGCGGATAACCACAAGCTGGGCTGGAACGAAATGCTCGCCTGGTTGCGACAGAAGCGCTGGCAGTGCATGAGTTTCGGCGGCATCGTTTATCTGGTGCTGCTGATTCCGGTGGTCAACATTCTGATGATGCCGGCTGCGGTGGCCGGAGCGACGCTGTTCTGGGTGCGTGAACGTGGGGTTGAGAACCTGGTGACCCAGCGCTGAGACGGTCACAAATCCATCATGCAAACGCCATAACGCCGACATGGCCTCAGCCGACACTGAGGTCATGACGACAGCTCTGCATATCACCCTGATCACCGAAACCTTCCCTCCCGAAATCAACGGCGTGGCCAATACCCTTGGTCGCTTGTGCGACGGTTTGCGCGCGCGTGGGCATCAGGTGGAATTGGTTCGACCACGTCAGGGCTGCGATCAGCAACTGGGTAGCGACGATGAATTGATGCTGTGCCGGGGCTGGCCGCTGCCGGGCTATCCCGGACTGCAATGGGGTCAGTCGTCGATGCACAAGCTGTTGCGCCGCTGGAAGCGCCATCGCCCGGACGTGCTGTATATCGCCACCGAGGGGCCATTGGGGTTATCGGCACTGCGAGCGGCACGGCGCCTGGGGATATCGGTGGTCAGCGGCTTTCACACCAATTTCCAGCAGTACTCCAACCCATATGGGCTCGGCCTGCTGACGCGGCTGCTAACCCACTACCTGCGCTGGTTCCACAATCGTTCGACCATGACGCTCGTGCCCAGCGTCAGCCAGCGAATGGAACTGGAACGGCGTCACTTCGAGCGCCTGGCCTTGCTTTCCCGAGGGGTCGACAGTCAATTGTTTCACCCGGCCAAACGCTTGAACGCCCTGCGCGAGCAGTGGGGATTGACCGAGGCAGACATCGCGGTCATTCATGTCGGTCGCCTGGCCCCGGAAAAAAACCTGGGATTGCTCAAGCGCACCTTCGACACCCTCAAGTCCAGTTATCCACAGCGCACCTTGAAGCTGATCGTAGTCGGCGACGGCCCACAGCGCCAGGAACTGGAGAGCGAGATGCCCGAGGCGATTTTCTGCGGCACTCAGCGCGGTGAAACCCTGGCCTGTCACTATGCGTCGGGGGATGTATTTCTGTTTCCGAGCCTGACTGAAACCTTCGGCAATGTCGTGCTCGAGGCGCTGGCCTCGGGGCTAGGGGTAGTGGCCTACGATCAGGCGGCGGCAGCCCAGCATATTCGCCATGGCTACAACGGTGTACTGGCGATGCCGGGGGATGAAAGCGCATTCTGCGATGCGGCAGCGTGGTTGCTGGAAGAGCGGGAAACATTGCGCAATGTGCGGCTCAACGCGCGCCAGCATGCCAGTCGCCAGGGTTGGGCGACCATCATCGAGCAGTTCGAGGGGCAGTTACGCGGGGCTTGTGTACAGCGACAGGCATTGCCGGATGCTGCTCTGTTGCCTTGAAAAGCTTCGCCGGCAAGCCAGCTCCAGGATTTGTGCAGTCCCCACAGGAGCTGGCTTTGAAGACGCCGTTAGACCAGCGTCATCAACGCATCGCGGCTAAACGGCAGGATGTCCTGTTCACGACCTTCGCGAACTTTCTGCGCCCAGTCCGGATCGACCAACAGCGCGCGACCGACCGCTACCAGGTCGAACTCGTCGTTGTTCAAACGCTCCAGCAGTTTTTCCAGGCTGGCCGGTTGCGCGACCTTGTCGGTGTTGACCATGAACTGAAGGAACTCGCCATCCAGGCCAACGCTACCGACGGTGATGGTTGGCTTGCCGGTGAGCTTGCGGGTCCAGCCCGCCAGGTTCAGCTCGGAACCGTCAAATTCCGGCTCCCAGAAACGGCGTGTCGAGCAGTGGAAAATATCCACGCCGGCGTCGGACAGCGGCTGGAGAAATTCGCCCAGCGCCTCCGGGGTTTGCACCAGACGCGCGGTGTAATCCTGCTGTTTCCACTGCGAAAAACGGAAGATGATCGGGAAACCTTCGCCGACCGCTGCACGCACCGCCTGGATCAACTCGATGGCGAACCGCGAGCGGTTGGCCAGGCTGCCGCCGTATTCGTCGGTACGCTGGTTGCTGCCTTCCCAAAAGAACTGGTCGATGAGGTAGCCGTGGGCACCATGGATTTCCACGCCGTCCATGCCGATGCTCCGGGCATCCTTGGCGGCCTGGGCGAACGCGGCGATCACGTCCTGAATATCTTGTCGGGTCATGCCGTGAACCACGACCTGACCGTCCTTCACTTTCTCCGATGGCCCATAACCCGGCACGCTGGCGTCCGGCTCGGTGCCGATGCGACGCACGCTGCCCACGTGCCACAGTTGCGGAACGATCTTGCCGCCTTCGGCGTGTACGGCGTCAACGACTTTCTTCCAGCCTGCCAGTGCGGCCTCACCGTAGAAGTGCGGCACGTTCGGGTAGCCGTTGGAAGCCTTGTGACCGACGGTGGTGCCTTCGGTGATGATCAGGCCAACGCCAGCGGCCGCACGACGACGGTAGTACTCGATCACTTTGGAATTGGGTACACCACCCGGAGAAAACGAACGGGTCATCGGTGCCATGACGACGCGGGTCGGCAGTTCGAGATTGCCGAGATGGAACGGTTTGAACAGGGCTTTGACAGGCATGGGGACGCTCCACGAAGGATGACTTTATGACGACGATAATATGGAGGTGCCCACGCGCTGGATAGCACTATTGATTTGGGTGATTAAGGAGCAAAAGGCTAGGAATAACCTTGTAGGAGCGAGCTTGTTCGCGATGGACTTGAGAACGCTGCGGGGTGTCAGGTTTCCCGCGTTATCGTTCACAACTATCGCGAGCAGGCTCGCTCCTACAGGGGGGAGATCAGCTCAGGGCTTTTTCAATCGCTTGTATGACGCTTGGATCGTCCGGCGGTGTCCGTGGCGAGAACCGCGCCAGTACACGTCCGTCTTTGCCGAGGAGGAATTTTTCGAAGTTCCAGGTGATGTCACCCGGGAATTCCGCGCCCTCGCCCGCCAGCAGTTTGTACAGCTGGTGGCGTTCATGTCCGTTGACTTCCAGCTTGCTGGACAATGGAAAGGTCACGCCATAGTTGAGGCTGCAAAACGCCTGGATTTCCTGTGCGGAGCCTGGCTCCTGTCCGGCAAACTGGTTGCACGGCAAGCCCAGCACGCTGAAACCCTGGCCCTTGTATTGCTGGTAAAGGTTTTCCAGCGCCGCGTACTGTGGGGTCAGGCCACATTTGGAGGCCACGTTGACCACCAGCACCACGTGCCCCTTGAACGGCGCCAACGGTAGCGCCTGACCATCAAGGGCTGTCAAATTTAGGTCGTGAAAAGCACTCATGACGAACTCCAGATTCTCGTGTTCTTCTCGAAACAGCCACTTATCGGTGTTGCCTGGGACAGCCGCAGACTAAAAAGGCGCCCTCGGGGCGCCTCTCCAGTTCTCGAAAGCTTAGCGCAGAAATCAGTGGTGATGGCCACCTTCGCCATGGACGTGGCCATGAGCGATTTCTTCCTGGCTGGCGTCACGGATATTGATGATCTTGACCTGGAAATTCAGGCGCTGGCCGGCCAACGGATGGTTGCCGTCGACAGTCACGTCGTCGCCGTCCAGATCGCGGATGGTCACGATCTGCATCTGGCCGTCCGGAGCGGAAGCGTGGAACTGCATGCCCACTTCCAGCTCGTCAACGCCTTCGAACATGCTGCGGCTCAGGGTGCTGACCAGTTCGGCAGCGTACTCGCCATAGGCATCTTCAGGTTCAACGGCTACGGTCAGCTCGTCGCCGACTGCTTTGCCTTCCAGTGCCTTTTCCAGGCCCGGAATGATGTTACCTGCGCCTTGCAGGTAGACCAGCGGCGCGCCGCCGGCGGAGCTGTCGATGACCTCACCAGCGTCGTTGGTCAGGGTATAGTCGATGGAGACAGCCTTATTGGCGGCGATCAGCATGGGGCGAGACCTTTTGCATAAGAATATTGAAAGACCAAGTTTAGCGAAGCAATCGCCCGAAAGCGAACACAACCCGGACAGACGGATTGCGACGATCACCGGCTTCCATCAAGACGAGGACGGGCACTGGGTGGCCGAGCTTTCCTGCGGCCACACACAGCACCTGCGGCACCAGCCGCCCTGGCAATCCCGCGCCTGGGTCACGGACCCTGCGCAGCGCCAGGAAAAAATAGGCCAGCCCTTTGATTGCGGTTGGTGCGCACAAGGCTCGGTTAGCGATAACCTTGGCGACTGAATTCCGGTAAATCGTCAGTTATAGATGATCGCCTGGCGGCCCGTATGGCCTTTGCGCCACCCCGGCCGCCCACATGCACCCTCAGAGAATCCGCATGCAAACTTTTTTTATTGCGCCCACCGATTTTGGCGTGGGTCTGACCTCCATCAGCCTCGGGCTGGTGCGCACCCTTGAGCGGGCCGGTCTCAAAGTCGGCTTTTTCAAACCGATTGCCCAGCCGCATCCCGGTGATACCGGCCCTGAGCGTTCCACCGAACTGGTCGCCCGTACCCACGGCCTCAAGCCACCCAAGCCCCTGGGTCTGGCCCATGTCGAGCGCATGCTGGGCGATGGCCAGCTGGACGAGTTGCTCGAAGAAATCATCACCCTTTACCAGCAGGCCGCCATCGGCAAGGACGTGCTGATCGTCGAAGGCATGGTCCCGACCCGCAGCGCCAGCTATGCCGCACGGGTCAACCTGCACCTGGCCAAGAGCCTCGACGCCGAAGTGATCCTGGTGTCGGCGCCGGAAAACGAAGTGCTGACCGAGCTCTCCGGTCGCGTCGAGTTGCAGGCGCAATTGTTCGGTGGCCCGAAAGATCCGAAAGTTCTCGGCGTCATCCTCAACAAGGTGAAGACCGACGAAAGCATGGAGGCCTTCGCCGCCCGCCTGAAGGAGCATTCGCCGCTGTTGCGCAGTGGTGATTTCCGCCTGCTGGGCTGCATTCCGTTTCAGCCGGAACTGAACGCCCCGCGCACCCGCGACGTCGCCGACCTGATGGGCGCACAAGTGCTCAACGCCGGCGACTACGAAACCCGGCGCATGTCCAAAATCATTATCTGCGCGCGCACCATGCGTAACACCGTAGAGCTGCTCAAACCGGGCGTACTGGTGGTGACCCCCGGCGACCGCGACGACATCATCCTCGCCGTCAGCCTCGCCGCCATAAATGGCGTGCCCCTGGCCGGCCTGTTGCTGACCAGCGACACCCTGCCCGACCCAAGGATCATGGACCTCTGCCGCGGCGCCTTGCAGGCCGGCCTGCCAGTGTTGTCAGTGAGCACCGGTTCCTACGACACCGCCAACCAATTGAACGGTCTAAACAAGGAAATCCCGATCGACGACCGCGAACGCGCGGAAATCATCACCGATTTCGTCGCCAGCCATCTGGATGCCAACTGGCTGCACCAGCGTTGTGGCACACCACGGGAAATGCGCCTGTCGCCGGCCGTGTTCCGCTATCAGTTGATTCAGCGCGCGCAGAACGCCAACAAACGCATCGTCCTGCCTGAAGGCAGCGAGCCGTTGACCGTTCAGGCCGCAGCGATCTGTCAGGCCCGTGGCATTGCCCGTTGCGTGTTGTTGGCCAAACCGGCAGACGTTGAAGCCGTCGCGCGCGCCCAAGGCATCGAGCTGCCACCGGGGCTGGAAATCCTCGACCCGGACCTGATCCGCGAGCGCTATGTCGAGCCGATGGTCGCCCTGCGCAAAAGCAAAAGCCTCAACGCGCCCATGGCCGAACAACAACTGGAAGACACCGTGGTGATCGGCACCATGATGCTCGCGCTGGATGAGGTGGACGGCCTGGTGTCGGGGGTCATTCACTCCACCGCCAACACCATTCGCCCGGCCCTGCAGCTGATCAAAACAGCACCGGGCTGCACGCTGGTGTCGTCGGTATTCTTCATGCTGTTCCCGGAAGAAGTGCTGGTCTACGGCGACTGCGTGATGAACCCGCACCCAAGTGCCAGTGAACTGGCCGAGATCGCCCTGCAAAGCGCCGATTCGGCAGCAGCGTTCGGCATCACGCCCCGTGTGGCGATGATCAGTTACTCCAGCGGTGAATCGGCCAGTGGCGAAGAAGTCGAAAAGGTTCGCGAGGCGACCTTGCTCGCCCACGAGCAGCAGAACTCGCTGTTGATCGACGGCCCGTTGCAATACGATGCCGCCGCCAACGAAACCGTGGCCCGGCAACTGGCACCGAACAGTCAGGTCGCCGGTCGCGCCACGGTATTTGTGTTCCCCGACCTGAATACCGGCAACACCACTCACAAGGCCGTGCAACGCAGCGCCGACTGCGTCAGCCTCGGTCCGATGCTGCAAGGGCTGCGCAAACCGGTGAATGACTTGCCGCGCGGTGCGCAAGTCGATGACATCGTCTACACCATCGCGTTGACCGCGATCCAGGCAGCCAACCGACCTATGGATGTTTAAATGCTGGTTTTTCTACCTGGCGCCGCACGCGGCGTCATTGCTTCATTGCTGTTGGCACTCAATACAATCCTGCTGTGCTCATTCCTGTTCTGCGTGGCGCTGATCAAGGTCCTGCCTTTCGCCTTCACCCAGCGCATCGCCGGATGGTTGATGAGCCATACCCACGAAGCCTGGATCAGCATCAACAAAGGCTGGATGAACCTGGTCCGTCGCACCCGCTGGCACATCAGCGGGCTGCAAGGCCTGGACTATCGGCACTCGTACCTGATCACCAGCAATCACCAAAGCTGGGTCGACATCCTGGTGCTGCAATACGTGCTCAACCGCCGCATCCAGCCGCTGAAGTTCTTTCTCAAGCAGGAGCTGATCTGGGTCCCGGTGATCGGTCTGGCGTGGTGGGCCCTTGGCTTTCCGTTCATGAAGCGCTACTCCAAGGCCTATCTGGAGAAACACCCGGAAAAGAAAGGCAAAGACCTGGAAACCACCCGCAAGACCTGTGCGAAGTTCCGCAATAATCCGGTGGGGATTTTCAACTTCGTCGAAGGCACGCGCTTCACCGAGGGCAAGCACGCCCAGCAGCAATCACCGTTCAAATACCTGCTCAAACCCAAGGCCGGCGGCATTGCCTTTGTGCTGGATGCCATGGGTGAGCAGCTGGAATCCATCGTCAACGTGACCATCCACTACCCGGCCGGACGCCCTGGTTTTTGGGATTTGCTGTGCGGGAACGTTACAGACGTGGTGGTGCATTTTCAGGAACTGAAGATCCCGCCTCAGTTCATCGGCAAGAACTACGACCAGGACGGTGAGTATCGCCTGCAGTTTCAGGGCTGGATCAATCAGCTTTGGGAAGACAAGGATGCGTTGCTGGGGCGGATGCACCGCGAATATCCAGACAAACGCTGATCCCCTGTGGGCGAGCCTGCTCGCGAATGCAGCGGATCAGCCTAGATCAATGTTGAATGACACACCGTATTCGCGAGCAGGCTCGCACATTTGATCGAATCAATCTGAAAAAAACCCGCCGATGATCACTCATCGGCGGGTTTTTCATTACGGGCTAATGCTCACTGCCTGCATGGCAAGAACTTGATAAACGGATAGGCTGGCCTCTATAAGTAATGAGCTGCACGCCCCAGTATGACGCGAACTTGAATCGACTCGCACTCAATCGCGCTTTTATCCAAAACCAAGGATTGTTTGCTTAAACACCACTAGCCTTGCAGTGCGGCCTGTTAAATATAACCATCACTACCGCTTGTACAGCACCCATATTCGTTACCGGTATCATCAGGGTTACCACCTATTTCAAGTGGCCCGATCGTTACCGTTGCGATATTTTCAGGTGGCGGTGGTGGAGGAACAAAAGGCGCAGGAGCATAAGAACCCCCTCCCCCGATATTTTCGTTGAATACAGCTATCGCAGAAGGCAAAAATTCGCCGGTTGCAGAAAACCAATTACAAGAAAGCATCTGATTACCGTACGCCACCCTCAGAGTTTCCTTGTGCACTATCCTCATATCGGGTGCACAGACGTAATCAAGGTAGTTATCCAAATCATTATTTCTAAAGAAGTCTGCAGCACTCTTTAAAACCTCCTTGAAAATGCCTGAGTCACTAATTGAGTACAAACCAGCGGCGCCCCTACAACACTAGCGGTACCTATGACTATGAATGGTGCTTCGACTAAAACAGCAAAGACAGCAATCACACCTGCAACATTCCCGATAAGACTGATCACATCACCATAACTAAATCCTTTGCAATCCCTGACATCCACTCCAATTTTCAGGAAAGTAATAGTACCGGCAACCATATTGGCTGGAATGCTCACAATCGGCACATAAGGTCCTGCCAGCTTGGTGACTGACGTCACGCTCGCTATTACAGCACCGGTTTGCGCCGTTTGACGGAAGGTGATCTCGCCGCATGTGGAATTCGCCCATCGAAAACCACCACACGACGAGATTTTGGAAGCACGGCCTTAATGACATTTTCTTTCGCATCATCATAGAAAACGAGCTCTCCTCCCCAGGACGTGGGCCAGTGCTCGTTGCAGAAAACGATAACAGTCAATCCCGGATGGGTTTTGTTATCACGATGAATAATGGTGTCTTGCCCTAACGTCTGTCCGTTTGCGTAAACACCTAACAACGTCATATTGAAATCATGTAAATCTGAAAATCGCTCCCAGAAACCAACCAGAAAACGCCATGATTCATTGCCGTTCAATTCTTCCAGGCAGGACTGCCGCTCAGGGCGACCTTTACCCGCAATGAACACGTGCCAGCAGGGCCTGACAAAGGGCAGCTCTTCATAATTTGGCCAGTTGTATCTCCAGACACCCCCCTTGAGCAAAAGGTTTATGGCGACTTCTTCGCTTTCCGTCAAAAAGTCATCAATCACATATATTCCATTATCAATGCGTTCAATTTTCATACGCTCTCATTTTCGCTACAACCCTGTTCCAAATTCCATTCCGAACAATTATCAACAGCAAGTAAGACATTATAATTGACCACCCAATCAATACAAAATAACATCCAATGTTATTTGACCTTATCCAAAGCAATATATCTTTACGACTGATCAACAAATTGATATCAACATCATAGACCCACCAAACAAACCGTTTAGTCCGATCTGAATCCACAGCAACCCACAATTTTTTCCCCTTCCTCAAACTCAGGTGCTGAATGTCACTCGCAGAAGCTTCAACAATGTAGTTATAGGCATCTTCACCCAGCCCGACCCTCAAATATAAAGATGACGTAGCTCTTGACTGCGAAACATCTCTATACAAATAAGCTTTTTCCATAACCAGCCGTTCCGGCAAGGGAGGAATCTCCTGTATTTCCCCATACATAAAAATAGAAGCGACAACCAGAACAACAAACAAAAATAGTAAAAAAACAACCTCACCGACCCCGGCAATATATCCAGGAGGGATATATAAATTTTTTGCACGCACACCCACCTCCAGACGCCTATCAAAAACAACATTAAACACTCACACCTGACAGGGATTGGAACCGCTCGAAACTCAGATTTTTCTCGCCGAGAAATCCAATTCTTTAAACTTTAATATTTCAGAGCGCTTAAAATTCAAAAATCCTGCGCTTTGTATTTTCTTTTCGCCCAAAAGAAACCGGAACAAATATCAACCTCATATCTGCTAACAACAATATCTCCCTATGCAAACAAATGTAACTTACCGATTTCCGATACCCCTGTAGTCCATTTCCCAAGCACCAATAACGCTGGCCATTCACGCGTTTTTCCGAGCACAAAAAAAGCCCGCAGACAGTTACCTGTCTGCGGGCTTTTTCTTGCAGCGTGAAGCTAGAAGCTTGCCGCTGCTTTGAGCTTAGATCGCACCACGCTTGCGCAGCAGATCCAGCACTTGCTTGACGCTTTCCTCCAGCGACAGCGATTGGGTGTCGATCACCAGATCGGCATCCAGCGGCACGTCGTACGGGAAGGACTCGCCCGGGATGTTATCGCCGGCCGCCGCGTACAGGCCTTGTGGATCTCGCTCGGCACAGACCGCAGGCGAAGCCTGGACGTAGACCGTCAACAGACGCTCCTTGCCGATCAGCTCCTTGGCCTGCTCACGACCTTCGGAACTCGGCGCAACGAACGCCGCCAGGGTCAGCAAACCGGCTTCGTTGAACTGACGCGCCACGTGCGCCGCACGACGCCAGTTCTCGGTACGTCCGGCGCGATCTTGCGGCAGACCTTTGTTCAGGTCGTGACGCAGGTTCTGGCCATCGAGCACAAACACTGCACGGCCCATGTCGAACAGCTTGCGCTCGACGGCGTAGGCCAGCGTACTTTTACCCGCGCCGGACAAGCCGCTGAACAACACGGTGGCCGGTTGCTGGCCGAAGCGCTGGGCGCGTTCCTCGGTGGCGACGTGGGCCAGCTTGCCGTGGTGCGTGGCGCTGCCGTGTGCCAGAGGCTGGGCGACGATCATGCCGGCGCCCACGGTGCCGTTGGTCAGGCGGTCGATGATGATGAACGCGCCGGTGGTGCGGTTGCTGTCGTAACCGTCGAGGGCAATCGGCGCATCGAGCGCGATCTTGACCTTGCCGATTTCGTTCAGCTGCAACGCGCTGGCCGGGCCTTCTTCAAGGGTGTTCACGTCGACCTTGTTGACGATGCTGGCGATGGAGCCCGGCACGTAACTGGTGGCGCGTTTGATGTCGTACTTCTTGCCCGGCAGCATCGGCTCTTCCGCCATCCACACCAGCATCGCTTCGAAGCTGTCGGTGACAGGCGGCACGTTATCGGCGTGAACCAACAGGTCGCCGCGAGAGATGTCGATTTCGTCTTCCATGGTCAGCGTCACCGCTTGACCAGGACCGGCGTGCTCCAGCTCGCCTTCGAAGGTGACAATGGATTTCACGCGGCTGCTCTTGCCCGACGGCAGGACCACGACTTCGTCGCCTTTCTTGACGATGCCGCTGGCCAGGGTGCCGGCGAAACCACGGAAGTTCAGGTTCGGACGGTTGACGTACTGCACCGGGAAACGCAGGTCGGTGAAGTTGCGATCGCCCGCCACTTCCACGGTTTCGAGAATTTCCATCAGCGACTGGCCGGTGTACCACGGCGAGCGCTCGGACTTGTTCACCACGTTGTCGCCCTTGAGGGCAGACATTGGCACGAAGTGCATGCTCGTCGGCTTCATCTTCAAGCCTTCGGCGAACTTCAGGTAGTCGGCCTTGATCGACTCGAACACGCCCTGATCGAAGTCCTTGAGGTCCATCTTGTTGATGGCGACGACGATGTGCTTGATGCCCAACAGCGAGGCGATGAAGCTGTGGCGACGGGTCTGGGTCTGCACGCCGTAACGGGCGTCGACCAGGATGATCGCCAGGTCACAGGTGGACGCACCGGTGGCCATGTTGCGGGTGTACTGCTCATGGCCAGGGGTGTCGGCGATGATGAACTTGCGCTTGGCGGTGGAGAAATAGCGGTACGCGACATCAATGGTGATGCCTTGCTCACGCTCGGCCTGCAGGCCGTCGACCAGCAATGCCAGGTCGATGTCTTCGCCGGTGGTGCCGACTTTTTTCGAGTCGCGGGTAATGGCTTCCAGGTGATCTTCGTAGATCATCTTGGAGTCGTGCAGCAGGCGCCCGATCAGGGTGCTCTTGCCGTCGTCGACGTTACCGCAGGTCAGAAAGCGCAGCAGCTCTTTACGTTCGTGCTGGCCCAGGTAGGCGAGGATGTCCTCGCTGATCAAATCAGATTGATGCGACATGACAGCCCCTTAGAAATAACCTTGACGTTTCTTGTCTTCCATCGAGCCGGCGCCATCGTGGTCGATGACACGGCCCTGGCGCTCGGAAGTTCGCGTCAGGAGCATTTCCTGAATGATGTCCGTGAGGCTTTCGGCCTCGGACTCCACCGCGCCCGTCAACGGGTAGCAGCCAAGGGTACGGAAACGCACTTTCTTTTTGACGATGCGCGCTTTGTCTTCATCGCTCAGGTGTTCGAGGATGCGCTCGTCGTCGATCATGATCAGCGTGCCGTTCTTCTCGATGACTTCACGCTCGGCGGCGAAGTACAGCGGGACGATCGGGATGCCTTCAAGGTAGATGTACTGCCAGATGTCCAGTTCGGTCCAGTTCGACAACGGGAACACACGAATGGATTCGCCCTTGTTGACCTTGCCGTTGTAGACGTTCCACAGCTCCGGGCGCTGGTTTTTCGGATCCCAGCGGTGCTTGCTGTCGCGGAACGAGTACACGCGCTCCTTGGCGCGGGATTTCTCTTCATCGCGACGGGCACCACCGAAAGCGGCGTCGAAACCATATTTGTCCAACGCCTGCTTCAGGCCTTCGGTCTTCATGATGTCGGTGTGCTTGGCACTGCCGTGGGTAAACGGGTTGATGCCTTGCGCCACGCCGTCCGGGTTCACATGAGTGATCAGGTCCAGGCCCAGCTCGGCGACCATCTTGTCGCGGAAGGCGTACATCTCCTGGAATTTCCAGCGGGTGTCGACGTGCATCACCGGAAACGGCAGCTTGCCAGGGAAAAATGCCTTGCGTGCCAGGTGCAGCATCACGGCGGAGTCTTTACCGATGGAGTACAGCATCACCGGGTTGTCGAACTCGGCGGCCACCTCGCGGATGATGTGGATGCTTTCCGCCTCCAGCTGTTTCAGATGCGTCAGTTTGTCGACCATGGCTACTCACGAAAGCTTTCTTATGAACGGCCAGCGGGCCGTGTTCGAGCGGGGAATCCTAGCACAGCGTCCTCTTCTAATCAGGACGCCGACTAGATCGAAAGAGCATATGAATATGCCCGCCTGTTTGGGCAGAACGCGCTCCTACAGGGATAGCGTTTCGTCAGATGGGATTGGGGCAATCGATGAAGATGTGTTCGAGGGCAAAGCGTCGCGCCAGGTAATCCCCCAGCGCCTGAACGCCATAACGCTCGGTGGCATGGTGACCGGCGGCGATGAAGCTGATGTCGTTTTCCCGTGCGCTGTGGAAGGTTTGCTCGGAAGCCTCGCCGCTCAGGTACAGATCGACACCCGCCAGAATGGCCTGATCGATGTACCCTTGACCGCCCCCCGTGCACCAGCCGACCCGACGAATCATCTCGCTGCCCTCAATCAGCAATGGCTCGCGCCCCATGACTTCCTGGACCCTGCGGGCAAAATCCCGAGGCATCATCGGTTCACTCAACGAGCCGACCAGACCGACAATCTTCAGGTTGTCCGGATCCAGCGGGCCTTCAACGGTGATGTCGAGCTGCCGGGCCAACTGCACGTTGTTGCCGACGTCCGGGTGCAGATCCAGTGGCAGGTGATAGGACAGCAGGCTGATATCGTGCTTGAGCAACGTCTTCAAGCGACGTTGCTTCATGCCGGTGATGCACGGATTTTCACCCTTCCAGAAGTAGCCGTGATGCACCAGCACCAGATCGGCGTTGGCTTGCACGGCAGCATCGAGCAACGCCTGGCTGGCGGTGACGCCACTGACAATGCGCATCACTTGCGGCCGGCCTTCGACCTGCAGGCCGTTGGGGCAGTAATCGGCAATTTTCGAACTGCTGAGGTAACGGTCGGCTTCTTCGACCAGGGTGCTCAGAGCGACGGCCATAAAAGACTCCTAAATATCCCGTTCAGAGGCACGCGCGGCCTCGTATAATGCGCGTCATTATGGGCGGTCCGATACCGCCTGCAACCCTCTCAGGACATGCTTAATGCTCAAGGCGCTGCGTTTTTCCGGCTGGCCGCTACTGGCCGGCGTGCTTGTCGCTCTTTTGATAATCCAGCGTTACCCGCAGTGGGTCGGGCTGCCAAGCCTCGACGTCAATCTGCAGCAAGCTCCGCAAACCACCAGCGTGCAGCAAGGTCCGGTGTCCTACGCTGACGCGGTGACCATTGCCGCGCCATCCGTGGTGAACCTGTACACCACCAAAGTCATCAACAAACCCAGCCACCCGTTGTTCGAAGACCCGCAGTTCCGCCGTTTCTTCGGCGACAACTCGCCCAAGCAGAAACGCATGGAGTCGAGCCTGGGGTCGGGCGTGATCATGAGCCCGGAAGGCTACATCCTGACCAACAACCACGTGACCAGCGGTGCCGACCAGATCGTGGTCGCGCTCAAGGACGGTCGCGAAACCCTGGCCCGGGTGATCGGCAGTGACCCGGAAACCGATCTCGCGGTGCTGAAGATCGATTTGAAGAACCTCCCTGCGATCACCGTAGGCCGTTCCGACAGCATTCGTATCGGCGACGTGGCCCTGGCCATCGGCAACCCGTTCGGTGTCGGCCAGACCGTGACCATGGGCATCATCAGTGCGACCGGGCGCAACCAGTTGGGCCTGAACAACTATGAAGACTTCATCCAGACCGACGCCGCGATCAACCCCGGCAACTCCGGTGGTGCGCTGGTGGACGCCAACGGCAACCTGACCGGCATCAACACGGCGATTTTCTCCAAGTCCGGTGGCTCCCAGGGCATCGGCTTCGCGATCCCGATCAAACTGGCGATGGAAGTGATGAAGTCGATCATCGAACATGGCCAGGTGATTCGTGGCTGGCTGGGTATTGAAGTGCAACCGTTGACCCAGGAGCTGGCGGAATCCTTCGGTTTGTCCGGACGCCCGGGCATCGTGGTCGCCGGGATTTTCCGAGACGGCCCGGCACAGAAGGCCGGCCTGCAATTGGGCGATGTGATTCTCAGCATCGACGGCGAGCCAGCAAGCGATGGCCGTCGCTCGATGAACCAGGTCGCACGGATCAAACCGACCGACAAGGTCGTGGTTCAGGTCATACGCAACGGCAAGGAACTCAAGCTCACGGCGGAAATCGGCTTGCGTCCGCCGCCAGCGCCGGTCAAAGAGAAAGAAGAGGAGTGATACTGTCCTGGCGAGTCCTGCGGGAGCGGGACTTGCCCAAGAGGAACAATAACGCGGTGAACCACATACACCGCGCCGTTCCCATCGTGGGCAAACCACGCTCCCGCGGGGTTTAGAGCTCGCCCAAGCCGTCGATCAGCGCCTGATTCTGCTCTGGCGTACCGATGGAAATCCGCAGGAACTGGGCAATCCGCTCCTGCTTGAAGTGCCGCACAATCACACCCTGCTCACGCAGCTTGGCCGCCAGGCCCGCCGCATCGTGATTGGGGTGACGGGCGAAAATGAAGTTCGCTGCCGACGGCAACACTTCAAAACCCTTCGCCTGCAACTGTGCAATCACCTGCTCGCGATTCTCGATGACCAGCCGGCAGGTCTTGTCGAAGTACTCACGATCTTCAAACGCAGCCGCCGCGCCGACATTCGCCATCCGGTCCAGCGGGTAGGAGTTGAAGCTGTTCTTGATCCGCTCCAGCGCCTCGATCAGGTCCGGATGCCCCACCGCCAGGCCAACCCGCAGACCGGCAAGTGAACGGGACTTGGACAGTGTCTGGGTCACCAGCAGGTTTGGATAACGATCTACCAGGCTGATTGCCGTTTCGCCGCCGAAGTCGATGTAAGCCTCATCCACCACGACCACCGAATCCGGGCTGGCCTTGAGGATCTGTTCAATGGCATCGAGGGCCAACAGGCAACCGGTTGGCGCGTTCGGGTTAGGGAAAATGATCCCGCCGTTCGGTCTGGCGTAGTCCGCCGGATTGATCTGGAAATGTTCGTCCAGCGGCACCGCATCAAACTGGATGCCGTACAGGCCGCAGTAGACCGGATAGAAGCTGTAGCTGATGTCCGGGAACAGCAACGGCTGATCGTGCTGCAGCAAACCGTGGAAAATATGCGCCAGGACTTCATCGGAACCGTTACCGAGGAACACCTGGTTGGTCTGCACGCCGTAATACCTGGCGACCGCATTCTTGAGCAGATCGCTGTTCGGATCCGGGTACAAACGCAAATTGTCGTTCAGCTCCGCCTGCATGGCGGCCAGCGCTTTGGGCGATGGACCGTACGGGTTTTCGTTGGTGTTGAGCTTCACCAGTTTTGCCAGTTTCGGCTGTTCGCCCGGTACGTACGGCACCAGATTCTTGACGAACGGGCTCCAGAATTTACTCATGCTCAGTTCCCCTTCTTGTCGACAAGGATGCGGTATTCGGCGCTGCGGGCGTGAGCGGTCAGCGACTCGCCACGGGCCAGCACGGAAGCTGTTTTGCCCAGCTCGGATGCACCCTGCTCGGAGCAGAAGATGATCGACGAACGTTTCTGGAAGTCATACACCCCCAGCGGCGAAGAGAAACGTGCAGTGCCGGAAGTCGGTAGCACGTGGTTCGGGCCGGCGCAGTAGTCGCCCAGGGCTTCAGAGGTGTGACGCCCCATGAAGATCGCACCGGCGTGACGGATCTGCGGCAGCCAGGCTTGCGGATCGGCCACCGACAACTCCAGGTGCTCCGGCGCGATACGGTTGGCGACTTCGATGGCTTGGGCCATATCGCTCACCTTGATCAACGCACCCCGACCATTGATCGAAGTTTCGATGATTTGCGCGCGCTCCATGGTCGGCATCAGCTTGGCGATGCTGACGGCCACTTTGTCGAGAAATTCGGCGTCGGGGCTGACCAGAATCGCCTGGGCGTCTTCATCGTGTTCGGCCTGGGAGAACAGGTCCATGGCGATCCAGTCCGGATCGGTCTGACCGTCACATACCACGAGGATCTCGGACGGCCCGGCGATCATGTCGATGCCGACCTGACCGAACACGTGGCGCTTGGCTGTGGCGACATAGATATTGCCCGGCCCGACCACTTTGTCGACCTTCGGCACGCTTTCGGTGCCGTAGGCCAGCGCGGCGACAGCTTGTGCGCCGCCAATGGTGAACACACGGTCAACGCCAGCGATGCAGGCGGCGGCCAGCACCAGCTCATTGATCTCGCCACGCGGAGTCGGCACCACCATGACCACTTCGGTCACACCGGCAACCTTGGCCGGAATGGCGTTCATCAATACTGACGACGGGTACGACGCCTTGCCACCCGGCACATACAGGCCGGCGCGGTCCAGCGGCGTGACCTTCTGGCCCAGCACGGTGCCGTCGGCTTCGGTGTAGGTCCAGGAGTCCTGTTTCTGCTTTTCGTGGTAGCTGCGCACGCGGGCCGCGGCTTTTTCCAGGGCTTCGCGCTGCGCTACGGTGATGCGGGTGAGCGCCAGTTCCAGACGTTCGCGCGGCAGAATCAGATCGGCCATGGAGGCGACATCGAGCCCATCGAACTGACGGGTGAATTCCACCAGCGCGGCATCGCCACGCTCGCGCACGGCCTTGATGATGTCCAGCACCCGCTGATTGACCGAATCGTCAGACACACTTTCCCAGCTCAGCAGATGATCCAGATGATGTGCGAAATCCGGGTCAGCAGCGTTGAGTCGGCGAATTGCAGTCGGTGCGGTCATAGCGAGAGCCTCATAGGATTGGCAAAAAACTCAGGCGCCCGAAGCTAACATTCGATCCGCTTGGGCACCTGAGAATTCTGGCTATGAGGCGGATAGACGGCGCGACTCAAGGTCGCGCAAGTGAATCAGCCGCGGTGTCGAGACTCCACTGCCTTGCGCAGGGTGTCGATCAACGCCTGGATACGGGCGTGTTGCATCTTCATCGAAGCTTTGTTGACGATCAGCCGAGAGCTGATGGCAGCAATGAAATCCTGTGGCTCCAGGCCATTGGCCCGCAGCGTGTTACCGGTGTCGACCACGTCGATGATCTTGTCGGCCAGGCCGATCAGCGGCGCCAGCTCCATCGAACCGTATAGCTTGATGATGTCGACCTGACGACCCTGCTCGGCGTAGTAACGCTTGGCAACGTTGACGAACTTGGTGGCGATACGCAGGCGACCCTTGGGCTCGACTGCGCCGACCTTGCCAGCGGTCATCAGCTTGCACTGGGCAATTTGCAGGTCCAGTGGCTCGTACAGGCCCTGGCCGCCGTATTCCATCAGCACGTCCTTGCCGGCGACACCCAGGTCGGCGGCCCCATGCTCGACATAAGTCGGCACGTCGGTGGCACGCACGATCAGCAGGCGTACATCTTCCTGGGTCGTGGGAATGATCAGCTTGCGGCTCTTGTCCGGATTCTCGGTCGGCACGATGCCCGCTTCGGCCAGAAGCGGCAAGGTGTCGTCAAGGATGCGGCCCTTGGACAGTGCAATGGTCAACATGGGAAACGTCAGTCCTTATCAAGGTACTCATGTCCGGTCGCAAACGGCGCCGGACACACGTCGAGCCGGAATCCGGCTCGACTTCAACAATTCAACGGGCATGTCCTTATGCCCATGCAGCAGGAACTAGCCCGGTACGCGGCGGATCTTGGCGCCGAGCATCTGCAGTTTCTCTTCGATGCACTCGTAACCACGGTCGATGTGGTAGATGCGATCGATCAGGGTGTCGCCTTCGGCGATCAGCGCCGAGATGACCAGGCTGGCCGAAGCACGCAGGTCGGTCGCCATGACTGGCGCGCCCTTGAGCTTTTCGGTACCGGTCACGATGGCGGTGTTGCCCTCGACCTGGATCTTGGCGCCCATGCGGTGCAGTTCGTAAACGTGCATGAAGCGGTTTTCGAAGATCGTCTCGATCACGGCGCCCGTGCCTTCGGCAATGGCGTTGAGGGAGATGAACTGCGCTTGCATGTCAGTCGGGAACGCCGGATACGGCGCGGTACGCACGTTGACGGCTTTCGGCCGCTTGCCGTGCATGTTCAGCTCGATCCAGTCTTCGCCGCAGGTGATTTCGGCGCCCGCTTCGCGGAGTTTTTCCAGGACGGCTTCGAGAATGGTCGGATCGGTGTCCTTGACCTTCACGCGACCGCCAGTCACGGCAGCGGCGACCAGGTAGGTGCCGGTCTCGATACGGTCAGGCATCACTTTGTAAGTGGTCGGGTGCAAACGCTCGACGCCATCGATGGTGATGGTGTCGGTGCCGGCTCCGGAAACCTTGGCGCCCATGGCGTTCAGGAAGTTCGCCAGGTCAACGACCTCAGGCTCGCGTGCGGCGTTGGCCAGTACACTGCGGCCATTAGCCAGAGCGGCGGCCATCATGATGTTCTCGGTACCGGTCACGCTGACGGTGTCGAAGAAAAAGTGCGCGCCACGCAGGCCGCCTTCCGGTGCCTTGGCCTTGATGTAGCCGCCTTCGACGTCGATGACCGCGCCCATGGCTTCGAGGCCACGGATGTGCAGGTCCACCGGACGCGAACCGATGGCGCAACCGCCAGGCAATGCGACTTCGGCTTCACCGAAACGGGCAACCATCGGGCCCAGTACCAGAATCGACGCACGCATGGTTTTCACCAGTTCGTACGGAGCGATCAGGGTCTTGATGGTGCGCGGGTCGATTTCGACAGCCAGTTTCTCGTCGATGACCGGCTCGATGCCCATGCGACCGAACAGCTCGATCATGGTGGTGATGTCGTGCAGGTGCGGCAGGTTGGCCACAGTCACAGGGCCATCGCACAGAAGCGTCGCAGCCAGGATCGGCAGGGCAGAGTTCTTTGCCCCGGAGATGCGGATTTCGCCGTCAAGACGAGCTCCGCCAGTAATAATCAATTTATCCATAAGAATCTCGACGCCCTTGGGCTCAGGTGCGCTCGGCCCAGGCCGCGCTGCTGAAAAATTTCATAGTGACCGCATGGATGCTGCCGTCGGTGATCCACGGGTTCAAATGGGCATAGATCTGCTGCTGACGCTTGACCGGGCTCAATGCCGCCAGTTCATCGCTAATCACGTTCAGCTGGAAATTGCAGCCTTCGCCCTCAACTTCTACCTGAGTTCCTGGCAACTTTCCTTCAAGGAAGCTCTTCACTTCGGTGGCCTGCATGCTCAACCTCAATCGGCGCCCTGTGCGCGCGGGTCGGACATCATACAAAAAAGCCCCGCGCCTGCGAACCCCGCGAAGCAGGACTCTGACGGGGGGCTTCTTTATCGATGCGGGTTACGGATGCGCCAACAGCTCGGTCAGCTCACTGACCTGGGCAATTTCGCGCATGTCTTCGGGCATCCCGCGGATGCTCAGCGCCTTGCCGGCCGCCTGGGCATCACGCATGAAGCACAGCAGCAAGGACAGGCCGACACTGCTGGACTTCTCTACCGCCGAACAATCAACAACCAACGCCGCAGCCTTGCTGGACTTGATCAGCGCCTGCCCCTGCTTGCGCAGGTCAGGGCCGGTGCGGTAATCCAGCACGCCGCTGAGCTTCAGCTCGCCGGCTTCGTCCATCTGGACTGCCGACTCACTCATTGCGCTTGCTGCCCGGAGGATTTCTCGGTGGATTCCTTGGCTTTGGCGACTTCGCCGGCCCAACCGTTGATCGTCTTGTCCAGGTTGTTGCCATTGCGCTGCATCGCATCGGCGAACTGATCGCGGAACAGCTTGCCGATGTTGATGCCGTTGATGATGACGTTGCGCAGCTTCCACTCGCCATTGATCTTCTCGAGCGTGTACTGCACTGGATAAATCGCGCCATTGCTGCCCTTGACGGTCATGCCGACGCTGGTGCGATCGCCGGACTCATCCTTGGCCGGGTCAACGACGATCCCCTGGTTGTTGTACTCCAGCAGCGCATTGCCGTAGAACTGGAACAGACCTTTCTTGAAATTTTCTTCAAAGGTTTTCATCTGTTGAGGTGTCGCTTTACGCGAATACTTGACCGTCATGATGCTCTTGGAGATGCCCTCGGCATCCACCACGGGGCCAACGATGGTGTTCAGCGCCGTATAAAAGTCATTCGGGTCCTTCTTGTACTTTTCTTTATTGGCCGCCAGGTCGGCAAGCAACCGATTGGTGGTGTCCTGTACCAGATCGTGCGCGGAAGGCGCCGCCACGGCGTTAGCTACCAACGGCAGCGCCGCGAGCAATACCAACAGGCCACGTCGCAAGATAGAGATCATTTAACAACTCCTCATTTGGCGTCTTTGCTAACGGTATTGAGCAGGAATTTACCGATCAGGTCTTCCAGCACCAGCGACGACTGGGTGTCATGGATGGTCCCGCCATCCTTGAGCAGGGCTTCTTCCCCGCCCACGCTGATACCGATGTACTTCTCGCCCAACAGGCCAGCGGTCAGGATGGATGCAGTGGAGTCGACCGGCAGGTTATCCACGCGCTTTTCCACCTGCATGGTCACTCGACCGGTGAACGTGTCGCGATCCAGATCAATTGCAGTGACCTTGCCGATGGTGACACCGGCCATGGTCACTTTGGCTCTGACCGTCAAACCGGCGATATTGTCGAAGTATGCATAAAGTTTATAGGTATCGGTGCTCGGGCTTGGCGACAGCCCACTGACCCGCAGCGCCAGCAACAGCAAAGCCAGGATGCCAGCCAGCAAGAAAAGGCCGACACCGATTTCCAGGGTGCGGTTTTGCATCAGAAATCTCCAAACATCAAGGCGGTCAAAATAAAGTCCAGGCCGAGCACTGCCAAAGAGGCATACACCACGGTCTTGGTAGTGGCACGACTGATCCCCTCGGAAGTGGGCTCGCAGTCGTAGCCTTGGAATACGGCGATCCAGGTCACGACAAAGGCGAAGACGATGCTCTTGATGATGCCGTTGAGCACGTCATCAGAGAACGTCACGCTGTTTTGCATGTTCGACCAGT
Organism: Pseudomonas sp. TE12234; assembly: GCF_054061835.1. Classification (NCBI taxonomy): domain Bacteria; kingdom Pseudomonadati; phylum Pseudomonadota; class Gammaproteobacteria; order Pseudomonadales; family Pseudomonadaceae; genus Pseudomonas; species Pseudomonas sp. TE12234. The sequence continues at coordinate 94,240 of NZ_JBSSEP010000006.1, forward strand.
AGGAGCCTTCATAGACGCCCAACCAGTCGACGGCCACCCACGAACCGCCCCAAATGCCCACCACGCTGAAAATCATTGCCAGCACCGGCAGGGAAATGAAGCCGGCCCAAAGGCGCGGGGCAATGATGTACTTGAGCGGGTCGACCCCGATCATTTCCAGACTGGACAGCTGTTCGGTGGATTTCATGTTGCCGATTTCCGCCGTCAGCGCCGAACCGGCACGCCCGGCGAACAGCAAGGCAGTCACCACAGGCCCCAGTTCGCGCAGCAGCGTCAGCGCCACCATCTGGCCGACCGCCTGCTCCGAACCGTAGCTGGACAGAATGTTGAAACCTTGCAGCGCCAGCACCATGCCGATGAACACGCCGGAGACCACAATGATCACCAGGGACATCACGCCCACCGAGTGCAGCTGCTTGACCAACAGGCCAAAACCGCCACCAATGCCGCCTCGCCCCAGAAGCGCGTGAAACAGAAACAGTGCCGAACGTCCGAACACCGCCAGCACGTCGATGCCGGCCTGGCCGAATCGGCGCACTCGTTCCAGTAATGAAATCTTGCGCATCAACGCTTCCCCAGAAGATCTGCGCGGTAGTCCGTCGCTGGAAAGTGATAGGGAACCGGACCGTCCGGATCGCCAGTCATGAATTGACGGATACGCGGCTCCTCAGAGTTCATCAGCTCGTCAGGCGTGCCCTGCCCCAACACCTGCCCGTCACCCACCACATAGATGTAATCGGCAATGCTCGCGGTTTCGGCCAGGTCATGGGAAACCACGATACTGGTGATACCCAGCGCATCGTTGAGCAAGCGGATCAGGCGCACCAGTACGCCCATGGCGATAGGGTCCTGGCCAACGAAAGGCTCGTCATACATGAGAATTTGCGGATCGAGTGCAATCGCCCGGGCCAGCGCGACACGGCGCTTCATGCCGCCGGACAGCTCGTCAGGCATCAGGTCGATGGCGCCCCGCAGGCCGACGGCCTGCAATTTGAGCAGGACGATATCGCGGATCATTTCGTCCGGCAGCTCGGTGTGGACACGCAGCGGAAAAGCGACGTTCTCGAACACATCGAGATCGGTAAACAGTGCGCCGCTCTGAAACAGCACGCCCATGTGCTTGCGGGCGTCGAACAGATCGCTGCGCGACAGCTTTGGCAGGTTCTGGCCATTGACCCAGACTTCGCCGATGGTGGGCCGCAATTGCGCGCCCATCAACCGCAAGAGCGTGGTCTTGCCACACCCGGAAGGCCCCATGATGCCGGTGACCTTGCCGCGGGGAATACGGATATCGACGTTATTGAAAATGCTGCGCGCACCGCGCTTGAAGGTCAGTCCCTTCAGCTCGACCGCGTAGGCGTTATCGGCACTCATCTAAACTCCTTGCGATGCAGCCTCTCACTCGGACGCCTGGCTTTCTGACAAAAGCACATCTCCCCGGGCGGGCCGAACTGGCGGCGAACTATATCACTGCAAAGGCCACGCGCCCAAGGCCAATGCCGGGCCTTATTCAGCAAGATGACAGGTGAGAATGCTTATTTAGAGGGATTGGAGAGCCGGGAATGATAATGCGCGACGAACTTGCGTGAGGGTTTCGATCATAACCGCTATAATCGCGGGCTTTTCATCAGGCTATACGATTCCGACATGAGCCAATCCAGCGACCTGATTCAATCTGCACAACGCACCATCCGCCTCGAGGTCGAAGCCGTACAAGGCTTGCTGCCGCATATCGACGCGGATTTCGTGCGCGCTTGCGAGATGATTCTGGCCAGCAAAGGCCGCGTAGTCGTGGTCGGCATGGGCAAGTCCGGGCACATCGGCAACAAGATCGCCGCTACCCTGGCCAGCACCGGCACCACGGCGTTTTTCGTCCACCCGGCCGAAGCCAGCCATGGCGACATGGGCATGATCACCCGCGACGACATCATTCTGGCCCTGTCGAACTCCGGCTCCACCCATGAAATCATCACCCTGTTGCCACTGATCAAGCGTCTGGGCATCCAGTTGATCAGCATGACCGGCAACCCGAACTCGCCGCTGGCCAAGGCCGCCGAGGTCAACCTGAACGTTCACGTCGAGCACGAAGCCTGCCCGTTGAACCTGGCCCCTACGTCTTCCACCACCGCCGCGCTGGTCATGGGTGACGCCCTGGCCGTCGCACTGCTTGAAGCCCGTGGATTTACCGCCGAAGACTTCGCCTTTTCCCACCCGGGCGGCGCACTGGGCCGACGCCTGCTACTGAAGGTGGACAATGTCATGCACGCCGGACAGGATTTGCCGCAGGTCCAGCGTGGAACCCTGCTCAAGGACGCGCTTATGGAGATGACCCGCAAGGGCCTGGGCATGACCGTCATTCTCGAAGCCGATGGCAAACTGGCCGGAATCTTCACCGACGGTGATTTGCGTCGCACGCTCGACCGCAGTATCGACATCCACAGCGCCACGATTGATCAGGTCATGACCGCCCACGGCAAGACCGCCCGCGCGGAGATGCTCGCCGCCGAGGCCCTGAAAATCATGGAAGACCATAAAATCAACGCACTGGTCGTGGTCGACAGCGAAGACCGACCGGTTGGCGCCTTGAACATGCACGATTTGCTGCGTGCGGGAGTAATGTAATGAGCACGGACCTGCTGCAACGCGGCCAACAGATCAAACTGGCCGTATTCGATGTCGATGGCGTCCTGACCGACGGCCGCCTGTATTTCCTCGAAGACGGTAGTGAATTCAAGACCTTCAACACCCTCGACGGCCAGGGCATCAAGATGCTGATGGCGGCCGGTGTGCAGACCGCGATCATCAGCGGTCGCAAGACCCCGGTAGTAGAGCGACGAGCAAAAAACCTCGGCATCGGGCACCTCTATCAGGGGCGCGAAGACAAACTGGTGGTGCTCGACGAGCTTCTGGGCCAACTCAACCTAAGCTATGAACAGGTTGCCTATCTTGGCGACGACCTGCCCGACCTGCCGGTGATTCGGCGCGTCGGCCTGGGCATGGCCGTGGCCAATGCCGCAAGCTTTGTGCGCGAACACGCTCATGGCGTGACCCAGGCCCGCGGCGGCGAAGGTGCCGCCCGAGAATTCTGCGAATTGATCCTGCGCGCCCAGGGCCGCCTCGATGCGGCAAACGCCGCGTACCTGTGAGCCAAACATGTCGTTGAAAAAAATTCGCAACATCCTGGTGTTTGGCTGCATCGCCGCGATTTTTGCCGCGGTCGGCTACTGGAACATCAGCCCGGAACGCTTCCTCGACAAGCAAGTGGCACCCGTCGACGAAAGCCAAATCGACTATTACGCTACCAACGCCCACAGCGTGCAGTTCCTGCCCGATGGCAGGCTTCAATACGAAATGACGTCTGACAAAGTCGAGCACCTGAAAGCAACCGACGTGACGTTGCTGACCAACCCTGACCTGAACATGTTCCGCGGCACCGAGTTCCCGTGGCACGTCCAGAGCGAAAAGGGTGAAGTCAACCCGGACGGCACGCAGGTTGAACTGATCGATTCGGTACGCATCACGCGTTTCGACGAAAAAAACCGCAGAACGCTGATCACCACCACCCGCATGACGGTGTTCCCGCAGCAGCAATATGCGCAGACCGAGCAACCCGTTAGAATCGACGGCGCTGGCGGCGTATCGACTGGTACCGGAATGAAAGCGTATTTGAAAGAAAGCAGGATACACCTGCTTTCGAACGTAAGAGGACAGTATGAGGCTCGTTAAAACCCTCCCTATTTTGCTCAGTCTGGGCGCAGCACTGGGAAGCGTGAGCGCCTGGGCTCTGCCGAACGATCAAGAGCAGCCTATCCGCATTCAAGCCGACGACGCCCAACTGGACGACAAGAATGGCGTTGCCACCTATAAAGGCGATGTGATCATCACCCAGGGCTCGATGATCGTTAAGGGCAACACCGTAACCATCACCCGCACCCCGACTGGCGACATCGATGTCGTGACTTCGGTGGGCAACCTCGCCTACTTCGAACAGCTGCAAACCCAAGGCGACACCAAGCCCGTCCAGGGCTGGGGTGTGACCATCCAGTACCACGCCTCGCAAAACCGCGTGGTGCTGATCGATCGCGCCAAAGTCATCGACAAGGACAACAACACCACCCAGGGCGAGAAAATCGTCTACGACACCGTCAAGAAGCTTGCGAGCGCTGGCCGTGCAACAGGCAACAAGGTCACCGAAGCGCGTCCGCGCATCGACATGGTGATCCAGCCGAAGAAGAAAACCGACGAGCAAAAGGCCCAGTAATGGCAACTCTGAAAGCTCAGCATCTGGCCAAGAGCTACAAGAGCCGCCAGGTCGTGCGTGATGTCAGCCTGTCCATCGACAGCGGTCAGATCGTCGGCCTGCTGGGCCCTAACGGCGCCGGCAAGACCACCTGCTTCTACATGATCGTAGGCCTGGTACAGGCCGATCAGGGTCGCGTACTGATCGACGATCTGGACGTCAGCCACCAGCCCATGCACGGCCGCGCGAAGGCCGGTATCGGCTATCTGCCGCAAGAAGCGTCGATCTTCCGCAAACTGTCGGTCGCCGACAACATCATGGCCATCCTCGAGACCCGCAAGGAACTCGACAAGGCCGGTCGTCGCAAGGAACTGGAAAGCCTGCTCCAGGAGTTCCACATCAGCCACATCCGTGACAGCCTCGGCATGAGCCTGTCCGGTGGCGAACGCCGCCGTGTGGAGATCGCCCGTGCCCTGGCGACCAACCCGAAATTCATCCTGCTCGACGAACCCTTCGCCGGCGTGGATCCGATTTCGGTGGGCGACATCAAGCAGATCATTCATCACCTCAAGGCCAAGGGCATTGGCGTGCTGATCACCGACCACAATGTCCGCGAAACCCTGGACATCTGCGAAACCGCCTACATCGTCAACGATGGCCAACTGATCGCCGAGGGCGACGCTGAAACCATCCTGGCCAACGACCTGGTCAAGGAAGTGTATCTGGGCCATGAGTTCCGCCTGTAAGCACTGAGGTGTCTGGCTAGTCGACGGGCGCTTGTCTCGATAAAAAATCAACATTTTTTTATTGTTACAGCGCTCTAGGCAAACACTTCAGTTTCGGGCATATAATTTGCTTATGTTTGGCGCTCCGGCGCCCTGTAGTGGATGGCGCATGTGCGCCGGCGAATAAGGTGTTAAGCCCCTGCCATGAAACCATCGCTAGTCTTGAGAATGGGCCAGCAGCTGACGATGACACCGCAGCTGCAACAGGCCATCCGCCTGCTCCAATTGTCGACCCTGGACCTGCAACAGGAAATCCAGGAGGCCCTGGAGTCCAATCCGATGCTCGAACGCCAGGAAGACGGCGACGACTTCGATAACACCGACCCCCTGGCCGACAACGTCGAACAGAAGCCCAACCCCGACATTCAGGAACCCTCCTACCAGGAAAGCGCACCGACGGTTGATAACCTCGAGGAAGGCGACTGGAACGAGCGCATTCCCAATGAACTGCCCGTCGACACCGCCTGGGAAGACGTCTACCAGACCAGTGCCAGCAGCCTGCCGAGCAACGATGACGACGAGTGGGATTTCACCACCCGCACATCGGCCGGCGAAAGCCTGCAAAGCCACCTGTTGTGGCAATTGAACCTGGCGCCAATGTCCGACACCGATCGCCTGATCGCCGTGACCCTGATTGATTGCATCAACAATCAGGGCTATCTGGACGAGACGCTCGAGGAAATCCTCGAAGCCTTCGATCCGGAACTGGACATCGAACTGGACGAAATCGAAGCTGTTCTGCACCGCATCCAGCAATTCGAACCCGCCGGTATTGGTGCCCGCAACCTGGGCGAATGCCTGCTGCTGCAATTACGTCAGTTGCCGGCCAAAACCCCTTGGCTGAACGAAGCCAAGCGCCTGGTCACCGATTTCATCGACCTGCTCGGCAGCCGCGATTACAGTCAACTGATGCGCCGCATGAAGCTCAAGGAAGACGAACTGCGCCAGGTGATCGAACTGGTTCAGAGCCTTAACCCACGCCCAGGCTCGCAGATCGAGTCCACTGAAGCCGAATACGTCGTTCCCGACGTGATCGTGCGCAAGGACAACGAACGCTGGCTGGTGGAGCTCAATCAGGAGTCGGTTCCACGTCTTCGGGTCAACGCCCAGTACGCCGGTTTCGTGCGTCGCGCCGACACCAGCGCCGACAACACCTTCATGCGCAATCAGTTGCAGGAAGCCCGCTGGTTCATCAAAAGCCTGCAAAGCCGCAACGAAACCCTGATGAAAGTAGCCACCCAGATCGTCGAGCATCAACGCGGCTTCCTGGAGTACGGCGACGAAGCCATGAAGCCGCTGGTTCTGCATGACATCGCCGAGGCGGTCGGCATGCACGAATCGACGATTTCACGCGTGACCACACAGAAATTCATGCATACCCCTCGGGGCATATATGAACTGAAATACTTTTTCTCCAGCCATGTCAGCACCTCCGAAGGTGGCGAATGCTCGTCCACGGCGATCCGCGCGATCATCAAAAAACTGGTTGCTGCGGAAAATCAGAAAAAGCCGTTGAGTGACAGCAAGATCGCTGGTTTACTGGAGGCACAAGGCATTCAGGTGGCTCGCCGCACCGTCGCCAAGTACCGCGAATCCCTGGGGATCGCGCCTTCGAGCGAACGCAAGCGGTTGATGTAGAGCCACGCCACAGCGTTCCAGTGGTAGATCATCTGATCTACCGCTTTATGCACTGGCAACGAAGGAGAAGCTGTATGCAAGTCAACATCAGTGGACACCAACTGGAAGTGACCGAACCTCTTCGCACCTACATCGGCGAAAAACTCGAACGATTAGAGAGGCATTTCGACAAGATCACCAACGTTCAGGTCACGATGACCGTCGAAAAGTTGAAGCAGAAAATCGAAGCCACGCTGCATATTCCCGGCAATGAAGTGGTCGCCAACGCGGAACATACCGACATGTACGCGGCGATCGACGCACTGACCGACAAGCTGGACAAACAACTCAAAAAGCATAAGGAAAAGACCCAGAGCCTCCTTCAGGGCGCTACGGGTCGTTAACACTCCCAACCCATGATCCGACTTGAAAGCATCCTGACCCCCGGCCGTTCCCTGGTGAACGTGCCGGGCGGCAGTAAAAAGAAAGCCCTCGAGCAAATTGCCAACCTGATCGCCCGGGAAGTGCCGGATCTGGAGATGCAAGATGTCTTCGAGGCTTTGATTGCCCGCGAAAAACTCGGCTCGACCGGTTTTGGCAACGGTATCGCCATTCCCCACTGTCGCCTGAAGGGTTGTACCTCGCCCATCAGCGCTTTGATGCACCTTGACGCCCCCATAGATTTCGACGCCATCGATGGCGCACCGGTTGACCTGTTGTTCGTTCTGTTGGTCCCGGAAGCTGCTACCGATGCGCACCTGGAGCTTTTGCGCCAGATCGCCAGCATGCTCGACCGCAAGGAAGTGCGCGAAAAACTGCGCAGTGCCCCGAGCAATGAAGCCTTGTATCAGGTTGTCCTGAACGAGCAAAACGGTCAGTAATCATGCGTTTGATCATCGTCAGCGGCCGTTCCGGCTCGGGTAAAAGTACCGCCCTCGATGTGCTTGAGGACAACGGCTACTACTGCATCGACAACCTGCCTGCCGGGTTGCTGCCGGAACTTGCCGAACGCTCGTTGATTCACACCGAGCTGGTACAGCCACTCGTTGCTGTCTCCATCGATGCACGCAACCTGCCGAGCCACCTGTCGCGGTTTCCCGAGCTGCTGGAAGAAGTCCGCAGCCGGCATATCCAGTGCGATGTGCTGTACCTGGACGCTGATGAAGAAACCCTGCTTAAACGCTTTTCCGAAACCCGTCGCCGTCATCCACTGAGCAGTGCCAATCGCTCGCTGGCCGAGGCGATCAACGATGAAACCAGCTTGCTCGGCCCCATTGCCGACCTCGCCGACCTCAAGGTCAATACCACCAACCTTAACCTGTATCAGTTGCGCGATACGATCAAGCTGCGCCTGCTGAACCAGCCGGAACCCGGTACGGCGTTTCTGGTGGAATCCTTTGGCTTCAAGCGTGGCATGCCGGTGGACGCCGATCTGGTGTTCGACGTGCGCTGCCTGCCCAATCCCTACTGGAAACCCGAGCTTCGGGCGCTGTCCGGGCTTGATCAACCCGTTGCCGAGTACCTTGCTGCCCAGCCGGATGTGGAAGAAATGTTCCAGGATATTTCTACATATCTGCTCAAATGGTTGCCCCGCTTTGCCGCCAGCAACCGCGCCTATGTCACTATTGCCATTGGCTGCACCGGCGGGCACCACCGATCTGTCTACCTGACCGAACGCCTGGGCAAGACGCTGCAACAATCCCTGAAGAACGTCCAGGTTCGCCACCGCGACCTCAGCTAAAGGATTCACACCGCGATGCCTGCTCTGGAAATCGAAATCATCAACAAACTCGGCTTGCATGCCCGTGCTTCTGCAAAATTCGTCGGGGTCGCCGGTGAGTTCAAGGATTGCACGATCAGAGTAGGACGCACTCCGGAATCCACGGTCGACGGCAAAAGCATCATGGCCATGATGATGCTCGCTGCGGGCAAGGGAACCAAAATCTATATCAACACCGAAGGCGAAGACGCGCAAAGGGCACTGGATGCGTTGAAAGACTTGATCAACCGCTATTTCGACGAAGGCGAGTAGACGCCAATCCAGGCTAAAGCTGCTCTGTAGCCCAATAAAAAAGGCGCACCACCAGATCAGGTGGCGCGCCTTTTTTGTGACGAACGGGTTTAGCTGCCCGCCACCGTCATTCGCTCGATCAGCACAGAACCCGTACGAATGTTGCTGCGCAGTTCCAGGTCATTACCCACGGCAACGATCTGCTTGAACATGTCGCGCATGTTGCCGGCGATGGTGACTTCCTGGACGGCAAACTGGATTTCGCCGTTCTCTACCCAGTAACCCGCCGCGCCACGGGAGTAATCGCCAGTCACCATGTTCAAGCCCTGGCCCATCAACTCCGTGACCAGCAAGCCGCGTCCCATACGACGCAACAAGGCTGCCTGATCCTCGTCGCCATGGGTAACGAACAGATTGTGCACCCCGCCGGCATTCGCGGTGCTCGGCATGCCGAGTTTGCGACCGGAGTAAGTACCGAGGATGTAAGAGACCAGCTCGCCCTTTTCGACGAACGGCTTGGCGTAGGTCGCCAGTCCATCACCATCGAACGCCGCGCTGCCCATGGCTCGCATCAAGTGTGGCCGCTCGTCGATGGTCAGCCATTCCGGAAACAGCTTTTGCCCCAGGGTGCCTTCGAGGAACGATGATTTGCGATAAAGACTGCCGCCGGAAATCGCCGACAGGAAGCTACCGAACAAACCACCGGCCAACTCAGCGGAAAACAGCACTGGCACTTCGCAGGTCGGCACCGGACGCGCCCCAAGACGACTCGCTGCACGTTGCGCGGCACGCTGTCCGATGCTCACCGGATCAGCCAGCAAATTGCCCTGACGGTTCACGTCATACCAGTAATCGCGCTGCATCTGGCCATCGGCCTCGGCGATCATTACACAGCTCAGGCTGTGTCGGGTCGAAGCGTAACCGCCAACAAACCCGTGGCTGTTACCGTAAACACGGCAACCTTGGTGGGTGCTCAGCGTAGTGCCGTCGGCATTCTTGATCCGGCTGTCGGCAGCAAACGCGGCCGCTTCACAGGCCAGGGCCTGCTCGATTGCCTGCTCTGGCGTGATATCCCATTGGTGGAACAGGTCGAAATCCTGAATGTCACGAGCCATCAAAGCGGCATCCGCCAGGCCCGACGCTTCGTCTTCAGAGGTGTGTTTGGCAATGGCCAAGGCGGCGGCCACGGTTTCACGAATCGCCTCAGGACCGCTGGCCGAGGTGCTGGCCGAACCCTTGCGCTGGCCAACGTACAAGGTGATGCCAAAACCCTGATCACGGTTGAATTCGACGGTTTCAACTTCGCGCTGGCGCACCGTGGTCGACAGGCCCTGCTCCAGGGACACCGCCACTTCACAGGCACTGGCCCCCTGACGCTTGGCTTCAGCGATGATTTGCTCGACTTGTTCTTGCAGTGCCGGCAACGCTTGTGGGCCGACGCTTTCAACTGCACTCATGCTGTTCTCCACTCAAATTCTGCTTTCGGTATAGGTCATCGAGCGACCGGGCCGGACAAGCGGCCCCCGACTGGTTATCATGGCGGCGTTTCTTTGCGGACGGCCACCATGGTTGATTCTTACGACGACTCCCTCGATACGGGAGAAAAAAGCAAATCCCAGGTCAAACGCGAGCTGCATGCTCTGGTTGACCTTGGCGAGCGCCTTACAACACTCAAGCCTGACTTGCTGGCAAAACTGCCCTTGACCGACGCGTTGCGCCGGGCCTTGGCCGATGCGCCCAAGCACGTTGCGAACATCGCGCGTAAACGGCACCTTCAGTTCATCGGCAAACTGATGCGCGATCAGGACACTGACGCCATTCTGGTTTTGCTCGATCAACTCGATGCCTCCACTCGCCAATACAACGAACGCTTCCACAACCTGGAGCGCTGGCGTGATCGCCTGATCGCCGGCGACGACGCAGTCCTGGAGAAGTTCGTCATCGACTACCCGGAGGCTGATCGCCAGCAATTGCGCTCCCTGATCCGTCAGGCCCAGCACGAATTGGCGACCAACAAGCCACCGGCATCGAGCCGTAAAATCTTCAAGTACATCCGTGAGCTGGACGAGACTCAACGCGGTCTGCGCTGAGACTCTGATCGGGTGAGTCGCCTGGCGGCTCACCCGCAGCTCCACGCCTTACGCGCCCGTGCCACCCACGGTGATCGCATCAATCTTCAGCGTTGGCTGGCCGACACCCACCGGCACCGACTGCCCATCCTTGCCGCATGTCCCCACACCGCTATCCAGCGACAGATCGTTACCGACCATCGACACTTTGCTCATGGCTTCCGGCCCGTTACCGATCAGGGTCGCGCCCTTGACCGGAGCGGTGATCTTGCCGTCTTCGATCAGGTACGCCTCGCTGGTGGAGAACACGAACTTGCCGCTGGTAATGTCCACCTGGCCGCCGCCAAGGTTGGCGCAATAGATACCGCGCTTCACCGAGGCGATGATTTCCGCCGGATCGCTTTCACCGGCGAGCATGTAGGTGTTGGTCATGCGCGGCATTGGCAGGTGCGCATAGGATTCACGACGGCCGTTACCCGTGCGGGCAACGCCCATCAGGCGCGCGTTGAGCTTGTCCTGCATGTAGCCTTTGAGTACGCCGTTTTCGATCAGTGTCGTGCACTCGGTCGGCGTACCTTCATCGTCAACGCTCAAGGAGCCACGGCGTCCGGCCAGCGTGCCATCATCGACAATGGTGCAGAGTTTGGATGCAACCATCTCGCCCATGCGTCCGCTGTAGGCCGAACTGCCCTTACGGTTGAAGTCGCCCTCCAGACCGTGGCCAACCGCTTCGTGCAGCAGCACACCCGACCAACCGGAACCCAGCACCACCGGCAATGTACCGGCCGGAGCCGGAATGGCTTCCAGATTGACCAGCGCCTGTCGCAGCGCTTCACGGGCATAGCCCATGGCGCGATCTTCAGCGAGGAAATAACGGTAATCGGTGCGGCCGCCACCGCCGTGACCACCGCGCTCACGACGGCCGTTCTGCTCAACGATCACGCTGACGTTGAAACGCACCAGCGGACGAACATCTGCTGCCAGACCGCCATCGGTGGACGCCACCAGAATCCGCTCCCAGACACCGGCCATGCTCACGGTAACTTGCTGGATGCGGGGATCGAGCGCGCGGGTCGCGGCATCGATACGCTTGAGCAGATCGACTTTCTCGGCGCGGGTCAGCACTTCCAGAGGATTGTCTGGCCCGTAGAGTTGCGCGACGTCCTGAGTGGTGAATGCCTGCACAGTGCCGTTTTGCCCGGCACGGGAGATCGAACGGGCGGCACGGGCCGCCGCACCCAAGGCTTCCAGCGTGATGGCGTTGCTGTAGGCAAAACCGGTCTTTTCACCCGATTGCGCCCGCACGCCCACACCCTGGTCAAGGTTGAAGCTGCCTTCCTTGACGATGCCGTCTTCCAACGCCCAGGACTCGGAAATCTGCCCTTGAAAATACAGGTCGGCGGCATCGATACCCGGGCCGGCCAAGTCGCCGAGCACACCCTGCAGGCTCTCGATCGTCACGCCACCGGGTGCCAGGAGATGATCACTGACTGAGGACAACAACTCGCTCATATGCTTTACGCCTTAAATTCGTCGTTCTGATGCAGGTCGCTCAGCGCCCTGCGAGAAAAAGCGCCGGTGACTGGACACCGGCATCCGCGCCCTGATGGACGCCTGTTCACTGCAGTCTCGTTCAGCCAGCAGCACGGCCTCACCCTGATCCTTTTGTGCCAGCACACGCCCCCATGGATCGATGATGGCGGCATGCCCCCAGGTTTCCCGCGGTCCCGGATGGGTTCCGCCCTGGGCGGCCGCGAGCACATAACACTGGGTTTCGATGGCCCGCGCGCGAATCAACACGTCCCAGTGCGCGGCGCCGGTCACCGCAGTAAAGGCGGACGGCGCGGTAATCAGCTCCGCGCCGGCAGCACGCAATTCGCTGTACAGCTCCGGGAAGCGCAGGTCATAGCAGACCGTCAGGCCGACTCGCCCCACCGGTGTGTCGGCGACCACGACGCCACTGCCATAAGCATAGTCATCGGATTCGCGATAACGGCCGCGATTGTCTGCCACGTCCACATCGAACAAATGCAGCTTGTCATAACGCGCGACCGTCTCACCCTGATCATCGACCAGCAACGAACAAGCATGCACCTTGGCCGTCGGCTGATCCACGGGCGGTAACGGCAAGGTGCCGGCCACTATCCATAACTTGAGGTCGCGAGCGGTCTGTTTCAACCAGGGCAGGATCGGGCCTTCGCCCAGCGCCTCGGCGCGGCCGATGTCGGCAATGTCACGCCGACCCATGGCCGCGAAGTTTTCCGGCAGCACGGCAAGCGCCGCACCGCCGGCCGCCGCTTGCTCGAGCAATTGACGGGCCTGGGCCAGGTTGGCCAGCACATCGCTCTGACTGACCATTTGAATCACCGCTACAGACATGGCGCGCTCCTGAATGGATAGGCGTCCATGCTACTCCATAGGCTTGGAGTGTGGGTTCTGAAAAAGAGCGTCAAAAAGGCTTGTCATAGGTGATTTTCGGCTCTTTCCATGGCCCCTTGACGGTGTACTTCACACTGGCAAAGCGGGCCACGCGGTCACCGATCAACTTGTCGATCAGGAACAGAGCGCCACCGACGGCAGGCGCGCCCACGATCAGGGCGGCAATCGGCAGGTTGTTGGTCACCGGCAACGTCACCATCAGCTTGGCGTCGATCTGATCACCCACCAGGTTCAGGGTGCCGTCGAGTTCAACATTGCTCGACGGACCGGTCATCTGGATGGGCTCACGGGTCACGTAGACGCCGTTGGTCGCCACCAACAGACCCTTGACCCGGTCATAGCTCAAGCCTTTGCCGAACAGGTCGGAAAAATCCAGGCGCAGCCGCCGGCCAATGGAGTTGAAGTTGAGCAGGCCGAACACCCGCAATGCCTGGGCGCCTCCTTCGACTTCAACAAACTGGCCCTCACTCATTGAGGCATTGAGGGTCCCGGAGAAACGCTTGCTGGCCAGCCAGGCCGGCGAACCGGGCCAGCGACCATCGACATCCATACGGAACTCCTGGCTGGTCACGCTCGGTGCAAAGCCCCATCCCTTGAGCACATCCGCCAGGTTCTTGCCGCTGATCCGCCCCTTGTACCAGCTTGTGCTGGAACCGGGCGCGCCTTCCCAGCCACCACTGCCTTGCAACAGGATGCCCTTGAGGCCCATATCCAGTGAGTTGAGGGCGATCCCCTTGGCAGTCGGACGAACCTTGAGCGACCAGGCACCGACCAGATCATTGCCCTGGAACAGTTGGTTGATGGTGATATCCAGCGCCGGGATCTTCGTCGGGTCCACGGAGGCCAGCGGGTCCGGCGAGTTTTCGTCGGCAAGGACCTTCGGATCGGGTGCCGGCAAACGCACGTACTGCAGATTAATGACCATCGGCGCGGCTTTCGCATCGGGAATGCTGGCGGTGCCCTTGACCTGCTGACTGTCGAGCTGCAAAGCCCAGGCGGCCGGTTTGCGCGTTAACTGCACGGATGCCTGATCCAGGGTCGTTCCCAATGCGCTGAGCTTGCCGACCTTGAAATCGGCACTGCTGAGCAATTGCTTGGCACTGCCCCCCGGGTCTTGCCCGGCGTATTTGTTCACCAGATCCTGCCAGGGGCCGACATCCAGCTCCGACAACACGCCGCGCACTCGCAAGCCCTTTGCACCAGGCAATACGGCATTGCCATTACCGAGGAACAACTCACCGCGACCCTCGGCAAAATTTCCGGGAGGTGCGGCAAAGGTGAAGTTCGCCAATTCGCCGTAATTCACCCAGTAGCGTCGCTCTGCCCCTTGCAAGGTCATGCGGAACGTCGTGTCACGCCCGGTTTCGACTGACATGCCGAAGGGAGCCGGCAAATCGACGGCGACACCTTTGAGATTGGAGTTGACCATCAACTGGCTATCGCCGCCATTGAGGGTCAGTTGCAATTGATAGGGGATCACGCCGCTCGCCGGCAACGGCTGAGTGACGCTCAGCCAGTTCGCAAGTTTCTTGACTTCGACCTGCCCCGAGGCCGTGACACGGGTATTGAGCTTGCCCTCACGACCATCGGCAAATATCTGTGCACTCACCGGTTTGTCGAACGCCTTTGCCGTGATGTTCTGGCCGCTCAACCCTTTGCTGCTGTCGAAACGAAAATCACCTTTGAGCTGAGTCAGTTCAAGAGGAGGCTCGGGCAATTTCAAACGGGCCTTTGCCGTTTTGAAATCGACAATGATCTTCGGCTGCTCGCCTTTGACCAACGGAATATCCAGCTTAAGTTTGCCTTGCAGATCACCCTCACCTTCCCAGCCGGCAAAAGTATCGGCAGTGCCGATCGGCGCTTCCTTAAGAATTTTCAGGCCATCACCCAAGCCGCCGGCAAACCCGCCGTCGAGGAACAGATGAATACTCTGCCCTTCCGGAACATGAGGAATGTTGACGTAAATATCGCTGACCTGGGTGTCGAGCAACTGCCCCTTGCTGGCCAGAATCCGCACGCCGCTGTCCTCGACGAACACGTCCCCCGTGACCTTGCTGACATGCGGCCAGCCCGGTTGAAACGCCAACTCGGCATCGTGCACCTTGAAAAACAGACTGATGCTGCGGGCGGCATCTTCGGCGCCGTGGTTCAGCGACCCTTGGTACTGGAAGAAACCCTGATCGACTGCCCCCTTGAGAATCGCTGTACGCAGCCATTCGTCGAGTGCCGGGCTGAGGACGGCTGGTAAATACTTGGCGGTATAGCGTCCATCCCCGTCGACCATGCCGACCCGCAGGTCCATGTAGTCTTCCTGGTTGTGGTCGAAATGCAGCCGGATCAGGAAGTCACCGGCAATCTTGCCTTCCTCGCCCAATACCTTCAGGTACGGCGCGATCAGGGTGAAACCTTCTTTATCGAGCTTCCAGGTCAACCGGGCATTGGCCTGGATGTATTGCCAGGGCTTGGCGAAAATCGGGTCCAGGTGGAGCATGAAATCCTTGCTGTCCATACGCAGCTCGCCGTGGCCCAGGTCGCCGCTGATACTGCCGCTGACATTCCGTGCCGCCGGAGCGCCGTGATAGGCATCGAAACCTACCCGATCGAGGTTGGCGGCAAAGCTGAACTTGCTGTCGTCAGTGGCATTGGGCCGCACATCAATCAGAACGTTGCGCAAGCCACCGATCACCTTGAGTCGCTCGACCACCGTGGCAAAGCCTTCAGGTAATGGCGCCAGGGCATTGAGCAACGGCGTGAGCGGAGTGAGCTCGAGGCGGTCGGCTTGCAGGTGCCAAGCCTCTTGCGCCTTGTCGGTGGCCGCGATTTGCTTGAGCTGCAAGCGTGATTCCCAGCGAGTCTCGCCCAGGTTCATGGCCAGAGAATCCAGGGTGACCAACATGCCTTCGTTGCTGCGCTGAAAATAGCCGTTGAGCGCCAGATTATTGATCTGGACCGGCTTGCGCTCGGCATAGGCCCCTTTGATTTGAGGCGCATTCAACCGAATAGCGGCGCTTTGCAAGGTTCCTTGGCCCCAGGTCGCCCACAGCTCGCCACCGGCCTTGATCTGCGAGAAATTCCATTGCTGGGAAACGCTTTCGGGCAGCCATTTAGACCAGTCACTTTGCGGCAGGCTCAGGTAGACGTCCGCCTCACCTTCCTTCCATTGACTGGCCTGAATGCGGGTACGCAGGCTCATCGCCACTGGCTGACCATCGGGCAGGGTCAAGCGGACATCGAGCCGCTGGCGGTATGCACCGGTTTTCAGATTCAGACCAACGTAAGTCAGGCTCAGCGGGGACTCACCCCAGGGCTGCAACGTGATCTGACTGTCGAGCACCGACAACTGCTGGACCATTTGCAGGCCATTGAGCAACTGCTCCGGGTCGAGGGGCTGATCGTTTTTTACCGGCAAACCTTCCAGCGCCCACTGACCATCATTGCCTTGTTTGAGGCTGATCTTCAGGCCATTGAGTTCCAGGTGGGCAATACGCACTTCGCGCGCCAGCAGACTGGCCCAGAGGTCGGGCACCGCCCGCACTTTGTCCAGGTGCAGCGCATTCGCACCCTCGCCGACCGTCACATCATGGGCCGACAATATGGGTGCGAAGCCGCTCCAGTTGCCTTCGAGTTCGCCAATCTGCAGCGGCATGCCCAAGGCGTCGCTGGCCCTGGCCTGAACCTCGCCGCGGTACTCGGCTACCAGTGGCGCCAGCTCACGGCCAAGACTGACGTACAACGCCATCAACACCAAAGCCAACGCGCACAGGCCAAGACCCCAGCGGGTCAGTGCGGCCAAAATGCGTGTCAGACGCTCCATGTCAGTTGGCTCCCATGGCAAAAGTTTTGCAAAAAGCTGAGGCCAGCCGTTCAGGAAAAGTTAAAACACAGCAGTTCAGAGCAGCACCACGTCGTATTGTTCCTGGGAATACATGGTTTCCACCTGGAACCGAATCGTGCGGCCGATAAACCCTTCAAGTTCGGCGACATTGCCTGACTCCTCATCGAGCAGTCGATCGACAACTTTCTGGTTCGCCAATACACGATAGCCTTCCGCCTGATAGGCGCGAGCCTCTCGGAGAATTTCCCGGAAGATTTCGTAGCAAACGGTTTCCGGGGTCTTCAACTTGCCGCGGCCCTGGCAACTGCTGCACGGCTCGCACAAGACCTGCTCGAGGCTTTCACGGGTGCGTTTACGGGTCATCTGCACCAGGCCCAACTCGGTGATGCCGATAATGTTGGTCTTGGCGTGGTCACGCTCCAATTGTTTCTCGAGTGTGCGCAGCACTTGACGCTGGTGCTCTTCATCTTCCATGTCGATGAAGTCGATGATGATGATCCCGCCCAGATTACGCAGGCGCAATTGCCGAGCAATCGCGGTCGCGGCCTCGAGATTGGTCTTGAAGATGGTTTCTTCCAGATTGCGATGACCGACGAATGCCCCGGTGTTGACGTCGATGGTGCTCATGGCTTCCGCCGGGTCGACCACCAGATAACCGCCGGACTTCAGCGGGACTTTGCGTTCCAGTGCTTTCTGGATTTCGTCTTCGACGCCGTACAGGTCAAAAATCGGCCGCTCGCCGGGGTAATGTTCCAGACGATCGGCAATCTCCGGCATCAGTTCGGCGACGAACTGCGTGGTTTTCTGGAAGGTTTCCCGGGAGTCGATGCGAATTTTTTCGATCTTCGGGCTCACCAGGTCACGCAAGGTACGCAACGCCAAGCCGAGATCTTCGTAAATCACACTCGGTGCGCTGATGGTTTTGATCTGCGCATTGATCTGATCCCAAAGCCGGCGCAGGTAGCGGATGTCCATGAGGATTTCATCGGCACCAGCGCCTTCCGCCGCGGTACGCAGGATGAAACCGCCCGCCTCCTTGATGCCTTCTTTGGCGACGCAATCGGAGACCACCTGCTTGAGACGCTCACGCTCGGCTTCATCTTCGATTTTCAGTGAAATGCCGACATGAGCCGTGCGCGGCATGTAGACCAGATAGCGCGAAGGAATCGACAGTTGGGTGGTCAATCGCGCGCCTTTGGAGCCGATCGGGTCCTTGGTGACTTGCACCACCAGGCTCTGGCCTTCATGAACCAGGGCGCTGATGCTCTCGACCGCCGGGCCTTCGCGCAGGGAAATTTCCGAAGCATGAATGAACGCGGCACGATCCAGGCCAATGTCGACGAAAGCGGCCTGCATACCGGGTAATACCCGTACGACCTTGCCTTTATAGATATTGCCAACGATGCCGCGCTTTTGCGTACGTTCGACGTGGACCTCTTGCAGGACACCGTTTTCAACCACCGCCACGCGCGATTCCATCGGCGTGATGTTGATCAGGATCTCTTCACTCATGGCAGGGTCTCGTTCAGGCATGTTCACGGTAATGGCCACATCTGGTCAGTACGACGCTCAACGCGCGTTATAGGTTTGCCAACAGGTTATGCCGAAATGGCCCAGCAGTTCTGCGGTTTCGCACAGCGGCAAGCCAACCACCGCTGAGTAACTTCCATTGAGCCCGGCGACAAACACCGCTCCCAGTCCTTGAATTCCATAACCACCGGCCTTGTCCCTCGGCTCGCCGCTGGCCCAGTAGGCCGCCGCCTCATCGCTGCCTATCGGACGAAAGCGCACCACGCTACGCACCACCCGTGACTCGCAACGCTCACCGTCGAGCAAAGCGATCGCCGTCAGGACTTCATGCTCACACCCGGACAACATCATTAGCATGGCGCAAGCGTCAGCTTCATCAACCGGCTTGCCAAGAATTTTCCCGTCCAGCACCACGGCGGTATCAGCCCCCAGCACGCAGAACGGAAGGTTGGACTGCACGACAGCGCGCCCGGCCGCAGCCTTGCCGCGCGCCAGGCGCTCGACATAGGCCGATGGGGATTCGTGGGGTAATGGCGTTTCGTCGATGTCCGCACTGACGGCGGAAAAGGGGACGCCGATCTGCGTAAGCAGTTCACGTCGACGCGGTGAGCCAGAGGCGAGGTACAGCGGCTTCATCAAGACATCTCCCTTGTCATGGTGTGGGCAAATGCCTGACCGAATCAGTTGATTTTGTAGCGTCGACGCAATCCGCGCAAACCGTAGCTGACCCAAGGCCAGAGCAAGGCGCTGACCAGTGCCGGCAACACCAGTGCCAGCGTGGGTTGGCGATTGCCGGTCAGGGCACTGAGCCATAGCTGAACCAGCTGTGCGAGGCCGAAGATCACCAGGATAACCAGGCTTTGTTGCCACATCGGGAACATCCGCAAGCGTTGTTGCAGCGCCAGCACCAGGTAGGTGATTAACGTCAGGATCAAGGCATTCTGCCCCAGCAGCGTGCCATAGAGCACATCCTCGGTCAGGCCCAGGCACCACGCGGTGACCATCCCGACTTTCTGCGGCAGGGTCAATGCCCAGAACGCCAGCAGCAAGGCCAGCCAAAGAGGACGGAGGATTTCCATGAATTGCGGCAGCGGCGATACGCTGAGCAGCAAGCCGATGGCGAAGGTCAGCCAGACGATCCAGCCGTTTCGGGAGGCTTTGACACCAGCCATTATTCTCGTCCCCCAGGGGTAGCCGGCGCGGAGACAGCCGGTTTGGCCGCAGGCTTCACCACGGCGGGTTGAGCCGTCGGCGGCTTGGATGGCGCCGGTGCCGTCGCGGACGGCTTCGGATGTTTAACCCCAGGTTTGGCCGGGGCTGTGGCCGCCGGCGCGGTGGCTGGCGCTGCCGGGGTCGCCGGGGCAGCCGGAGCCGGAACGATGGCCGGTTTGGGCACGGTCGCCGGAATGATCGGCCCACCGCCCTGCGCATCCAGGGATTCCTGCGCCTGGGCAGCGTCGTTGGCACGCTCTTCCGGGGTACGGGTGTCGCTGAACACCAGCAGCAGGTAACGGCTGCGGTTCAGCGCAGCCGTCGGCACGGCGCGAACAATGGCGAACGGCTGGCCGGAGTCGTGAATCACTTCCTTGACCGTTGCGACCGGGTAACCGGCCGGGAAGCGCTGGCCAAGGCCGGAGCTGACCAGCAGATCACCTTCCTTGATGTCAGCGGTATCAGCCACATGACGCAGCTCCAGGCGCTCCGGATTGCCGGTGCCGCTGGCGATCGCCCGCAGGCCGTTGCGGTTGACCTGCACCGGAATGCTGTGGGTGGAGTCGGTCAGCAACAGGACGCGGGAGGTGTACGGCATCAACTCGACCACTTGCCCCATCAGGCCGCGGGCATCGAGCACCGGCTGGCCGAGGACCACGCCGTCACGCTCGCCCTTGTTGATGATGATCCGATGGGTAAAGGGATTGGGGTCCATGCCGATCAGCTCGGCCACCTCGACCTTCTCGTTCACCAGCGCCGAAGAATTGAGCAACTCGCGCAGCCGAACGTTCTGCTCGGTCAGGGCGGCAAGCTTTTGCATGCGCCCCTGCAACAGCAGGTTCTCGGTCTTGAGTTTTTCGTTTTCGGCGACGAGTTCGGTCCGGCTGCCAAACTGGCTGGCCACGCCTTGCCATAGCCGCTGCGGCAGGTCGGTGATCCAGTAGGACTGCATCAACACCAGCGACATCTGGCTACGCACTGGCTTGAGCAGTGTGAAGCGGGCATCGACCACCATCAGCGCGATCGAAAGCACGACCAGCACCAACACGCGCACGCCCAGTGAGGGACCTTTGGAGAAAAGCGGTTTAATAAGCCGCTCCTCCCAGGCAAATGTTCTCTTTACTCATACGGCATCAAACCGGCCTGGATGCAGACGACAGAAGATAAACGCGAACAGGCAGCACTGCAAAGTGCCGCCTGCGCGCTCAACAGCATAGAGGCAATCCGGCGACTTATTCGCTGGAGAGCAGGTCCATGGTGTGTTTATCCATCATTTCCAGGGCACGGCCACCGCCGCGAGCAACGCAGGTCAGCGGGTCTTCGGCGACGATCACCGGCAGACCGGTTTCCTGGGCCAGCAACTTGTCGAGGTCACGCAGCAAGGCGCCACCACCGGTCAGGACCAGGCCACGCTCGGCGATGTCGGAAGCCAGTTCCGGAGGCGATTGCTCCAGCGCGCTCTTCACGGCCTGAACGATGGTGGCCAGGGACTCTTGCAGAGCTTCCAGCACTTCGTTGGAGTTCAGGGTGAATGCACGCGGAACGCCTTCAGCCAGGTTACGGCCACGTACGTCGACTTCACGCACTTCGCCGCCCGGGTAGGCCGTACCGATTTCCTGCTTGATGCGCTCGGCAGTCGATTCACCGATCAGGCTGCCGTAGTTGCGACGCACGTAAGTGATGATCGCTTCGTCGAAGCGGTCGCCGCCCACACGCACGGATTCGGCATACACCACACCGTTCAGGGAGATCAGGGCGATTTCAGTGGTACCACCACCGATATCCACGACCATCGAACCGCGAGCTTCTTCAACCGGCAGGCCGGCACCGATCGCAGCGGCCATTGGCTCTTCGATCAGAAATACTTCACGGGCACCGGCACCGAGGGCCGATTCACGGATGGCACGACGCTCAACCTGGGTGGATTTGCACGGAACGCAGATCAAAACACGAGGGCTGGGCTGCAGGAAGCTGTTTTCGTGAACCTTGTTGATGAAGTACTGCAGCATCTTTTCGCAGACGCTGAAGTCGGCGATCACGCCGTCTTTCATCGGACGAATGGCAGCAATGTTGCCCGGCGTACGGCCCAACATGCGCTTCGCTTCGGTGCCGACAGCAACGACACTTTTCTGGTTACCGTGTGTCCGAATAGCCACAACGGAGGGCTCATTCAGGACGATACCGCGCTCGCGCACGTAAATAAGGGTGTTGGCAGTGCCCAGGTCAATGGAAAGATCGCTGGAAAACATGCCACGCAGTTTCTTGAACATGGGAAAGGGACCCTAGGCAACGCGTGGGTAAAAAAGTGCGGCAAACTCTAACAACGACAGGGATTTTGGGCAAGGCGCCAATATGTTAAATTGGCCGCTTTTCTGTGCACCAAGCCCCACAATCGCGGCCTTATGACCGTAGAAGTGCGGTAGTGTTCCGACAATCTAACACACGGACGCCGTCCGTTCTGTTTTCCACTGGAGAATCCCAATGGCGCTTGAACGCTCCGACGTGGAAAAAATCGCTCATCTGGCCTGTCTGGGCCTCAATGAAGCCGATCTTCCACACATCACTTCGGCCCTCAACAGTATTCTCGGGCTGGTCGACGAAATGCAGGCGGTCAATACCGACGGTATCGAACCGCTCGCCCACCCACTGGAAGCCAGCCAGCGCCTGCGTGCAGACGTCGTGACCGAGACCAATCATCGCGAGGCTTACCAGTCCATCGCACCAGCGGTCGAAAACGGCCTGTACCTGGTTCCGAAAGTCATCGACTAAAGGGAAAGAGCCTGCAATGCATCAATTGACTCTGGCCGAGATCGCCCGCGGACTCGCCGATAAAAAGTTTTCTTCCGAAGAGCTGACCAAAGTCCTGCTGGCGCGCATCGCCCAGCTTGATCCACAGCTCAACAGTTTCATCAGCCTCACCGAGGACCTGGCGCTCACGCAGGCGAAAGCCGCTGACGCCCGCCGGGCCAATGGTGAGAGCGGTGCCCTGCTCGGCGCGCCGATCGCCCACAAAGACCTGTTCTGCACCCAGGGCATCCGCACCAGCTGCGGCTCGAAGATGCTCGACAACTTTAAAGCACCGTACGACGCCACCGTCGTCGCCAGGCTGGCCGCCGCCGGGGCCGTGACCCTGGGCAAGACCAACATGGACGAATTCGCCATGGGTTCGGCCAACGAGTCGAGCTACTACGGCGCCGTGAAAAACCCGTGGAACCTCGAATACGTGCCTGGCGGCTCGTCCGGCGGTTCGGCCGCGGCCGTTGCCGCTCGTCTGTTGCCGGCAGCCACCGGCACCGACACCGGCGGCTCCATTCGTCAGCCCGCCGCATTGACCAACCTTACCGGCCTGAAACCGACGTACGGTCGCGTTTCGCGCTGGGGCATGATCGCCTACGCCTCAAGCCTCGATCAGGGTGGCCCGTTGGCGCGCACTGCCGAAGACTGCGCAATTTTGCTGCAAGGCATGGCCGGTTTCGACCCGAACGACTCGACCAGCATCGACGAGCCCGTGCCGGACTACAGCGCCAGCCTCAACGGCTCGCTGCAAGGCCTGCGCATTGGCGTGCCTAAAGAGTATTTCGGCGCTGGCCTCGACCCGCGCATCGCCGATCTGATCCACAACAGCGTCAAGGAGCTGGAAAAGCTCGGTGCCGTGGTCAAGGAAATCAGCCTGCCGAACATGCAGCACGCGATCCCTGCGTACTACGTGATCGCCCCGGCGGAAGCTTCTTCCAACCTGTCGCGTTTCGACGGCGTGCGCTTCGGCTACCGCTGCGAAAACCCGGTCAACCTGATGGACCTGTACAAACGCTCCCGTGGCGAAGGCTTCGGTCCGGAAGTGCAGCGCCGGATCATGGTCGGCGCCTACGCACTGTCGGCCGGTTACTACGACGCCTATTACTTGAAAGCGCAGAAGATCCGTCGCTTGATCAAGAACGACTTCATGGCGGCCTTCAACGAGGTCGACATCATCCTCGGCCCAACCACGCCGAACCCGGCCTGGAAGCTTGGCGCCAAGAACAGCGACCCGGTCGCTGCGTACCTGGAAGACGTCTACACCATCACCGCCAACCTCGCTGGCCTGCCGGGCTTGTCCATGCCTGCCGGTTTTGTCGATGGCCTGCCGGTCGGCGTGCAATTGCTCGCTCCGTACTTCCAGGAAGGTCGCCTGTTGAACGTTGCCCACCAGTATCAGCTACACACTGACTGGCACACCCGCACCCCAACCGGCTTCTGAGGAGACACACATGCAATGGGAAGTCGTGATCGGGCTGGAGATTCATACCCAGCTCACCACCCGGTCGAAAATCTTTTCCGGTAGTTCCACCACGTTCGGCTCCGAGCCGAACACCCAGGCCAGCCTGATTGACCTGGGCATGCCCGGCGTACTGCCGGTGCTGAACCAGGAAGCGGTGCGCATGGCGGTGATGTTCGGCCTGGCGATTGACGCCGAGATCGGCCAGCACAACGTGTTCGCCCGCAAGAACTACTTTTACCCGGACCTGCCCAAGGGCTACCAGATCAGCCAGATGGAGCTGCCGATCGTCGGCAAGGGCCACCTGGACATCGCCCTGGAAGACGGCACGGTCAAACGTGTCGGCATCACCCGCGCGCACCTGGAAGAAGACGCCGGCAAGAGCCTGCACGAAGAGTTCAATGGTGCCACCGGCATCGACCTGAACCGTGCCGGCACGCCGCTGCTGGAAATCGTTTCCGAGCCGGACATGCGCAGCGCCAAGGAAGCCGTGGCCTACGTCAAGGCGATCCACGCACTGGTGCGTTACCTGGGCATCTGCGACGGCAACATGGCCGAAGGCTCGCTGCGTTGCGACTGCAACGTGTCGATCCGTCCGAAAGGCCAGGCCGAGTTCGGTACTCGCTGCGAGATCAAGAACGTCAACTCGTTCCGCTTCATCGAGAAGGCGATCAACAGCGAAATCCAGCGTCAGATCGAATTGATCGAAGACGGCGGCAAAGTGATCCAGCAAACCCGCCTGTACGATCCGAACAAGGACGAGACCCGTCCGATGCGCAGCAAAGAGGAAGCCAACGACTACCGTTACTTCCCCGATCCGGACCTGCTGCCGGTCGTGATTGAAAACGCGTTCCTCGACGACGTGCGCGCCACCCTGCCGGAATTGCCCCCACAGAAACGCGAGCGTTTCCAGGAGCAGTTCGGTCTATCGGTATACGACGCCAACGTGCTGGCCACCAGCCGCGAGCAGGCGGACTACTTCGAACAAGTCGCAAGCATCAGCGGCGACGCCAAGCTGGCCGCCAACTGGGTGATGGTCGAATTGGGCAGCCTGCTCAACAAACAAGGCCTGGACATCGAAGCGTCACCGGTTTCCGCCGAACAACTGGGCGGCATGCTGCTGCGTATCAAGGACAACACCATCTCGGGCAAGATCGCCAAGGTGGTGTTTGAAGCCATGGCCAACGGCGAAGGCAGCGCGGACGAGATCATCGACAAGCGCGGCCTGAAGCAAGTGACCGACACCGGCGCAATCTCGGCAGTGCTGGACGAAATGCTCGCGGCCAACGCCGAACAGGTCGAGCAGTACCGTGCGGCAGACGAAGCCAAGCGCGGCAAGATGTTCGGCTTCTTCGTTGGCCAGGCCATGAAAGCCTCCAAAGGTAAGGCCAACCCGCAACAGGTGAACGAATTGCTGAAAAGCAAACTCGAAGGCTGATAGAAATGGAGCCAGCATTTTTTACTGGCTCCGCGTCCTGTGGCGAGGGAGCTTGCTCCCGTTGGCCTGCGAAGCAGGCCCAGATCGGTAAGCGCATTTTTTCGACAAGAGTGCATTGGCTGATTTTGCGACCGCTTCGCGGCCGAGCGGGAGCAAGCTCCCTCGCCACAACTATTTTGGAAGCCTTTGAAATGAAACGTTTGCTCGGCGCCTGCGCCCTCCTTTCCCTCCTCGCCGGCTGCGCCAGCAACGATATCGTCGACCCACACGGCTACGACAAGACCGGCATGGCCTCGTACTACGGCGCCAAACACCAGGGTAAACGCACCGCCAGCGGCGAGCGTTTCGACAAGAACTCCCTGACCGCCGCCCATCGCCAACTGCCGTTCGGCACGCGGGTGAAGGTCACCAACCTGAATAACGACAAATCCTGCGTGGTCCGCATCAACGATCGCGGGCCGCATACCCGTGGGCGCCTGATTGACCTGTCCCACGAGGCCGCCGAACGCCTGGGCATGCTCAAGAGCGGCACCGCACGGGTTCGCGTGCAAGCCCTCGACGACTGACAAACGGAGCACCAACCATCTTCGGATTAGCCGATTTACCCCTGATCAGCGTGATCGAATTGCTCAGCGGGCTGGTGCTGTTGATTGCCGGCGCCGAACTGATGGTACGTGCCGCCGTGCGCCTGGCCGCGGGCCTGCATGTGCGACCGCTGATCATCGGCCTGACCATCGTCGCCCTTGGCAGCAGCGCACCGCAGATGGCCATCAGCCTGCAAGCCACCCTGGCCCATAACGCCGACATCGCCGTCGGCAGCGTGATCGGCAGCAGCATTTTCAATATCCTCGTAACCCTCGGCCTGTCGGCGCTGATCATCCCGCTGCGGGTCTCACGGCAACTGGTGCGCCTGGATATTCCGCTGATGATCGGCGCCAGCCTGCTGGTGTTCGTACTGGCCTGGAATGAAGAGCTGACCCGCGCCGATGGCGTCATCCTGCTGACAGCACTGCTGTTATATCTGGGCCTGTTGCTGCGTCAGTCAAAGCACTCGGCGCGTCCGCAGTCGACTCATGAGCACCCTGGCCAAGCGCCATGGTTGAAAAGCCTGCTGATGATCGGTGGCGGTCTGGCGATGCTGATCTACGCCGGTCATTTGCTCTTGGGTGCAGCCGTAGCGGTCGCCACAGATCTGGGACTGTCGGAGCGGATCATCGGCCTGACCATCGTTGCCATCAGCACGTCCCTGCCAGAGCTCGCGACCTCGCTGATCGCCGCGTTGCGGGGTGAACGGGAAATTGCCGTGGGCAACGTCATTGGCAGCAACCTGTTCAACCTGTTGGGCGTCCTGGGCTTTACGGCATTGATTGCGCCGACACCGCTGTCGGTATCGCCCAATGCCATGGATTTTGACTTGCCGGTGATGCTCGGCGTCGCCGCGCTGTGTCTTCCGGTGTTCTATTCCGGCTACCGGGTGACCCGCGCCGAAGGCCTGCTGTTTTTGGGTTTGTACCTGGCTTACGGGCTGCACGTAGTGTCGTTCACCACGGGCATGCCATTGGCGGGCACGCTTGAACACCTGATGCTGTTTTTCGTCCTGCCGGCGCTGGTGGCGTTTTTGCTGTTCACGTCGCTGCGCGCCTGGCGTCGCCAACACCACAAGAGGGAATTGCCATGACCGAGAATAAAAAGACTGGCGTTGAAGTACGCCGCCAAGTGATGGGCGACGCCTTCGTCGACCGCGCGCTGGGCAATGCCACCGAGTTCACCCAGCCACTGCAGGATTTCGTCAACGAACACGCCTGGGGCAGTGTCTGGAGTCGCGAAGGCTTGCCGCTTAAAACCCGCAGCCTGATTACCCTCGCCGCCCTGACTGCACTGAAGTGCCCGCAGGAATTGAAAGGCCATGTGCGCGGTGCGCTGAACAACGGCTGCACCGTGGAAGAAATTCGCGAAGCGCTGCTGCATTGCGCGGTGTATGCCGGCGTGCCGGCGGCGATCGATGCGTTCCGGGCTGCGCAGGAAGTGATTGATACGTACCAGAAGCCGGAATGAAACCGCGAACAATGCGGTGATTGATCGACCGTTATCGCGAGCAGGCCTGCTCCCACAGGGGGATGCATTCCAAATGTGTGCGAGTCTGCTCGCGATGAGCCCCTGAAGAGCACTGCCTCTTCAGCGACTAGATCCACCCACCCCACTGCAACAGAAAGATCCCGATGTTGGTGGTGACCGCCGCCATCAGCGTAGTGATGACGATGATCGCCGCCGCCAGTTCATGATTGCCATTGGCCGCACGGGCCATGACAAAACTGGCCGCCGCCGTCGGGCTGCCGAAGTACAGGAACAGAATCCCCAGCTCGGCGCCACGAAAACCCCAGAGCCACGCGCCGAATGTCGCCAGTATCGGCAGGCCGAGCATCTTCACCAGGCTTGAACTCAGCGCCATCGAACCGCTCTTGCGCATTGCCGCCAGCGACAGCGTGCCGCCAATGCAGATCAACGCCAACGGCAGGGTGGTCTGCGCCAGGTACTGGCCGGAGGTTTCCAGCCATCCCGGCAAACCGATCTTGAAGTAGGCAAAAGGTGCCGCCGAGATCACGCTGATGATCAGCGGATTGCTGAACACGCTTTTGCAAATGCTCCAAGGATCGGACTTGATCACCGGGCTATAGACTGCCAGCACGATGGTCGACAGCGTGTTGTAGAACAGGATCACCAGCGCCGCGAGAATCGCCCCCAGGGAAATGCCGTAATCGCCGTACATGCTCGCCGCCAGCGCCAGGCCAATGACCCCGTTGTTACCGCGAAAAGCACCCTGGGTGTAGATCCCGCGGTCTTCGCGCGGGCACTTGAATATCGCCCAGCCCCAGGCGATGGCAAAGCCCACCAGGGTGGCGAGGGAGAAGTAGATGAGCAGCGCCGGCTGCAGCGCGGCGTGCAGGTCGGCATGCAGGATGCCGAGAAACAGCAACGCCGGCATGCTGACGTTGAACACCAGCGCCGACGCAGTGTGGATGAAGTTATCGTTGATCCAATTGATGCGCTTGAGCAGCACCCCCAGAAACAGCATGGCGAACACCGGGGCGGTGATATTCAGGGTTTCTAGGAAAATGGCCAGCATGCCGGAGTGGACCTTGAGGTGGGCGTCGTTAGGGGGCTAATGATAAGCCAGCAAGTCCCTCGGCGTCTGGTAGAACGCTATCGCTGGCAAGCCAGTTCCCACAGGTTCCTCGGTGTTCATACGTTTTATGCAACGCAGAAGATTCCTGTGGGAGCTGGCTTGCCAGCGATGCAGGCAACGCGATCTCAGGTAATCGGCGCCGGGTTGAACAAGGTGATGTCGTTATGCAGCTTGTGCTTTTCGGCCCACGTCTGCTTCTTGCCACTGGCCACGTCCAGGTAGTAGTGGAACAACTCCCAGCCCAGCTCTTCGATGGAGGCGCGTCCGGTAGCGATTCGCCCGGCGTCGATGTCGATCAGGTCTGGCCAGCGCTGTGCCAGTTCAGTCCGGGTCGATACCTTGACCACGGGCGCCATGGCCAATCCATAAGGTGTGCCACGACCGGTGGTGAACACGTGCAGGTTCATACCCGCCGCCAGCTGCAACGTCCCGCAGACAAAGTCGCTGGCCGGCGTTGCGCAGAAGATCAGGCCTTTGTCCTTGAAACGCTCGCCAGGGCCGAGCACCCCAGTAATCGCGCTGCTGCCGGACTTGACGATCGAGCCCAGGGATTTCTCGACAATGTTCGACAAACCGCCCTTCTTGTTGCCCGGCGTGGTGTTGGCGCTGCGATCCGCTTCCCCCTTGGCCAGGTAACGGTCATACCAGTCCATTTCCCGAACCAGTTCCTGAGCGACTTCCCTGGTTTGCGCGCGCGAGGTCAGCAAGTAGATCGCGTCGCGCACTTCGGTGACTTCGGAGAACATCACCGTCGCCCCCGCACGCAGCAACAAGTCCGAGGCGTAGCCCAGGGCCGGGTTAGCGGTGATCCCGGAGAACGCATCACTGCCGCCGCATTGCATGCCCAGGATCAGCTCGGACGCCGGCACCGTTTCACGACGGCGCTGATCGAGCTTCTTCAAACGGGTTTCGGCCAGCGCCATGATCTGCTCGATCATCTCGGTAAAACCGTGGCTGGAGTCCTGCAGGCGATACAACCAGGGCTCGCTCAAATCCACCGAACTGTCGTTCTCGTGCATCACCTGCCCGGCCTGCAACTTCTCGCAGCCCAGGCTGATCACCAACGCCTCGCCACCCAGGTTCGGGTTGCGCGCCAGATTGCGCACGGTGCGAATCGGGATGTAGGCATCGGTGGCGGTGATTGCCACGCCACAGCCATAGCTGTGGGTCAGTGCCACCACGTCATCGACGTTCGGGTACTTGGGCAGCAGTTCGTCCTTGATGCGCTTGACCGCATGGTCCAGCACGCCGGTGACGCACTGCACCGTGGTCGTGATGCCGAGAATGTTACGCGTGCCAACCGTACCGTCGGCATTGCGATAACCCTCGAAGGTAAACCCCTCCAGCGGCGCTTGCGCGGCCGGCACTTCGGTGGACAGCGGCAGGCTGTCCAGCGGCGGCGCGGTGGGCATGCGCAGTTGGTCTTCCTTGACCCAGCTGCCGCGCGGGATCGGCTGCAAGGCATAGCCAATGGTCTGGCCGTAACGAATCACCTGGCCACCCTCGGGTATGTCAACCAGCGTGACCTTGTGGCTCTGTGGCACGAAATCCACGGTGACCAGGCCATCGGCAAACTCGGTGCCGGCCGGCACGCCCTGATCGTTGACCACGATCACTACGTTGTCCCGCTCGTGCAGGCGGATGTAGCGCGGCGAGTCGGAATGTTCAATCAACTGCATGACGCCGCTCCTCAGGAATGCGCTTGAGACAATTTGTTATTCATTTCAGGACCGCCCATCGGTGGTTCTTTGAGCACCACGCGTTTAATCGGACCGACGATGACCAGATAGCTGAACACCGCGACCAATGCGTTGCAACCGACAAACACCAATGCCCACTTGAACGATCCGGTCGAACTGATGAGGTAACCGATCACGATCGGAGTAGTGATCGAGGCGAGGTTGCCAAACATGTTGAACAGGCCACCGCTCAAACCGGCGATCTGTTTCGGTGAAGTATCGGAGACCACCGCCCAGCCCAGCGCGCCCACGCCCTTGCCGAAGAACGCCAGTGCCATGAAGCCTACGACCATCCATTCGATGTCGACGTAGTTACACGCCACGATACTGCTGGAAACGAGCAGACCGGCAATGATCGGCGCCTTGCGGGCGAACGTCAGGGAGTGACCCTTGCGCAGCAGGTAATCGGAAATCACCCCGCCGAGCACGCCACCGATGAAGCCACAGATCGCCGGCAACGAGGCAATGAAACCGGCCTTGAGGATGGTCATGCCGCGCTCCTGCACCAGGTACACCGGGAACCAGGTCAGGAAGAAGTAAGTGATGCCATTGATGCAGTATTGCCCCAGGTAAACACCGAGCATCATGCGGTTGGTCAACAGCTGGCGAATGTAGTCCCACTTCGGCCCGTCGACCTTTTTGCCTTTGCCTTTGTCCTGATCCATGTCGACCATGCCGCCGTTCTCGGCAATGTGCTTGAACTCGGCGTCGTTGATCATCGGGTGCTGGCGCGGGCTGTGGATAACTTTCAGCCAGATCAGCGAGAACACAATGCCGATGCTGCCCATCACGACAAACACGTGCTGCCAGCCAAAGGTGTAGACGATCCAGCCCATGAGCGGCGCGAACAGCACCGTGGCGAAGTATTGCGCGGAGTTGAAGATCGCCGATGCCGTACCGCGTTCAGCGGTCGGGAACCAGGCCGCCACGATGCGAGCGTTGCCAGGGAAGGATGGCGCTTCGGCCAGGCCCACCAGGAAGCGCAGCATGAACAGCGCCACGATCGCCGAGGACATGCCGAACTCACCGACATAGCCCTGCAGGACGGTGAACAGCGACCAGGTGAAGATGCTCAAGGCATAGATTTTTTTCGAGCCGAATCGGTCCAGCAACCAGCCACCGGGAATTTGCCCGGCCACGTAGGCCCAACCGAATGCAGAGAAGATATAGCCGAGGGTGACCGCGTCGATGCCGAGGTCTTTTTGCAGACTCGAGCCGGCAATGGCGATGGTAGCGCGGTCGGCGTAGTTGATCGTGGTCACCAGGAACAGCATGAGCAAGATCAAATAGCGGACGTGAGTCGGCTTGGTCGATTGCATGTAGATGTACTCCCACTGATTATTTTTATGCGCGGGTGAAACGGGTACGGTCCCTGTAGGAGCGTGCCTGCTCGCGATGGTGGTCAACGATGACGCGGGGTATCAGGTTGTGCGTCGCGTCCTGGAGACCATCGCGAGCAAGCTCGCTCCTACAGGGGTATTGCGTTATGAGCCGATGTAGCTGGTCTTAACGACCGTGTAGAACTCTTGCGCATAGCGGCCTTGCTCGCGGGAGCCATAGGACGAACCTTTACGCCCACCGAACGGAACGTGGTAATCCACGCCAGCGGTCGGCAGGTTGACCATCACCATCCCGGCCTGAGAGTGGCGCTTGAAGTGGTTGGCGTACTTCAACGAAGTGGTGGCGATGCCCGCCGACAGACCGAATTCGGTGTCGTTGGCCATGGCCAGTGCCGCCTCATAATCAGCGACGCGAACCACGTTGGCTACCGGGCCGAAGATTTCTTCACGGCTGATGCGCATCGCAGCTTCGCTGTCGGCAAACAGGGTTGGCGCGAGGTAGTAGCCCTCGGTGTCGCAGGTCACCAAACCACCGCCGCTGACCAGACGCGCACCTTCGGACTGGCCGATGTCGATGTACTTCATGTCCTGTTCAAGCTGGGCTTGCGAAACCACCGGACCAATGTCGGTTCCCGATTTCAAGGCGTGGCCGACCTTGATCGACTTCATGCGCTCGGCCATGGCTTCGACGAACTTGTCGTGGATACCGGCGGTGACGATGAAGCGGCTCGATGCAGTGCAACGCTGGCCGGTGGAGTAGAACGCGCTCTGCACCGACAGCTCGACCGCTTGCTTGAGGTCGGCGTCGTCGAGAATGATCTGCGGGTTCTTGCCGCCCATTTCCAGCTGGACCTTGGCCTGGCGCGATACGCAGCTGACAGCGATTTGACGACCGACACCCACGGAACCGGTGAAGCTGATGCCGTCGACTTTCGGGCTGTGGACCAGTGCATCGCCGACTACGCGGCCGCTGCCCATCACCAGGTTGAACACGCCAGCGGGGAAGCCTGCACGGGAGATGATTTCCGCCAGGGCCCAGGCGCAACCGGGCACCAGGTCCGCAGGCTTGAGCACAACGCAGTTGCCGTAGGCCAGGGCCGGGGCGATTTTCCACGACGGGATGGCAATCGGGAAGTTCCACGGGGTGATCAGGCCGACCACACCCAGTGCTTCGCGAGTGACTTCAACGTTGACGCCCGGACGCACCGACGGCAGGTAGTCGCCCGACAGGCGCAGGCATTCACCGGCGAAGAACTTGAAAATGTTGCCGGCGCGGGTCACTTCGCCAATGGCTTCGGGCAGGGTCTTGCCCTCTTCCCGAGCCAGCAGGGTGCCGAGCTCTTCGCGACGAGCGAGAATTTCCGTGCCGACTTTATCCAGGGAATCGTGACGCGCCTGAATGCCGGAAGTGGACCACGACGGGAACGCGGCACGGGCAGCATCGATGGCGGCATGGACCTGGGCCAGGTCAGCCTTGGCGTAGTCGCCGATGGCATCGCTCAGCTCGGACGGGTTGATGTTGGTCGAGTAATCGCTGGCCGCGACCCATTCGCCGTTGATGTAGTTGTCGAAACGCTTTGCATTTGCCACGGGACTGCCCTCGAAACAAAAAGATCTCACGCAAAAGGCCGCTGAATGCTCAGCGGCCCCGTTAAATCAGATGTGTTACTGCGCGCCCTGCTTGTCGATCAGCGCGGCGAGCATTTCGAACTCTTCGCCCGTCAGATCGGTCAGCGGCGCACGCACCGGACCTGCGTCGTACCCGGCAATTTTTGCCCCGGCCTTGACGATGCTCACGGCGTATCCGGCCTTGCGGTTACGGATGTCCAGGTACGGCAGGAAGAAGTCGTCGATGATCTTGCCAACGGTGGCGTGATCGTCACGAGCGATCGCGTGGTAGAAGTCCATCGCGGTTTTCGGGATGAAGTTGAACACCGCCGAGGAGTAGACCGGCACGCCCAAAGCCTTGTAGGCAGCGGCGTAGACTTCGGCGGTCGGCAAGCCGCCCAGGTAGCTGAAACGGTCACCGAGGCGGCGACGGATCGACACCATCAACTCGATATCACCCAGGCCGTCCTTGTAGCCGATCAGGTTCGGGCAGCGCTCGGCCAGACGTTCCAGCAACGGCGCGTTCAGGCGGCAAACGTTGCGGTTGTAAACCACGACACCGATGTTGACCGATTTGCACACGGCTTCAACGTGAGCGGCAACGCCGTCCTGGCTGGCTTCGGTCAGGTAGTGCGGCAGCAGCAACAAGCCTTTGGCACCCAGGCGCTCGGCTTCTTGTGCGTATTCGATGGCTTGACGGGTCGAACCGCCAACACCGGCCAGGATCGGTACGCTGGAGGCGCAGGTGTCGACGGCCGTCTTGATGATTTCCGAATACTCGCTGGCCGCCAGAGAGAAGAACTCACCGGTGCCGCCTGCGGCGAACAGAGCCGAGGCGCCGTATGGGGCCAGCCATTCAAGACGTTTGATGTAGCCAGCGCGATGGAAGTCGCCCTGAGCATTGAAATCGGTGACCGGGAAAGACAACAGGCCGGAGGAGAGGATGGACTTCAGTTCTTGTGGATTCATTATTCGAACACCCTGGGTAACGACGTTTGTGTGTGAGGAAAACCGTTCAGCTTTAGCCGAGTTGTAGGTCATCGTACAACTTAAAAAATAACCGTCAACTGCATTTCATCGCTGCGGGTGAAAATTGTTCGACAAGAAGGGTAACAAGCCCACGTTTAAGGGCCTTTCGGCGTTAAGAGGAGAAATGGAATGCGCGACCGACTCACAGCATAGGAGATATGTTGTCGGAAGATTCGTCAGCGACTGGCTAAAAAATGCGGCGTGCTTGCGACCCAATCGCGAGCAGGCTCGCTCCCACAGGGGATCGCCTGCGCACACAAAAATCGGTGAACACTCGCAATCAACTGTGGGAGCGAGCCTGCTCGCGATGACGGCTCACCAGACGGATGAGTCGCCCGAAGCAGTAAGACTACCCCCTCTGCGCCTCAGCCTCTTCATGGGCATGACGCAACCGTTCACGGCTGTTGGTCAGGTGCAGACGCATGGCGGCACGGGCCGCATCGGAATCCTGGCGGGCAATCGCATCGTAGATTTCTTCGTGCTCGCGGCTCAGGCGATTCATGTAGTGCTGCTGGTCGTCATGGGCCAGTCGCGCGGAATTGAGGCGGGTGCGCGGAATGATGCTGGTGCCCAGGTGGGTCATGATGTCCGTGAAGTAGCGGTTGCCGGTCGACAGAGCAATTTGCAGGTGGAACTGGAAGTCCGAGGCCACCGCATCGCCGGCGTGGGAGACGCTTTCATTCAAGGCATCCAGTGCCGCGCGCATCAACGCCAACTGCTCGGGGGTACGGCGCTGTGCTGCCAGCCCGGCGGACTCCACCTCCAGACTGATTCGCAGCTCCAGAATGGCCAGCACATCACGCAAGGTCACTACTGTCGCCGGATCAATGCGAAAACCGCTCGGGCTCGGGGTATCGAGGACGAAGGTGCCGATACCGTGACGGGTTTCCACCTGCCCCGCCGCCTGCAGACGGGAAATCGCCTCGCGCACCACGGTGCGGCTGACGCCATGGGCATCCATGATCGCCGACTCGGTGGGTAACTTGTCACCACGCTTGAGGTGACCGTCGCGGATCTGCTCGGACAGCACCGTCACCAGCTCCTGCGCGAGACTGCGGCGCTTGCGAGGGAGGCGTGGTGCGTCGTTCGGGTTTTCCATGGTGAACATCTGTCTCGAAAAATTCGGTTGAAACCGCATCATAGCTCAACGCGGTTGTACGATCACCCATCCCCCTGTGCAGGAGCGAGCAGGCTCGCTCCTGCAGGACGTGTGGTGTTTATGCGGTCACGGCCTGGTCCACCAGGTGGCCATTCTCGATACGAATGTGCCGTGGATGGAAACGCTTGAGACTGCTGCGATGGCCGACGCTGATGATGCTCAGTCCCGGCAACTCGTCGATCAGAGCCTGATACAGCGATGCTTCATCCTCTTCATCCATCGCCGAGGTCGCTTCGTCCATGTACAACCATTGCGGCGCATAAATCAGGGCGCGGGCAAAGGCCAGGCGCTGCTGCTCACCGGGCGACAGCAGGCGCTGCCAGTGATTGGCTTCATCAAGACGAGCGACCAGATGGGGCAGGCGACAAGTTTCCAGTACGTGCACGTAGCGCTCGTTCGGGTAGGTATCGCCGGCCTGTGGATAACTCAGCGCCTCACGCAACGTGCCAATCGGCAGGTAGGGTTTTTGCGGCAGGAACAGGTAACGCGCCGCCGGCAGGCGGATACTGCCGTGGCCCGCCGGCCACAAATGCCCCATCGCCCGCAGCAAGGTCGACTTGCCGCTGCCGGAGCGACCGCTGAGCATCACACGCTCGCCCTCCTCCACATTCATCTCGGCATTGGTCAGCAGGTGGCGACCGTCAGCAAGATCAAGGCCGAGGTTATGCACCCGCAATGCGTCCCCTTGATTCTGCACGTCGATGGCCGGGACACGCTCTTCGTTGTCGGCCATGGCCTGACGGAAGCTCAACAAACGATCACAGGTGGCGCGCCATGAGGCGAGGTCCTGGTACGCACTGATAAACCAGCTGAAACTCTCCTGAACGTTGCCGAAAGCCGAGCTGATTTGCATCAGTTCACCGAGCTCGATCTTGCCGGAGAAGTAACGCGGCGCGGCAACCATGAACGGAAAGATGATCGCTATCTGGGTGTAACCGGAAGTGAAGAACGTCAGGCGCTTGGACACCTTCATGATGTCCCAGAAGTTATGCCAGACCATCCCGAAACGACCGCTCAGGCGGCGGTTTTCGTTGGGTTCGCCGTTGTATAACGCAATGCTTTCGGCATTTTCACGAACCCGGACCATGGAGAAACGCAGGTCGGCTTCGAAGCGTTGTTGTTGGTTGTTCAGGCCGATCAAACGACGACCGATCAAATGCGTCAGCCAACTGCCGACCGCGGCATACACCAGCACACACCAGAACATGTAGCCGGGAATGGTGAAACCGAGCACTTCAATGCTGCCCGATACGCCCCACAGAATGATCGAAAACGACACCAGGCTGACGATGTTACGAATTAGCCCTAGGCCCAGGCTCAGGGTGTTTGAGGTGAAGTTATTGAGGTCTTCCGATATCCGCTGGTCCGGGTTATCGGTGTAACCGCCCTGCTCCAGCCGATAGTAATTTTTGTCGCCGAGCCAGCGGGCGAAATACTTTTCGGTGAGCCAGGCCCGCCAGCGAATGGTCAGCATCTGGGTCAGGTAAAGACGGTACACCGCACCGATGATCGCCACGGCGGCAATGGCGCAGAAATACAGAATCAGGGTCCAGAACGACGCCTCATCCTTCTTCTGCAGGGCGTTATAGAAATCCTTGTACCAGGTGTTGAACCACACCGAGATCCCGACGCTGATCAGCGAGAGTGCAATCACGGCGATCAGCAACGTCCAGGCCTTGCCCTTCTCCTCGCTACGCCAGTAAGGCGTGGTCATCGCCCACACTTTGCGAAAAAACTGCCCGCGCACCGCATCGTTGACCGCGGAATATTCAGCGTTCTGATTCATGGAAAAGGCTCGATAAAGAAAAGAACATGCTCGAACCGATCATAGATGATCGGTTCGATTTGTCGCGAGGAGCGGCCGGCATTCATTCAGCACAGGTTCAGCGACGAACGGGGCGCTTCTGCAATTTGCGCTGCAGCGTGCGACGGTGCATGCCAAGGGCGCGGGCCGTGGCGGAAATGTTGCCTTCGTGTTCGGTCAACACGCGCTGGATGTGCTCCCATTGCAGACGGTCGACCGACATCGGGTTCTCCGGCACCAGGCTGTCGAGGTCGGCGTGTTCGGACAGCAGCGCCGCCAATACGTCATCGGCATCCGCCGGTTTGCACAGGTAGTTGCAGGCGCCGCGCTTGATCGCCTCGACGGCGGTGGCGATGCTCGAGTAACCGGTGAGGATCACCACGCGCATTTCCGGGTCCATTTCCAGCAACTTGGGCAACAGCACCAGGCCCGAGTCACCGTCCATTTTCAGGTCCAGAGCGGCGTAATCCGGCAGATCGGCCTGGGCCATCGCGAGGCCTTCTTCGGCGGAACCGGCGGTGCTGACGCGAAAACCACGGCGAGCCATGGCGCGGGCCATGACGCGGGTAAATGTTGCATCGTCATCGACCAGCAGCAAATGCGGCAGCTCTTCGCCTTCGACTTGGATTTCGTCACTCATGTTGGTCTCCTCGGGCGACACGGGGCAGGCGCAGCTCGGTGAGCGTGCCGCCTTCCTCATGACTGTAGAGTTTCACTGAGCCGCCCGCGCGTGTCACGCTGGCCTTGCTCAAAAACAGGCCCAGGCCGAAGCCTTTGCCCTTGGTGGTAAAAAACGGCTTGCCGATCTGCTCGGCAATGGCCAGCGGCACCCCGGCGCCGTGGTCGCGGATGCTGATCGTCAGGTTTTCCGCATCCCAGTCCAGCGTCACTTGCAGGCCTTCGGGGCAGGCATCCGCTGCATTGTTGAGCAAATTCAGCAGGGCCTGGGTCAGGTCCGGGGGGGGCGCCATGCGCGGCACTTCGCCCTGACCCAGGCGCTGGAAGCGATAGCTGGCCTCGGGACGCATCAGATGCCAGCGATTGAGCGCCTCGTCGAGCCAGTCGGTCACGTCCTGCATTTCCACCGCCAGGCGGCGATTGGCTTCCGCCGCCCGAACAAGCTGCTGCAAGGTTTCCTTGCACAGCTTGACCTGATCCTGCAACACGCTGAGGTCGTCCTGCAACATCGGGTCGTGGTGGTCTTGACGCATCTCCTTGAGCAACACGCTCATGGTCGCCAGTGGGGTGCCCAGTTCATGGGCGGCACCGGCTGCCTGGGTGGCCACGGCCAGCAATTGCTGATCGCGCAGCCCTTCTTCGCGGCGAATGGCGCGCAGTTCTTCCTGGCGACGCAATTCTTCGGCCATGCGCGCGGCGAAGAAAGTGATCACCGCCGCGGCGAGGGCAAAACTCAGCCACATCCCGTACACCTGCAGGTTTTCCCGAGCGATCGGGAAGGTTTGCAACGGATAAAAGCGCGCCAGCAACAGGGTGTACATGGTCAACGCGATACCGGACAGGATCACCGAATAACGCCACGGCAAGGTCACCGCCGCGATGGTCAGTGGCACCAGGTAATAGGACACGAACGGGTTGGTCGAGCCACCCGAGAAGTACAGCAAGGCACTGTGGATAAACAGGTCGCAGGCCAGTTGCACGGCGTATTCGAGCTCTGTCACCGGCCATGAGGTACGCAGGCGAATCGCCGTGAACGTACACAGCAACATTGAGCAACCGAGGGTCGCCGCCAGCTGGAACCAGGGCAGCGGCAGCAATTGAAGCCAGTAGGCCAGGCCCACCGAGCCGGCTTGGGCGGCCAGCACCAAAGTGCGGATGAACGTCAGCCGCCAGAGATTCTGGCGAGTTGCGGAGGTGATTTGAACGGGGGCGAGCATGAGCTCTCCTGATGAGCGCTCCAGGCGGATCGCAGGGAGTATAACCAAGCGCGGGGGCTGACAGGCAAAAGTGCGGCAAACGGCCACATGCAGGAGCGAGCCTGCTCGCGATGCTCGTCAACGATGACGCTGGAAACCTGGCACCCCTCGGTGCTCTCAGGTTCATCGCGAGCAGGCTCGCTCCTACAGGGGGCGTGTGTATCTGTATAGAAGTTGTAACTGTGCGAACCGGATCGTAGCGGCTAGAGTCTGATGGTTTCACGCAGGCCCGGAACACACCCCTGCGCATCACCCAAGGAGCTTTCATGCACACATTCCGCCGCAGCGCCGCCCTTCTCGCCCTGAGCATTGGCACGATCGCCAGCCTCCCGGCCCTGGCGGCCGACGAGCTTCATTACAACCAGATTTCCCTGCGCGCCGAAGTCAGTCAGGAAGTGGCTCGCGACCTGATGATCGTGACGCTCTACACCGAAGAACAAAACAGCGACCCGGCCAAACTCGCCGCCGACGTCAGCACCACCATGAACAAGGCGCTGGCCCAGGCCAAGCAGGTCAAAGACATTACCCTGCGCCAGGGCAGCCGCAACAGCTACCCGATTTATGACACCAAGGGTCAAAAAATCACGGGCTGGCGTGAACGCGCCGAGCTGCGCCTGGAAAGCTCGGACTTCGCCGCACTGTCGAAACTCACCGGCGAACTGCTCACCGATTTGAAAATGGGCGGCATGGACTTCGCCATCGCCACGCCAACCCGCAAGGCCAGTGAAGACGCCCTGCTCAAGGAAGCCGTGACTGCGTTCAAGGCCCGCGCCCAATTGGCCACCGACGCGCTGGGTGGCAAAGGCTACAAAATCGTCAACCTGAACCTCAACAGCAACGGCTACCCGCAACCCTATATGCGCGCCCCGATGATGATGAAAGCGGCAGCCATGGATGCGGCGCCGGTGACGCCGGATGTTGAAGCCGGAACCAGCCAGGTCAGCATGACCGCCGATGGCTCGATTGAAGTGCTGATGCCTTGATTCGATAAACGGCACGCAAAACGGCGACCACTTCGGTGATCGCCGTTTTTTTTCGGACAGCTTTTACAAGTGAGCTATAAATGAATAGGCAAACAGCGCGACATCGCTGGTTGCACCGAGGTACAACTCAAGATCATCCGCTAACGTTGGAGTAACTATAACCAGTCGCACTTGGGCCATACCCACCCCAGGTCCGGGGTATATATAAGTAACACCCGCCCCAACCGGGAGCATTCAGAGATTTAAAATGCACCGAAAAAGGGCACGGTTTGTGAGGTAAAAATACTGCGCAAACGGTCAAATGCGTCAAAATTTATACCAATGCGACATTAAGGTACGTTCGTGCCACTGTTTAACGCCTGTAGTCGCTCTGGATCTTGCATTGGGTATGGCCCCTGCATAAGTATCCGCAGGCACGACTCACGAGGTCGTCCTCAAAATCAAAAAATGACAACAAATCATGAGGCCACCATGCTTAAACACGCGGTCATTCCGTTTCTATTAGGTGCCGGCTTACTCGCTGCCGCACCTTTCGCCCAAGCTGCGACTAACCTGGTGTTCTGCTCCGAAGGGAGCCCGGCCGGTTTCGATCCGGGTCAATACACCACCGGAACCGACTTCGACGCCTCTGCAGAAACCATGTTTAACCGTCTGACCCAGTTCGAGCGCGGCGGCACCGCCGTAGTTCCTGGGCTGGCGACCAAGTGGGATGTCTCCGAAGACGGCCTGACTTACACCTTCCACCTGCGTGAAGGTGTCAAGTTCCATACAACCCCGTACTTCAAGCCGACTCGTGAGTTCAACGCCGACGACGTGCTGTTCACCTTTAATCGCATGATTAACAAGGATGACCCGTTCCGCAAAGCGTACCCGACCGAATTCCCGTACTTCACCGACATGGGGATGGATACCAACATCACCAAGATCGATAAAGTCGACGACCACACCGTCAAGTTCACCCTCAAAGACGTCGATGCCGCGTTCATCCAGAACATGGCCATGAGCTTCGCCTCGATCCAGTCCGCCGAGTACGCTGCCCAGCTGCTCAAGGAAGGCAAGGCCGCCGACATCAACCAGAAGCCGGTCGGCACTGGTCCGTTCGTGTTCAAGAGCTACCAGAAAGACTCCAACATCCGCTACACCGGGAACAAGGACTACTGGAAGCCTGAAGACGTCAAGATCGACAACCTGATCTTCGCCATCACCACCGACCCGTCGGTACGCATTCAGAAGCTGAAGAAGAACGAGTGCCAGGTCACTCTGTTCCCGCGTCCGGCCGACCTGAAGGCGCTGCGCGAAGACAAGACCCTGAAGCTGCCTGACCAGGCGGGTTTCAACCTGGGTTACATCGCCTACAACGTCATGGACAAGATCAAGGGCAGTGATCAGCCAAACCCGCTGGCTCAACTGAAAGTGCGTCAAGCACTGGACATGGCGGTCAACAAGCAACAGATCATCGACTCCGTGTACCAGGGTGCCGGTCAATTGGCCGTCAACGCCATGCCGCCGACCCAATGGTCCTACGACACCACCATCAAGGACGCACCGTACAACCCCGAGAAAGCCAAAGAGCTGCTCAAGGAAGCGGGCGTCAAAGAGGGCACCGAAATCGTGCTCTGGGCGATGCCGGTACAGCGTCCATACAACCCGAACGCCAAACTGATGGCAGAAATGCTGCAGTCCGACTGGTCCAAGATCGGCCTCAAGGTCAAGATCCAGAGCTACGAGTGGGGCGAGTACATCAAGCGCTCCAAAGGTGGCGAGAACCAGGCAATGCTGATTGGCTGGAGCGGTGACAATGGTGATCCGGACAACTGGCTGAACGTGCTGTTCGGTTGCGACTCGCTGGAAGGCAACAACTTCTCCAAGTGGTGCTACAAGCCGTTTGACGACATCGTCAAGCAAGCCAAGCGCACCTCGGATCAGGCCAAGCGCACCGAACTGTACAAACAGGCGCAACACATCCTCAAAGATCAGACTCCAATGACACCTATCGCTCACTCGACGGTGTTCCAACCCATGCGCGCCGAAGTGCAGGACTTCAAGATCAGCCCGTTTGGCTTGAACTCCTTCTACGGTGTCAGCGTCAGCAAATAAGGTTCGGCGATGGCGACGTTTTTGACGTCGCCATCGCTTTATCTTCCGAGAAAGCAGGAATCTGCCTACATCCAAATCGTCTGCTGACTACAGCAGTCCGTTAGGACGCGTCGTCTTTTCCTACGAGTCTTTCAGGCTCTACGCATTTACTGCCAGACCCACGGCCCATACCGTCGGGATCTGACCAGTTCATGCGTGGGCCATCGGTTTTCGGCTGCACGTCATGGCTTGAAATCAGTGACGCCTCCACGTCCCCGGACGGGACGAAGGCTCATTGTCAAAACACTGAACGAGAGGGAGCGTTATGCGCCATACCTTGGTTTTATCCGCCTTGCTGGGCACCGGCCTGTTGGCCGCCACTTCCATGAGCCAGGCGGCCAACAACAGCCTGGTGTTCTGCTCCGAAGGCAGCCCCGCTGGCTTCGATACCGCGCAGTACACGACCGCGACCGATAATGACGCCGCCGAGCCGCTGTACAACCGTCTGGCAGAGTTTGAAAAAGGCGCGACCAATGTCGTACCGGGCCTGGCCACCAGTTGGGATATTTCCGAGGACGGCCTCAAATACACATTCCACCTTCGTCCTGGTGTGAAATTTCATACAACCAAGTACTTCACACCGACTCGTGACTTCAACGCTGATGACGTGTTGTTCACATTCAATCGAATGCTCGATCCGCAACACCCTTTCCGTAAGGCTTACCCGACCGAATTTCCTTATTTCAACGGCATGAGCCTGAACAAGAACATTGCCAAGGTCGAAAAGACCGGGCCCCTGACCGTGGTCATGACGCTCAACAGCGTCGACGCCGCGTTCATCCAGAACATCGCGATGAGTTTTGCCTCTATTCTCTCCGCCGAGTACGCCGACAAGCTGCTGGCCGAAGGCAAGCCGAGCGACATCAACCAGAAGCCGATCGGCACCGGGCCGTTCGTGTTCAAGAGCTACCAGAAAGACTCGAACATCCGCTACACCGGCAACAAGCACTACTGGGACCCGAGCCGGGTCAAGCTCGACAACCTGATTTTCGCCATCAACACCGATGCGTCGGTACGCGTGCAGAAGCTCAAGGCCAACGAGTGCCAGATC
Source organism: Pseudomonas sp. TE12234 (assembly GCF_054061835.1). NCBI lineage: Bacteria > Pseudomonadati > Pseudomonadota > Gammaproteobacteria > Pseudomonadales > Pseudomonadaceae > Pseudomonas > Pseudomonas sp. TE12234. Next base: position 137,638 of record NZ_JBSSEP010000006.1, read on the forward strand.
ACCTTGCACCCGCGCCCTGCCGACGTCGCCGCGCTGAAAAACGATCCGAAGCTGCAACTGATCGAGAAGCCTGGCTTCAACCTCGGCTACATCGCCTACAACGTGCGCCACAAACCGTTCGACCAGCTTGAAGTGCGCCAGGCGCTGGACATGGCGGTCAACAAGCAAGGCATTCTCAACGCCGTTTACCAGGGCGCAGGGCAACTGGCGGTCAACGCCATGCCGCCGACCCAATGGTCCTACGACGACACCATCAAGGACGTCGCCTACAACCCGGAAAAAGCCAAGGAATTGCTCAAGGCTGCCGGTGTGAAAGAAGGCACCGAAATCACCCTCTGGGCCATGCCGGTCCAGCGTCCGTACAACCCCAACGCCAAGTTGATGGCCGAAATGCTCCAGGCTGACTGGGCGAAGATCGGTCTCAAGGTCAAGATCGTCAGCTATGAGTGGGGCGAGTACATCAAGCGCACCAAGAATGGCGAGCACGACATCAGCCTGATCGGCTGGACGGGTGACAACGGTGACCCGGACAACTGGCTGGGCACGCTGTACAGCTGCGATGCCATTGGCGGCAACAACTATTCCATGTGGTGCGATCCGGCTTACGACAAGCTGATCAAGCAGGCCAAGGTCGTGACCGATCAAGGCCAGCGCACCGTGCTTTACAAACAGGCGCAGCAGTTGCTCAAGCAGCAAGTGCCGATCACGCCTGTCGCTCACTCGACGGTCAACCAGCCGTTGAGCGCCAAAATCGAAGGGTTCAAGGTGAGCCCGTTCGGTCGCAACGTATTCTCGGGTGTCAGCATCGATAAATAAAACCGTGTAGTTGAAAACGCCGGGGGCGCATGGCGCCCTCACGCCAGCGTGTTGCCGTAATTCGCCCATAAGGCGTACAGCAAACGTTTGCGATGCGTGCAATGAGTTCCAAAGCAATAGCCGATTCATCAAAAAAGAACGGCATAAAAAAAGAAAGTAAGGAGCTTTACCCATGAAACTGAGCAGCACCGCGATACTGGCCTTGGCCATCAGCAGCGTAACCGCCACGGCTTACGCAGAAACCCAGAGCCAGGCGTACACCCCGGTTACTGTGAATGAGAAAAGTGCTCAAAGCGAAGCCACTGGTTTTGTTGAAGGCCAGTCGATTAGCGGCACTACCCGTAACTGGTACGCCAACGAGCAACTGCAACGCGGTGGCAAGTTCCAGTATAAGAAGGATGGCGTTTCGACCCCGACCGACCGCCGGATCAACTGGGTTCAGGGCACCATCGTCAAGTACAACTCGGGCTTCACCGAAGGCACTGTCGGTTTCAGCACTGAAGTGGCGGCCTACAACGCCATCGCACTGGATCGTGACCGCAAGGACCTCGCCTCCAACAACGGCGGCGCACCGGGCACTCGTCCAGGCGCGGGTAACAACCGCACCCTGACCACCGAAGGCGGCGACGCTCAAGGCCAGTGGAGCAAAATGGGCCTGGCCAACGTCAAGGCCCGTGTCTCCAACACCACCCTGACCGCTGGCCGCATGAACTTCAGCAGCCCGATGGTCGACGTAATCGGCAACCGTGCGCTGCCTTCGAGTTTCGAAGGTGTGGCGATTCACAGCGAAGAGCTGAAAAACCTGACTTTCGACTTGGCCACGTTCGATCGCAACTCACCGCGTACCGAAGAAAGCCAGCGTAAATTCCGCACCGAATACGCCAACGGCATCGTTGAAACCGACCACGTCTACACCGGCGGTCTCACCTACTCCCCGTTTGCCAGCCTGACCACCAGCCTCTGGGCCACCCAGGCCGAAGACATCTGGAACCAGTACTACTTCGGCGCCACCCACGTGCTGGGCGATAGCCAGGACCTGAGCCTGACCACCGGCCTGAACTACTACAAGACCAAGGAAGAAGGTAAGGCGTTGATCGGCAAAATCGACAACGACACCTACTCCCTGTCGCTGGGTCTGACCCACCAGGCCCATAGCCTGACCTTCTCGTATCAGGAAGTGAACGGTAACGAGTACTTCGACTACCTGCACGAAACCAACGGCATCTACCTGGCCAACTCCCTGCTGTCGGACTTCAACGGCCCGAACGAAAAATCGTTCCAGATTGCCTACGGTCTGAACATGGCCGAATACGGCGTGCCAGGCCTGAAGTTCAACATCTACCAGGCTCGCGGCTGGGGCATCGACGGCACTCACTACACCGGCAACGGTGGTGTAGCGGGCAAAGGTTACGACGGCATTCAGTCGATGGACGGCGAAACCCATTACGAATACGGCATCGGTGCTTCCTACGCCGTACAAAGCGGTCCGCTGAAGGCCACCACCGTACGCGCGACCTACACCGCTCACCGTGCCAGCGAAAACCAGGCTGACGGCAGCATCAACGAGTTCCGTCTCGTGACCACCGTTCCGTTCAACATTCTGTAAACACGCCTACCCGACGGCTGGCTCGTGAGGAGCCGGCCATCGGGTTTTCCTGATCAACCGATTGCAGAGGGTTCTTGATGAAAATGCTTCCCCTACGTGCGGCCATCGCGGCCGCGTTGCTGAGTGTCGCGGTTGGCGTGTCGGCCAAACCCCTGGTCGTCTGCACCGAAGCCAGCCCCGAAGGCTTCGACATGGTCCAGTACACAACTGCAGTCACCGCCGACGCAGTGGCCGAAACCATCTTCAATCGCCTGGCTGACTTCAAGCCTGGCACCACCGAAGTGATTCCGGCACTGGCCGAATCCTGGGACATCAGTGAAGACGGCCTGAGCTACACGTTCCACCTGCGCAAAGGCGTCAAGTTTCACACCACCGAATACTTCAAGCCGACCCGCGACATGAATGCCGACGACGTGGTCTGGAGCTTCCAGCGTCAACTGGACCCGAATCACCCATGGCACAAACTGTCGAGCGTGGGCTTCCCGTACTTTGAGAGCATGGGCTTCAAGGAACTGCTCAAAAGCGTCGAAAAAATCGACGACAACACGGTCAAGTTCACCCTGACCCGCCGTGAAGCGCCGTTCCTGGCCGACATCGCCATGGCCTTCTCGTCGATCTACTCCTCCGAGTACGCCGACCAGTTGCTCAAGGCCAACAAGACCGGCGACCTGAACAACAAACCGGTGGGCACCGGCCCGTTCGTCTTCCAGCGCTACAACAAGGACGCCCAGGTTCGCTTCAAGGCCAACCCGGACTACTTCCGTGGCAAGCCGCCAGCCGAGGCGCTGATCCTGGCCATCGCCACCGACAACAACGTACGCCTGCAGAAACTCAAGGCCAACGAGTGTCAGGTCGCGCTGTATCCGAAGCCGGATGACATTCCGAGCATCAAGAAAGACCCGAACCTGAAAGTCGACGAACTGAACGCCATGACCGTTTCGTACGTCGCCATGAACACCACGCACAAATACCTGAGTGACGTGCGCGTACGTAAAGCCATCGACATTGCCTTCGACAAGGAAGCCTATGTCAACGCCCTGTTCGGCAAAGGCAATGCGACAGCGGCGGTCAACCCTTACCCGGACACCCTGCTGGGCTACAACCACAGCCTGAAGAACCCGGCCCACGATCTGGACAAGGCTCGCGCCCTGCTCAAGGAAGCCGGCGTACCGGAAGGCACGACGTTCACCCTGTTCACCCGCAACGGTGGCGGCCCGACCAACCCGAACCCGATGCTCGGCGCGCAGATGATGCAGGCTGACCTGGCCAAGGTCGGGATCAAGATCGACATCCGCGTGATGGAATGGGGGGAAATGCTCAAGCGCGCCAAAAACGGCGAACACGACATGGTTTCCGCCGGATGGGCGGGCGATAACGGCGACCCGGATAACTTCCTGACGCCTATGCTCAGTTGCGAAGCCGCGAAGAACGGCGAAAACTACGCCCGCTGGTGCAATGACAAGTTCCAGGCACTGATTGACCGGGCCCGAGAAAAGACCGACCCGGCCGAGCGTGCAGCCTTGTACGAACAGGCTCAGGTTATTTTTAATCAGGACCAGCCATGGATCAGCATGGCGCACACTAGAATGTTCACAGCAATGCGCAACAACGTAGAGGGTTATCACATTAGCCCGCTCACCACGAATAACTTCGCCACCACCCAGGTGAAGTAGATAAGAAACTCCCGGCATTCCTGAACCCAGGCATGCCGGGCACGCCTAACCGGCTGATGAGGTACACCACACGATGTTTAGTTTTATTGCCCGCCGACTGGGGTTACTGATCCCCACGTTCTTCGGCATCACCTTGCTGACTTTCGCGTTGATTCGCATGATCCCTGGCGACCCCGTGGAAGTCATGATGGGCGAACGCAGAGTCGACCCGGAAATGCACGCTCAGGCAATGGAACGCCTAGGTCTGAACAAACCCCTGTATGCCCAGTACCTGGATTACATCGGCAAACTGGCTCACGGCGATCTCGGGGAATCCCTGCGTACCCGTGAAAGCGTCTGGACCGAGTTCACCTCTCTCTTCCCCGCGACCCTGGAGCTGTCCATGGCCGCCCTGTTGTTCGCCGGCATCCTGGGCCTTCTGGCCGGGGTGATCGCGGCACTCAAGCGAGGGTCCCTGTTCGATCATGGGGTCATGGGTGTCTCGCTCGCGGGATACTCGATGCCGATCTTCTGGTGGGGCCTGATCCTGATCATGTTCTTCTCGGTATCCCTGGGCTGGACCCCGGTATCCGGGCGGATCGACCTGCTGTACGACATCGAGCCGCGCACCGGTTTCATGCTCATCGATACCTTGCTGGCCGATGACGTCAGCGCCTTCTTCGACGCCCTGCATCACCTGATTCTGCCGGCCATCGTGCTCGGCACGATCCCGCTGGCGGTGATCGCGCGGATGACCCGCTCGTCGATGCTCGAAGTACTGCGTGAGGACTACATCCGTACCGCCCGCGCCAAAGGCCTGTCGCCATCGCGCGTGGTGTTCGTGCACGGTCTGCGTAACGCGCTGATTCCGGTGCTGACCGTGGTCGGCCTGCAAGTCGGCACCCTGTTGGCCGGTGCGGTCCTGACTGAAACCATCTTCTCCTGGCCGGGCATCGGTAAATGGCTGATCGAAGCCATTGGCGCCCGGGACTACCCGGTTGTGCAAAACGGCATCCTGTTAATCGCCTGCCTGGTGATTCTGGTCAACTTCGTAGTGGACATCCTCTACGGCTTTGCCAACCCACGCATCCGTCATCAGCGCTGAGGTCAATACCCATGAGCACTCCAACTTCCTCAGTAGCCGCCACCGCCTCCGCCGCGGATCAAAGCCTGCTGTACCCGTCGCCGTACAAAGAATTCTGGCAAGCGTTTTCCAAGAACAAAGGTGCCGTTGCCGGCCTGCTGTTCATGCTGCTGGTGATTTTCTGCGCCATCTTCGCCCCGTGGGTCGCGCCGCATAACCCGAGCGAGCAATATCGCGACTTCCTGCTGACCCCGCCAGCCTGGCTGGAAGGTGGGCAGATGCAGTTCCTGCTCGGTACCGATGAACTGGGTCGTGACCTGCTGTCGCGCCTGATCCAGGGTTCGCGCCTGTCCTTGCTGATCGGCCTGTCGTCGGTGGTCATGTCGCTGATCCCCGGGATCCTGCTGGGTCTGTTCGCCGGGTTCTTCCCGCGCGTGGTCGGCCCGACCATCATGCGTCTGATGGACATCATGCTGGCCCTGCCGTCCCTGCTGCTGGCCGTGGCGATCGTCGCCATCCTCGGCCCAGGCCTGATCAACACCGTGATCGCCATCGCCGTGGTGTCCCTGCCGTCCTACGTTCGTCTGACCCGTGCTGCGGTGATGGGCGAACTGAACCGCGACTACGTGACCGCCGCGCGCCTGGCCGGTGCCGGCCTGCCGCGCCTGATGTTCGTGACCGTGCTGCCCAACTGCATGGCGCCACTGATCGTTCAGGCGACCCTGAGCTTCTCCTCGGCGATTCTCGATGCCGCCGCACTGGGCTTCCTCGGCCTTGGCGTACAACCGCCAACCCCTGAGTGGGGCACCATGCTGGCCTCGGCCCGCGACTACATCGAACGCGCCTGGTGGGTCGTCAGCCTGCCTGGTTTGACCATTTTGCTCAGCGTGCTGGCAATCAACTTGATGGGTGACGGCCTGCGCGATGCGCTGGACCCGAAACTCAAGAACGCCGCCTGAGGAGATTCCAATGTCCCTGTTAGAAATCAAGAATCTCAACGTTCGCTTTGGCGACAAGAACGCCGTTCCCGTGGTCGATGGCCTCGACCTGAAAGTGGACAAGGGCGAAGTCCTGGCCATCGTTGGCGAATCGGGTTCCGGCAAGTCCGTGACCATGATGGCGCTGATGGGCCTGATCGAGCATCCGGGGATCGTCACCGCCGACGCCCTGAATTTCGATGGCAAAAACATGCTCAAGCTCAGCAACCGTCAGCGTCGGCAAATCGTCGGCAAAGACCTGGCCATGGTCTTCCAGGACCCGATGACCGCGCTGAACCCTAGCTACACCGTCGGCTTCCAGATCGAAGAAGTGCTGCGCCTGCACCTGAAAATGTCCGGCAAGGCCGCGCGCAAGCGTGCCATCGAACTGCTGGAAAAAGTTGAAATCCCGGGTGCCGCCAGTCGTATGGACGCCTATCCGCATCAACTGTCCGGCGGTATGAGCCAGCGTGTTGCCATCGCCATGGCCATTGCCGGCGAACCGAAACTGCTGATCGCCGACGAACCGACCACAGCCTTGGACGTAACGATTCAGGCGCAGATCATGGACCTGCTGCTGGCGTTGCAGAAAGAGCAGAACATGGGCCTGGTACTGATCACCCACGACCTCGCGGTCGTGGCCGAAACCGCTCAGCGCGTGTGCGTGATGTACGCCGGTCAAGCGGTCGAAGTCGGCCAGGTGCCCCAGTTGTTCGACATCCCGGCGCACCCGTACAGCGAAGCGCTGCTCAAGGCGATCCCGGAACACAGCCTGGGGGCCTCGCGCCTGTCGACCCTGCCGGGCATCGTGCCCGGTCGTTATGACCGTCCGCAGGGCTGCCTGCTGTCGCCGCGCTGCCCGTATGTGCAGGACAACTGCCGTGCGCAGCGTCCGACCCTTGACCCGAAAAGCAACAGCCTCGCCCGCTGCTTCTACCCGCTGAACCAGGAGGTGGCGTAATGGCCGTCGTTCTTACCGCCCGCGACCTGACCCGTCACTACGAAGTGTCCCGTGGCCTGTTCAAGGGTCACGCCACCGTTCGCGCCCTCAATGGTGTGTCGTTCGAGCTGGAAGCCGGCAAGACCCTCGCCGTCGTGGGCGAGTCCGGTTGCGGCAAATCCACCCTGGCCCGTGCCCTGACACTGATCGAAGAGCCGTCCTCGGGCTCCCTGAAAATCGCCGGCCAGGAAGTGGCCGGCGCCGACAAGGCCCAGCGCAAGCAACTGCGCAAAGACGTGCAGATGGTCTTCCAGAGCCCGTACGCCTCGCTGAACCCACGGCAGAAAATCGGTGATCAACTGGCCGAGCCGCTGCTGATCAACACCAACTTGTCGGCCACCGAACGTCGCGAGAAAGTCCAGGCGATGATGAAGCAGGTGGGTTTGCGCCCCGAGCACTACCAGCGCTATCCGCACATGTTCTCCGGCGGTCAGCGCCAGCGGATCGCCCTCGCCCGCGCCATGATGCTGCAACCGAAAGTGCTGGTGGCGGACGAACCGACCTCGGCGCTGGACGTATCGATCCAGGCCCAGGTGCTGAACCTGTTCATGGACCTGCAGCAAGAGTTCAACACCGCCTACGTGTTCATCTCCCACAACCTGGCGGTGGTGCGCCACGTCGCCGATCACGTGATGGTGATGTACCTCGGTCGTCCAGTGGAAATGGGCCCGAAAGAGGACATCTACACCCGTCCTCTGCATCCCTACACCCAGGCGCTATTGTCGGCGACGCCAACCATTCACCCGGATCCGGACAAGCCGAAGATCAAGATCGTCGGCGAACTGCCCAACCCGCTGAACCCGCCGCCCGGCTGCGCGTTCCACAAGCGTTGCCCATACGCCACCGAGCGTTGCAAAACTGAAGAGCCGGCCCTGCGCCTGCTGGACAGTCGTCAAGTGGCTTGCCACTACGCCGAGCAATTCCTCGACGGCGCGGCATAAAAACTGTAGGCGCGAGCCTGCTCGCGATGACGGCCTTTCAGTCAGTATTTTTATCGACTGATACACCGCTATCGCGAGCAGGCTCGCTCCCACAGGGATTGAGTAACTCAAGCAATTGAGCGTTATCCCAACCCCTTCCGCCTCGACTGCGCATCAGTCAAGTGGAAGGGGTTTTCTTTTGTCTGCAACTTACGACTGGCTATCGCCTTCCTCGTCGTCACTGGAATCCGGTTCGTCGGTGGTCGAGTCATCACCGTTATCCGCGCCGCCCTGGCCCTTATCACCCGCCTCCGATTCGGACTTGGCGAGCATCATTCCACTGTCTCCGCCCTGCCCGCTCATCGCCTGGGTAGCGTGGTTCTCACACTCGGCCCAGACCGCCGCACTGCCGAGGGACAGCATCACGAAAACCTTCAACAGCAATACAACGCGTAGCAACCTGTTCATAGCCGATTCCATCCTTTCGCAGGTGAAACTCAAGTGCCTGGCTGGCGCTGAGTAAAATCTAGTTCCGATCAGCCGGGTTCTCCAGACTGGAGGGTATCGACTCGGCGGAAATGCCATAGGCGTGGAGATTGGTTTGCGATAAAGGTTATGCCGAAAAAATCGTAAGAACACTGCACTCGGCAAACTATCGAAGGTTGTGATCTTCAATGCTCAAAAAAGGACCAGGGCCATGGATCTGTCTCAAACACTTCTGCAACTCGAACAACGTCTCCTTTCACCAGCAGCGCGATGCAATGGCGAAGAGCTCTCCCACCTGCTCGCCGCCGACTTCATCGAGTTCGGCGTCAGCGGCAACATCTGGAACAAGGCCGACGTGGTCGAGCAGTTGCCCCAAGAGCACTTCACACAACGGACCATCAGCCAGTTTGCCGTTAAACCACTGTCAGAGCACACCGCCTTGGTGACTTACCACTGCCACGTCGAAACCCTTGGCCAGCAACGCTCCATCGGCAGTTTGCGCAGTTCGATCTGGCGAAAGCAGGATGAGCAATGGCAGATGGTTTTCCATCAGGGAACACTTTTGTCGCAGCGGTAACCCTCATTCTGTGTAGGAGCGAGCTTGCTCGCGATGGAGGTTAACGATGATGCGCACCTCCTGACTAAACGCGGCGCGGCTGGAATCATCGCGAGCAGGCTCGCGCCTACAGGGAATGCAACAGGTAACAAAAAACCCCGCAGCTCTCGCAACGGGGTTTTGGGTGTTTCAACTCAGCGCTTAGTGATGCTCACGCGTCGCACGGAATTTCACGTCCGGCCAGCGCTCTTCCATCAGCGCCAGGTTGACCCGCGTAGGTGCGAGGTAGGTCAGGTGACCGCCGCCGTCCAGGGCCAGGTTTTCCACAGCCTTGTTGGAGAATTCCTCGAACTTCTTCTTGTCACTGCACTCGACCCAACGCGCCGAGTAAACGGTGATCGGCTCATAGGAACACTCGACCTTGTATTCCTCCTTCAGGCGGCTGGCGACCACATCAAACTGCAGCACACCGACGGCGCCGAGGATGATGTCGTTGCTGCGTTCCGGGAAGAACACCTGGGTCGCGCCTTCTTCGGCCAGTTGTTGCAGGCCCTGGCGCAGTTGCTTGGATTTCAGCGGGTCCTTCAGGCGTACGCGACGGAACAGTTCCGGGGCGAAGTGCGGAATGCCGGTGAAGCCCAGGGTTTCGCCTTCGCTGAAGGTGTCACCGATCTGGATGGTGCCGTGGTTGTGCAAACCGATGATGTCGCCGGCGTAGGCTTCTTCCAGTTGCTCACGTTCGGAGGAGAAGAAGGTCAGCGCGTCGCCGATCCGCACGTCTTTGCCAGTACGCACGTGGCGCATCTTCATGCCTTTTTCGTACTTGCCGGAGCAGATGCGCATGAAGGCGATGCGGTCGCGGTGTTTCGGGTCCATGTTCGCCTGGATCTTGAAGATGAAGCCGGAAAACTTCTCTTCCACCGGCTCCACGGTGCGCTCGTTGGCCACACGTGCCAGCGGACGCGGGGCCCAGTCGACCACGGCGTCGAGTACATGGTCGACACCGAAGTTGCCCAGCGCCGTACCGAAGAACACCGGGGTCAGCTGACCGTCGAGGAATTCCTGCTGGTTGAACTCGTGGCAGGCGCCCTGCACCAGTTCCAGCTGCTCGATGAAGCGCTCGTACTCGTCACCCAGGTGGGCGCGGGCTTCGTCGGAATCGAGTTTCTCGATGATCTTGGTTTCGGTGCGCTCGTGGCCGTGACCGGCGGTGTAGACGATGATGTAGTCGTCGGCGAGGTGATACACGCCTTTGAAATCGCGGTAGCAACCGATCGGCCAGGTGATAGGCGCGGCCTTGATCTTGAGGACGGCTTCGATTTCGTCGAGCAGTTCGATCGGGTCACGGATGTCACGGTCGAGTTTGTTGATGAAACTGACGATCGGCGTGTCACGCAGGCGGCAGACGTCCATCAGGGCGATGGTGCGTGGCTCTACACCCTTACCGCCGTCGAGGACCATCAACGCCGAGTCGACCGCGGTCAGGGTACGGTAGGTATCTTCGGAGAAGTCTTCGTGGCCCGGGGTGTCGAGCAGGTTGATCATGTGCTCGCGATACGGGAACTGCATGACCGACGTGGTAATCGAGATACCCCGCTGCTTTTCCATTTCCATCCAGTCGGAGGTGGCATGGCGGTCGGATTTGCGAGATTTCACCGTGCCGGCTACCGCAATCGCCTTGCCCATCAGCAAGAGCTTCTCGGTGATGGTGGTTTTACCGGCATCGGGGTGGGAAATAATGGCGAAAGTGCGGCGTTTCGCGACTTCGGCGGCCTGTTTGGTCATGGGAAATCGCCTGGCAGGTGATTCAAAAAAGGGCGACGAGTATAGCGCAAACCGTCCATCACAGACCACCGCTCGGCCCGTCGACTGCGGTGACCAACAGATCCCTGCAGGACACTAAAGGTGGCCAGAGGCTGCCAATTATGGAACCTTTTAAAAGGTGGAGGCGTCCACTCCCCTGTTACGGCTTTCGTCAGGGGCTGAAAAATCAGCAAGTTAGCCTGACGAGGCTGCGCTTATGGCTCGATAAGCCGTACGCGTTCCGCCTGTAGGAGCGAGCCTGCTCGCGATGGACGTCAACGATAACGCGGGGTACCTGAATGTACGCGTTGTCTGGACGTTTTTCGCGAGCTCGCTCCTGCAGTGGAATGCGCCCGGCATGAGCTGCTTCTCGCGAACGTTGATTTCCCGGCAGCCAGGAATGGCATGCCACACGGGACTGCGTTCGCCGACTGAAAAAAGGAGTCCGCCTGTGGCTATTCGCTATGGCAAAGGGCTGACAGGAGGCGCGCTGGTCATCGCCCTTCTGGCCCTGCTGATCCACTGGATCGGCATCAACACGATCGAACACTACCGCGACGATTTGCTGTTTTACCTGCAAGCTCATCTGATTCTCGTCCTCGCTTCCATGCTGGCCGCCCTCGTCGTGGGCATCCCCGCCGGCATCTACCTCAGCCGCCCGACCATGGTCGGCCGCGCCGAACGCTTCATGCAGGTCTTCAACATCGGCAACACCGTCCCGCCCCTCGCCGTGCTGGCCATCGCCCTGGGCATCCTCGGCATAGGCAGCGGTCCCGCGATCTTCGCCCTGTTCCTCGCCTCGCTGCTGCCGATCGTGCGCAACACCTATGAAGGCCTGAAAAACGTCCAGGGTTCGCTCAAGGAGGCGGCCGTCGGCATCGGCATGACCCCGCGCCAGGTGCTGTGGAAAGTCGAATTGCCCAACGCCGTGCCGATCATCATCGGTGGCGTGCGCGTGGCACTGGCCATCAATGTCGGCACGGCGCCACTGGCGTTCCTGATCGGCGCCAACAGTCTCGGCAGCCTGATTTTCCCCGGCATCGCCCTGAACAATCAGCCGCAATTGCTACTGGGCGCGGCCTGCACGGCCCTGCTGGCCCTGCTGCTCGACGGTCTGGTGACGCTGGCCAGCCGAACCTGGCTCGAACGCGGCTTGCGCCCGTCTTAAGTCTCGGCAAAGGAACTCTCATGAAGACATCAAGCTTTTTATTAGGCTGCGTCCTGCTGTGCGCAGGATTTGCCCAAGCGGCGGACAAACCGCTGATCCGCATCGGCGCCCGCGTGTTCACCGAACAGACCCTGCTGGCGGAAATCACCTCCCAATACCTGCGCACCAAGGGTTATGACGTGCAAGTCACCGGCGGCCTGGGCAGTAATCTGGCCCGCAGCGCCCACGAAAGCGGTCAACTGGACATGCTCTGGGAATACACCGGCGTGTCGCTGGTGGCCTACAACCATGTGACTGAAAAACTCGACAGCGAACAGTCCTACGCCCGGGTGAAAGAACTCGACGGAAAAAAAGGCCTAGTCTGGCTGACACCGTCGAAATTCAGCAATACCTATGCCCTGGCGCTGCCGAAGAACGTCGCCGATGAGTACCCGCAGATCACCACCATCAGTGATCTCAACAGGGTGCTGCGGGACGAGGCCAAGACCAACCACCTGGTGGCTTTGGACACCGAGTTCGCCAACCGTTCCGACGGCCTCGATGGCATGGTCAAGCTGTACGGCATGAACCTGACCCGTACAAACATCCGCCAGATGGACGCGGGCCTGGTTTACACCGCGCTGCGCAACGGTCAGGTATTTGCCGGTCTGGTCTACACCACCGACGGGCGCTTGAACGCCTTCAAACTCAAATTGCTCGAAGACGACAAGCACTACTTCCCCGACTACACCGCCGCCCCGGTAGTGCGTCAGGCGTATCTCGACGCGCACCCGCAACTGGCTGAGCAACTCAAGCCACTGGCCGAACTGTTCGACGACAACACCATGCGCCAGCTCAACGCGCGCGTTGATGTCGACCACGAAAGCCCTTCCGCCGTGGCCGCCGATTTCCTGCGCCAGCATCCATTGAACTGAACGAGGAAAAGCCATGGAATTCTTGAACGCCTTTTCCCATCTCGATTGGCCGCAGGTTTTGCACCTGACCTGGCAGCACATCACCCTGGTCGGCATCGCCGTGACCCTGGCGATACTGGTGGGCGTACCACTGGGCATCCTGATGACCCGCTTCCCGACGCTGGCCGGTCCCTTGCAAGCCAGCGCCACGGTCCTGCTGACCGTGCCGTCGATTGCCCTGTTCGGCCTGCTGCTGCCCTTCTATTCCAGATTCGGCCAGGGCCTGGGCCCGATGCCGGCGATCACCGCCGTGTTTCTCTACTCGCTGCTGCCGATCATGCGTAACACCTACCTGGCCCTGACCGGCGTCGAACCGGGCATTCGCGAAGCCGCGCGCGGTATCGGCATGACCTTCGGCCAGCGCCTGCGCATGGTCGAACTGCCCATCGCCGTGCCGGTGATCCTCGCCGGCGTACGCACTGCCGTGGTCATGAACATCGGTGTCATGACCATCGCCGCGACCATCGGCGCCGGCGGCCTCGGCGTGCTCATCCTCGCTTCCATCAGCCGCAGCGACATGTCGATGCTGATCGTCGGCGCCGTGCTGGTCAGCCTGCTGGCCATCTTCGCCGACCTGCTTCTGCAATGGCTGCAACGTTCGCTGACCCCAAAAGGATTACTCAAATGATCGAACTTCAAAACCTCAGCAAGACCTTCCAAAGCAACGGCAAAGATGTGAAAGCCGTGGATTCGGTGAGCCTGACCGTCAATGAAGGCGAAATCTGCGTGTTCCTCGGGCCGTCGGGTTGCGGCAAAAGCACCACGTTGAAAATGATCAACCGCCTGATCAAACCGACCTCGGGCAAGATCCTGATCAACGGCGAAGACACGACGGCCCTCGACGAAGTGACCCTGCGCCGCAATATCGGCTATGTGATCCAGCAGATCGGTCTGTTCCCGAACATGACCATCGAGGAAAACATCACCGTGGTCCCGCGCCTGTTGGGTTGGGACAAACAGAAATGTCACGACCGCGCTCGTGAACTGATGAGCATGATCAAGCTTGAGCCCAAGCAGTATCTGCATCGTTACCCTCGGGAATTGTCCGGTGGCCAGCAGCAACGCATCGGGGTGATTCGCGCCCTGGCGGCCGATGCTCCGCTGCTGCTGATGGATGAACCGTTCGGCGCGGTCGACCCGATCAACCGGGAAATGATCCAGAACGAGTTTTTCGAGATGCAGCGGGCGCTGAACAAGACCGTGATCATGGTCAGCCACGACATCGACGAAGCCATCAAGCTGGGCGACAAGATCGCGATTTTCCGGGCCGGCAAGCTGTTGCAGATCGACCACCCGGACACCCTGCTCGCCCATCCGGTGGATGACTTTGTCAGCAACTTCGTCGGCCAGGACAGCACCCTCAAGCGCCTGTTGTTGGTGAAAGCGGAAGATGCGGCGGACAACGCGCCGTCGGTCAGCCCGCACACCCCGGTGGCCGACGCGCTGGAACTGATGGATGAGCATGACCGGCGTTACGTGGTGGTCACCGACGGCGAGAACAAGGCGCTGGGCTATGTTCGTCGTCGCGACCTTCACCGTCAGGCCGGCACCTGCGGGCAATACTTGCGCGAGTTCAACGCCACTGCGGCGTACGACGAACATCTTCGCATCCTGTTGTCGCGGATGTACGAGTTCAACCGTTCGTGGTTGCCGGTGATGGATGCCGAGCGGGTGTTCTTGGGTGAGGTGACACAGGAGTCGATTGCGGCGTACCTGAGTTCGGGGCGTTCGCGCGGGATGAAGACCAATATCGTCTCGCCGGCTGAGGCAGTGGTTGCCTGATAATCGAGTAAAAAACACAAATCTCTGTGGGAGCTAGCCTGCCAGCGATTGGGGAATACCAGTCAACACTGTTTTGATGATGAAATTGTCATCGCCAGCAGGCTGGCTCCCACAGGTTCTGTGCGATTTTTGAGTGATTCACAGGCCGGAAAAAAATATCAACAGTAGAGCCTGCAAAAGCCATCCACAAACACACACTTAAATAATCAAATTCCCTCTCAGTCCAGATTCTCGCAGCCAACGTCGCCGAAGTTGACGACATTGCACTTTCTAGCGACTTGGCGCACAAAAGCGTCGAACGTGCAGGTATTTTTAACACTTCATAAATCATCCGGAACATCCGGCTGTCATCTGTGTCAGTTAAAAAGGACTGTGCCGTTGCCGTGCGACAGACGAGTGCAAAAACGCGACATTTTTTGTTGATCTCAAGCCCCTCACGCCCTAAAGTTCGCGCCGAACGTCCATGCTGGAAACGATCCATCCGGCTCAAGTACTGACGACGAGACAGCAAGGCCAAGGGAAGCAACGCTACCCATGGCCTTTTTGCTTTCGGCGACATGCCTTGGGAAGTAGGCGAACCAAAGTGGGGATACGGAGGACGTTCATTTGCACCCATTGATAATTTTAGTTTGCCAGTAGGAGTTCCCAGCATGTCGATCCAGGTCGAAGACTATTTCGCGCGCGAAACCTTTCAAAAAATGAAAGCGTTCGCCGACAAGCAAGAAACCCCGTTCGTGGTGATCGACACCGCAATGATCAGCCAGGCCTATGACGACCTGCGCGCCGGTTTCGAATTCGCCAAGGTCTACTACGCGGTCAAGGCCAACCCGGCCGTGGAAATCATCGACCTGCTCAAGGAAAAAGGCTCGAGCTTCGACATCGCCTCGATCTATGAGCTGGACAAAGTGCTGAGCCGTGGCGTCAGCGCCGACCAGATCAGCTACGGCAACACCATCAAGAAATCCAAGGACATCCGCTACTTCTACGAGAAGGGCGTGCGTCTTTACGCAACCGATTCCGAAGCGGACCTGCGCAACATCGCCAAGGCCGCACCGGGTTCGAAAGTCTATGTGCGCATCCTGACCGAAGGCTCGACCACCGCCGACTGGCCACTGTCCCGTAAATTCGGCTGCCAGACCGACATGGCCATGGACCTGCTGATCCTCGCTCGCGACCTGGGCCTGGTGCCTTACGGCATCTCCTTCCACGTCGGCTCGCAACAGCGCGATATCAGCGTCTGGGACGCGGCAATCGCCAAGGTCAAAGTGATCTTCGAGCGCCTGAAAGAAGAAGACGGCATTCAACTGAAGCTGATCAACATGGGCGGTGGCTTCCCGGCCAACTACATCACCCGCACCAACAGCCTGGAAACCTACGCGGAAGAAATCATCCGCTTCCTCAAGGAAGACTTCGGTGACGACCTGCCGGAAATCATCCTGGAACCAGGCCGTTCGCTGATCGCCAACGCCGGCATCCTGGTCAGCGAAGTGGTATTGGTCGCGCGTAAATCCCGTACCGCTGTAGAGCGTTGGGTGTACACGGATGTGGGCAAGTTCTCCGGCCTGATCGAAACCATGGACGAAGCCATCAAGTTCCCGATCTGGACCGAAAAGAAAGGCGAGATGGAAGAAGTCGTCATCGCTGGTCCAACCTGCGACAGCGCCGACATCATGTACGAAAACTACAAGTACGGCCTGCCGCTGAACCTGGCCATCGGCGATCGCCTGTACTGGCTGTCGACCGGTGCCTACACCACCAGCTACAGCGCCGTTGAGTTCAATGGCTTCCCGCCGCTGAAATCGTTCTACGTGTAAGTACGTCACGCAGAAAGCAAAAAGCCCATGACGCGTCATGGGCTTTTTTGTGCCTGGAATTCAACTTAGAGCCACAATCCGCGACTCCCCCTTGTGGCGAGGGTGTTTGCTCCCGCTGGACTGCGCAGCAGTCCCGTTTTTGGGGGCCGCTGCGCGACCCAGCGGGAGCAAGCTCCCTCGCCACAGTTGCCGTGCTGATCCATTTATTACGGGCTCAACTCTTGAGTTCGCTGCTGATATTCAGCCACCAGCACGCGAACCCTTGGGTCGGCCGATGCCGACAATGCTTCACTCGCCACCCGCAGGAAATTCGGATTCCCCCCGGCCAGCGCCTTGCGCAGCCAGACCAATGCGTCGTCGATATTTCCCTCTTCGGTCAACACCGCCGCAAAGCTGAATTGTCCGCGAAAGTCCCCGCCTTCGGCCGAACGTCGATACCAGTCGCGAGCGGCCACCAGGTCCCTCGGGCAAACCCGCCCCTCTTCCAGATAACGTCCCAGCAGGTTCATCGATTTGGCGTGTCCAAGTTCGGCGGCGTCCTGATAAAGCTTCAGAGCCTGCACTTGATTCTCGACGACCCCACGCCCGGTCGCCAGGAGGTTGGCGTAGTTGTACATCGCCCAATCCAGCCCGGCTTCGGCTGCAATTCGATAATGCCGCGCGGCAACCGCAGCATCGGCAGCGCAACCCCAACCATGTTCATGGCAGCGACCGAGCATGTTGCGCGCCATCAAATGCCCACGTCGTGCAGCGATCTCAAACCAGCGCACCGCCAACAGCTGATCCCGGGCGATGCCCTGCCCGTCCAGCAGTATCTGCCCGAGCAATGCCTGCGCATCGAGGATGCCTTCGCCGGCGGCCATCAGAATCGCCTGGGCCGCACGCGCAGGGCTTTCGTCGAGCATGGCTTTTAGCCGATCACCGTCGAGGACTTCTTCGCGGCGCAATCGAAAATCCGCCACTTACACCTCGACCCAGCGGCGCAACAGGTTGTGATAGGTGCCGGTCAGGCGGATCAGCGAAGGGTGGTCCGGCACGTCCTGGGTCAATTGACGAATCGCGCCGTCCATTTCAAACAGCAAGGCGCGCTGGCTGTCTTCGCGCACCAGGCTTTGGGTCCAGAAAAAAGAGGCGTAGCGGGCCCCGCGAGTGACCGCGTTGACCTTGTGCAGACTGGTGCCCGGGTACAGCACCATGTCACCGGCCGGCAGCTTCACGCGCTGGGTGCCGTAGGTGTCCTGGATTTCCAGTTCGCCGCCGTCGTAATCCGCAGGCTCGCTGAAAAACAGCGTTGCCGACAGATCAGTGCGCACCCGTTCAATGCTGCCCTTGGGCTGACGCACTGCGTTGTCGATATGGAAGTCAAAACTGCCACCGGCCGTGTAACAGTTCAGCAACGGAGGAAAGACCTTGTGCGGCAATGCAGCGGACATGAACTGCGGATTTTTCCACAGACGCTCCAGCATCGCCGCGCCGATCTCCTTGGCCAGCGGATGGCCTTCGGGCAATTGCAGATTGTGCTTGGCCCTGGCCGACTGATAACCGGCAGTGATCTTGCCGTCCGCCCAATCGGCCTGCTCCAGAGCCTCGCGAATGCGCCGCACTTCTTCTTTTTCGAACAAGCCGGGGATGTGCAGCAACATGGGCATGGCACCAGAAATAGAAAGGGCGCTAATGGTATTGATTCTTATTGACAATGTAAAACCCGCTAGACGAACAAGTCGGTAAAAACCGTAAGGGTAAATTGTAAAGAATGTAAATTCGGTGCGAATAGCAATATTTCGCAATTGATACGAATACTTATTTACCCTATATTCCGCCGCCTCAAATCCTTGGGGAGGGGAATAAAAATGTCACGCCAGCAACCACAATTACCTGTCAGCTCACCGCGTTTACTCGCTTCTGCAATTGGCGTGGCGATCACCGCCGGCTCCGCGGGCCACATGGTTTTCGCGGCTGAAAAGACCGATGAAAAAGCGCCGGGCAACACCATTTCCCTGGGCGCGACCGCCATCACTGGCGAAGCACAGGACCAGACTTCCTACAATGTCGAAAAAGCCTCCTCGCCCAAGTACACCGCGCCGCTGGTAGACACACCGCGCTCGATCACCGTGATCCCGCAGCAAGTGCTCAAGGACACCGGCGCCCTGAACATGCAGGACGCCCTGCGCACCGTTCCAGGCATCACCTTCGGTGCCGGTGAAGGCGGCAACCCACAGGGCGACCGTCCATTCATTCGTGGCTTCGATGCCCAGGGCGATACTTACCTGGACGGCGTGCGCGACACCGGTTCGCAGAGCCGCGAGATCTTTGCCGTTGAATCGATCGAAGTCAGCAAAGGCCCGAACTCGGCCATCGGTGGCCGTGGCGCGGCGGGCGGCAGCATCAACCTGGTGAGCAAAAAGGCGCACCTGGGTGACTCGTTCGACGGCGGCTTTACCTGGGGTTCCGACCAAACCCAGCGCTACACCATGGACGGCAACTATCAGTTCTCCGACACCGCCGCCGGCCGTCTGAACCTGATGAGCCATGAAAGCAACGTCGCCGGCCGCGACAGCGTCGATTACGATCGCTGGGGCGTCGCTCCTTCGCTGGCCTTTGGCCTGGGCACCGATACCCGGGTCAACCTCGATTACTACCATCTGGAAAGCAACGACACCCCGGATTCGGGTATCCCCTACTCCATCCCGGCTGCCGGCTCGGCTGCCCGTACCAAGGCCAACCCGGACAAGCCGAACGACGGCGGCGACAGCAGCAATTTCTATGGCCTGGATAACCGCGATTTCCGCAAGGGCCGCACCGACACCGCGACCTTCGCCATCGAGCACGACCTGAACGACTCGCTGACGGTCAAGAACACCCTGCGCCACGGCACCAGCATGCAGGACTACATCCTGACCCAGCCGGACGACAGCAAGGGCAACGTCAACAACGGCAGCGTCTGGCGTCGTGCCAACACCCGCGTCAGCAACACCGAGACGACCACGAACCAGACCGACCTGTTTGGCGATTTCCATCTCGCAGGCTTCAAGAACAGTTTCGCCACCGGTATCGAGTTCACCCACGAGGAAAATCAAAAATCCTCGTACAACGTCAACACCGACACCACCCCGGGGACAGCGGCGGTGACCACCAACTGCAACCCGGGTCTGATCGGCGCGGCGAGCGGCTACAACTGCACCTCGTTGTCCAACCCGACCCCAAGCGATCCGTGGAACGGAGCGATCTCGCGCAACTACGCCGGCACCGACACCAAGGCCGATACCTATGCCTTGTACGTGTTCGACACGCTTGAGCTGTCCGAACAATGGCTGGTGAACATGGGCCTGCGTTACGACCATTTCGACACTCGCTACAAGACCTACACCGCCGCCGGCGCCACCACGTCCAAGGGTGACGACGTCAGTGAGTTCGTGACCGGTCAGTTCGGTGTGGTCTACAAACCGGCGGAGAACGGCAGCATCTATGCGTCGTACGCGACTTCCGCCACGCCACCGGGTAATACCCTCGGCGACGGTCAGGAAGGCAACCCGCTGGGCGGCACGCCTGATCGCAACGGCAATCTGCTGAGCAGCGACATGGAGCCGGAAACCACCAAGAACTACGAAATCGGCACCAAGTGGGACCTGATGAACGATCGCCTGTCGTTGACCGCCGATATCTTCCGTACCGAGAAAGAAAATGCTCGGGTACAGACCAACACCACGTCCTATGAAAACGTCGGCAAAACCCGCGTTCAAGGTGTCGAACTGTCGGCGACCGGCCGCATCACCGACAAATGGCAGGTCTTCGCCGGTTACGCCTACATGGACAGCGAACAGGTCGATGGCGGCCCGCTGGGCGCGGTCAACGACGGCAACGAGCTGCCGAACACGCCGAAAAACAGCGCCAGCCTCTGGACGACCTATCAGGTCACGCCGAAGCTGACCATCGGTGGCGGCGCGTTCTATGTCGATGACGTGTTCGGCAGCGTGGCCAACACCACCATGGTCGATTCCTACGTTCGTTACGATGCCATGGCGGCCTACAAGCTGACCAAAAACATCGACCTGCAACTGAACGTGCAAAACCTGACCGATGAAACCTACTACGACAAGGCCTTCTCGACTCACTTCGCCAACCAGGCGGCGGGGCGTACTGCGTTGCTGAGCACCAACTTCCACTTCTGATGGAAACGTGAAATCGCAACCTCTATAGGAGCGAGCTCGCGATGGACTTGAGAACGACGCGGGGTTCCAGGATTTACGCGTTATCGTTGACGACCATCGCGAGCAGGCTCGCTCCTACAGAAGGGTGAAGGCCGAAACAGGGCCATGCCCCGTTCATCCAGATGAACGGGGTTTTTGCGTGTAAAAAAGAATGCTTCTCGACAACCCACGGCATAATGCGCGCCGTGATGATGACTTTTGAACGAACAAGGCGAGCGACGTGTTGAAGAAAACCCTGTTCCAGTTGCACTGGTTTTTTGGCATCAGCGCCGGACTCGTCCTGGCCCTGATGGGCATCACCGGGGCGACGGTATCGTTTCAGGATGAAATCCTGTACGCACTGAACCCCTCTGTGCTTCAGGTCCAGAAGCAGTCCGCCGGTGTGCTGCCGCCCGCCGAACTGGTGGAGAAAATCGAAACGGCCACGGGCAAAAAAGTGACGGGGCTTTCGGTCGACATCGACAGCGGAATCGCCGCAAAAGTGTTTTTCACCCCGCCACCGGGCGAGCGGCGCGGACCGATGCGTTACTTCGATCCTTACACCGCCGAGCTGCTGGGCGACGCCACTGGCCAGGATTTCTTCGGCCTGATGCTGCAATTGCACCGTTTCCTCGCCATGGGCGATACCGGTCGGCAGATCACTGGTGCCTGTACCCTGATCCTGGTGTTCTTCTGCCTCTCCGGCCTGTACTTGCGCTGGCCCCGCCAGTGGAAAAGCTGGCGTGCCTGGCTGACCCTCGACTGGAAGAAAAAAGGTCGCAGCTTCAACTGGGACCTGCACTCGGTCGCCGGCACCTGGTGCCTGGTGTTTTACCTCCTTGCCGCCTTGACCGGGTTGTCCTGGTCCTACGAGTGGTACAACAAGGGCCTGACCCGTTTGCTCTCCGACTCACCGCAGAACGAGCGTGTACGCGGTGGTCGTGGCCCGACGCCCGATGGTCCGGCGCCGACGGCCGATTACTCGGCCATGTGGCTGAGCATCTATAGCGCCGCCGGCCCCGGCCTGAGCTTCTACAACACGCGCATGCCGCCCGTGGCCGGTCAACCGGCGACCGTGTTCTACCTCTTGAAAAACTCCCCTCACGACCGCGCGCTGAACCAGATCACCCTCGATCCGGTCACCGGCGATATCAAACGGCATGAGCGCTACAGCGACAAGAGCTTCAAGGCGCAACTGCTGACCAGTCTCTATGCGCTGCATGTCGGCAGCTACTTCGGCATCGTCGGGCGGATCATTCTGACGATCACCGCGCTGAGCATGCCGCTGTTTTTCGTCACCGGCTGGTTGCTGTACCTCGATCGCCGACGCAAAAAACGCCAGATCAAGGATGCCCGCAAGGACCTCGCCCAACCCGCCAGCGACGCGCCGGCGTGGCTCATCAGCTTCGCCAGCCAGAGTGGCTTTGCCGAGCAACTGGCCTGGCAGACCGCCGGTCAATTACAGGCGGCCGGCCTGCCGGTGAAGGTGCAACCGCTGGCGACCGTCAGCGAGCAGGACCTGCGTAACTCGAGCAACGCACTGTTCGTGGTCAGCACCTTCGGCGACGGCCAGGCGCCGGACGGCGCCCGTGGTTTTGAATGCAAGGTGCTGGGCCGGGCGTCGAGCCTGGAGCGTTTGAACTACGCCGTGCTCGGTCTCGGTGACCGGCAGTATCAACACTTCTGCGGTTTTGCCCGACGCTTGCACACCTGGCTGGGCGAACACGGCGGCAAGCCCCTGTTCGCCCCGGTGGAAGTCGACAGCGGCGACCCTTACGCGTTGCGTCACTGGCAGCAACAACTGGGCATGCTGACCGGGCAAGCACCGGTCGACACCTGGCAAGCGCCGAGCTACGACCACTGGCCGCTGATTCGTCGCGAGTTGCTCAACCCGGACAGCAGCGGCTCGCCCGTGTACTTGCTGGGCCTCAAACCGCCCACCACCAGCAGTTGGCTGGCAGGCGACCTGGTGGAAGTGTTGCCACGCAATGGCTCCTGGGCAATCGAGCATTTCCTCGACGGCCTGGGGATTGACGGTCGCGCCACGATTGAACTCGATGGCCGGGCGCAGCCGCTCGAGCAAGCACTCGCCAGCCGCCAGCTGCCGACGAATCGGGCGCATCTGGTCGGTCTGCATGCCCAGGCGCTGGTGGATGCGCTGGTGCCTCTGGCCATGCGCGAATACTCCATCGCCTCGATTGCCGCCGACGGCGTGCTGGAGCTGATCGTTCGCCAGGAACTGCACCCCGATGGCAGCCTCGGCGTCGGCTCCGGCTGGCTTACCGAACATGCGCCGGTGGGCAGCACCATCAGTCTGCGTGTGCGCCGCAACAGCGGTTTCCATCTGCCGTCGAACCCCGTGCCGATGATCCTGCTGGGTAACGGCACCGGGCTGGCCGGACTGCGCAGCTTGCTCAAGGCGCGGATTGCCGACGGTCAACAACGTCACTGGCTGCTGTTCGGCGAGCGCAATCGGGAACACGACTATCTATGTCGCGACGAGCTGGAAGAGTGGTTGATTTCGGGTGATCTGCAGCGCCTGGATCTGGCGTTCTCGCGGGATCAGGCGGAGAAAGTCTACGTTCAGGATCGCCTGCGCGAATCAGCCGAGGAACTGAAGAAGTGGCTGGCCGAAGGGGCCGTGATTTACATCTGCGGCAGCTTGCAGGGCATGGCTTCGGGCGTCGATCAAGTGCTCAACGATGTGCTCGGCACCGCCGAAGTGGAACGTCTGATCGAACAGGGCCGCTACCGCCGCGACGTTTACTGACACCTCAGATTTCCCTTGTAGGAGCGAGCCTGCTCGCGAGGGTGGTCAACGATAACGCGGGGCACCTGATAGCCCGCGGCGCCGTTGAGTCCATCGCGAGCAGGCTCGCTCCTACAGGGGGGATCAGGCGCTGACGGGCTCGATCGCCAACTCCGTCACCTCAGGCCGCTTGACCAGCGCATACACCACCGCCGTCAACAAACTCCCCGCCACAATCGCCAGCAAATACAGCAATGCATGGTTGATCGCATTCGGGATGGCCAGCACGAACAATCCACCGTGGGGCGCCATCAGCTTGCAGCCGAAATACATCGACAGCGCACCGGTCAGCGCACCGCCGGCGATGCTCGCCGGAATCACCCGTAGCGGGTCCTTGGCGGCAAACGGAATCGCCCCTTCGGAGATGAAGCATAACCCCAACACCAGCGCCGCTTTACCGGCCTCGCGTTCAGTCTGGGCAAACTTGCGCCGGGCGATGAACGTGGCGATGCCGAGGCCGATCGGCGGCACCATGCCGGCCGCCATGGTCGCGGCCATCGGTGCATAACTCTGCGACGCCAGCAGCCCGACCGAGAACGCATAAGCGGCCTTGTTGATCGGCCCGCCGAGGTCGACGCACATCATTCCGCCCAGCAACACGCCAAGCAGGATCGCATTGGTGGTGCCCATGCTGTCGAGGAAATGCGTGAGCCCTTCGAGCATCCCGGCCACGGGTTTGCCGACCACGTAGATCATCACCAGGCCCGTGAACAGACTGGCCAGCAACGGGATGATCAGGATCGGCTTGAGCGCCTCAAGGCTTTGCGGCAAACGCGCATAACGATTGATCGCCTGGGCGGCGTAGCCGGCAAGGAAACCGGCAATGATCCCGCCGATAAAACCGGCGCCGAGGGAGCTCGCCAGCAGCCCGCCGATCATCCCCGGCGCCAGACCCGGACGGTCGGCGATGGAGTAAGCGATATAGCCCGCCAGCAATGGCACCATCAACTTGAACGCGGTCTCGCCGCCGATCTGCATCAACGCCGCCGCCAACGTGCCGGGCTCCTTGAACGCAGTGATGCCAAATACAAACGACAAGGCAATCATCAGACCGCCCGCCACCACCATCGGCAACATGAACGAGACACCGGTGAGCAGGTGTTTGTAGATGCCGGTCTTCTCGGCCTTGACCGGGCCGCTGGCACCGCTCGCGACGCTTTCCTGCGAGCCTTCGGCCAGCGCTTTGTTCAGCGTGGCTTCGGCCTGCTTGAGGGCAATGCCGGTGCCGCAGCGATAAATTCTCTTGCCGGCGAAACGCTCGGTGGCGACTTCGATATCGCACGCCAGCAGCACCACATCAGCCTCGGCAATCGCTTGCGCACTCAGCGGATTACGCGCGCCGACGGAACCCTGGGTTTCCACTTGCAGCTCATACCCCAGGCGCTTGGCTGCTTGCTGCAAGGCTTCGGCAGCCATGAAGGTGTGGGCGACGCCGGTCGGGCAAGCGGTGATCGCGACCAGGCGCGGTGCGTTTTTGCTTACCGCAACAGGTTCTGCGACGGCTTCAGGCGCGACGTACACCCGGGCCTCTTCGGCGCCACGGCGCAACACCGCCTCGACGTCCTGCAGGGCTTGCGCCGGGGTACTCTGGAATACTCGCTTGCCGACGAATCGCGACATGTCCACCGGGGCGCTGGTCACCAGCAATACCCATTCGGCAGCCGCGATCGTCGCCGCCGACAATTGCCGTTCAGGATGCGCCGCATCGTTCACTTCGACACTGGTGCTCCAGCCCTGACGCTGGGCCGCTGCATCCAGCAGACGGGCGCACAGCACACTGGTGACCATGCCGTTCGGGCAGGCAGTAACAATGGCTAATTTCATGACCAACCCTCTTATTGTTCTGTCAGGGGGCGCACGCGCACACCCTGTTCGAGCCGCGCCAATTGCGCTGCATCGCTGATACCGAAACCGATCTGGGTGACGGCCATCGCAGCAATTGCCGTGGCGCTGCGCAAGGTCTGCTCGGGCAGATCGGCGCTGACCAGGCCGTGGAGCATCCCCGCCAGCAACGAGTCCCCAGCGCCCACCGTACTGGCGACGCTGACTTTAGGTGGCGTGGCATGCAGCGCCGAACCGACACTGAACCAGTTCACGCCATCGGCTCCGTGGGAAATCACCACATGCTCGATACCCTGCGCGTGCAGGCGGTTCGCCGCTTCGGCCTGGGCGGTGACAGAAACCACCTCGCAACCCAGCACTTCAGCCAGTTCTTCGGTGTTCGGCTTGATCAGCCATGGACCGGCCTTGAGCGCGGCGCGCAAGGCATCGCCGCTGGTGTCGAGCGCGACCTTCAAACCGAGTTTTTTCAAGCGCAGAATCAACGCCTGCAACCATTGCGGGCTAACGCCCTGTGGCAGGCTGCCGGCGACGACGACGGCGTCATGCCCCGGAGCGATCCGGTCAAGACGATCCAGCAAGGCCTGCTGTGCGCTCGCACTGACCTGAGGCCCCGGGCCATTGATGTCGGTGATGCGGCCATCGCTTTCCGCCAGTTTGATATTGCTGCGGGTCTCGCCCGGCACGCGGATGAACGCGTCGACAAAGCCGCGTTTGGCGAACAGGGTTTCGAAGGCCTGGAGGTTGTCTTCGCCGAGAAATCCGCTGACCGTGAGTTGATGCCCAAGGTCTGCCAATACCTGCGCCACGTTCAACCCTTTGCCTGCGGCGTGGGTGTGCATCGCATCGCTGCGATTGACCTGACCCGGTTCCAGACGCGGTAACTGGACGGTGAGGTCCAGCGCCGGGTTGAGGGTCAGGGTTAATATCCTGGCCATTACAGGGCCTCCACTAATGCGCGCACTTCGTTGGCGCTGCCCACGGCGAGCGCCGCTTGGGCAAGGGTTTTCGTCTGGCTCAGGCTGAGTTCACGGATCCGCGCCTTGACCTCGGGAATGCTGCGCCCCGATACGCTCAACTCGTCCACACCGAGCCCGACCAGCACCGGCACCGCCAGCGGGTCGGCCGCCAGTTCGCCGCAGACACCGACCCACTTGCCATGGGCATGGGCGGCGCGCACGGTGATGTCGATCAGTTGCAACACCGCCGGATGCAGGCCATCGGCCTGGGCCGACAAGGTCGGATGTCCACGGTCGATGGCCAGGGTGTATTGCGTCAGGTCGTTGGTGCCGACGCTGAAGAAGTCCACCTCTTTGGCCAGCACCGGCGCCAGCAATGCCGCCGACGGCACTTCGATCATGATCCCCAGTTGCAGGTCCGCGACCGGAATTTCCAGGCGCAGGCGTTCGGTCATGTCCCGGGCCTGGCGCCACTCATCGACGCTGCCGACCATCGGGAACATGATCCGCAGCGGACGGTTGTCCGCTGCTCGCAGCAAGGCGCGCAACTGCGCTTCCATGATGTGCGGCCGTTGCAGGGTCAGGCGAATGCCACGAACACCGAGGAACGGGTTTTCTTCCTTGGCGATCGGCCAATAGGGCAGCGGTTTGTCGCCGCCGACATCAAGGGTGCGCACCACCAGGGGTCGACCCGCCAGGCCATCGAGGACACGCCGGTATTCGACCTCCTGGGTCGCCTCGTCCGGGGCTTGCGAGTGCGCCATGAAAATCAGTTCGGTGCGCAACAGGCCAATGCCTTCGGCCCCCTGCTCCACCGCACCGGTCACGCCAGCGCTTTCACCGATGTTGGCAAACACTTCGACCGCATGGCCGTCGCGGGTCAAGGCCGGTTGATGGCGCTGTTCAGCGGCCACCTTCAATCGTTGTTCACGGGTGTCGCGTTCTTCAGTGGCCCGTTGCAGCGTTGCGCTATCGGCGTCCACATGCAGGCGACCGCGTTGGCCATCGATCAGCAACGGCGTGCCCGGCGCCAGCAGCAACACGGCCGGACCGGCACCGACCAATGCCGGAATACCGAGCGCCCGGGCAACGATCGCACTGTGGGCAGTAGCGCCACCGCGAGCGGTGAGGATGCCTGCCACGCGAGTCGGGTCCAGACGCGCAACGTCGGATGGACCGACTTCGTCCATCACCAGAATGTACGGTTGCTCGGGTTCGCTCGGGGTTTCGATCCCGCAGAGCGTCGCCAACACCCGACGACCGATATCACGCAAATCGGCAGCGCGTTCGGCCAACAAGGCGTCCTGCAGCGCTTCCTGCTGCCGGGCCGCCGCTTCGATCACCGACATCCAGGCCGCTTCCGCGCTTTCGCCCTGCTTGAGACGGGTGTCGACTTCATCGGTCAATTCCGGGTCGTCGAGCATTTCCTGATGGGTGACGAAAATCTCGCGAATGGCCTTGGCCTTGCTGCGCTCGATCAAACCACCGATGTCGCGCCGCACATCTGCCAGCGCCTGCTTGAGACGATCACGTTCGATGGCGGCGGACTCACCTCGCAGCGGGTAGTCGATGGCTTGCAGCACTTGAATATGCGCCGGGCCGATGGCGATACCCGGTGCGGCGGCGATGGCTTGAATCACGCTACCGGACGCCGGGGCGAGCAGCACCTGGGCGGTCTCGACAAACTCTTCGCGCGGCTGGCTGACGGGTGGCAGCGGCTCGATTTCTTCACCGAGGCCTTCTTCGATGGCAGCCAACAACGCGGGCAGGGCATCGGCGGCGATGCTCGGCTCGGCGATGATTTCCAGCACCTGACCACGACGGGCGCCGAGGCTGAGCAACTTGCTCAGGCTCTTGACCGATACTGCGCTGTCCTGACCATCGACGATGCGGATGCGAATTTCACCTTCAAAACTCTTTGCCAGTTGCGCGAGGATCTTCGCCGGCCGCGCATGCAAACCGTGGGCATTGGCCAGGGCGATCCGAGCATTCGGCCAGTCCGCCGGCAGTTCACCGCCGAGGACTTCAAGCACCGCGCGGCAACTGGTGGCACGGCCCAATTCGTGGCCGCGACCTTCAATCAATAACGCGCACAGTCGTTCCAGCAAGGCTTGATGGGCCTCACCCAGGCTGGCCAGACAGAACAACCCGTGCAGCGGCTGACCGAGGTAGCGCAGCGGTTTGTCCGGGGTCACGAACGCCAGACCGGGGCGCTTGACTGTTTGCTCACTGTGCAGCCACCACAGCCCATCGCCCAGGGGCAACGCCTCGACCTGTTGCAACACGGCGGAGAAACCGTTGCTGACGCAGTCGGCCTGACGCAACAAACGCGCACCGCGCCAGACCAGCTCTTCGAAATCTTCGGCCGCCACACCCAGGCCAATCATCTGCGCATCCAACGCCAATTCCTGCGGCGCGCCTTGCAGCAGTTTCAGCAGCGCCTCGGCGGAACTGGCGCGGCGCAGGGCCTGGCCCAGATCGGTCTCGCCGAGGGCGCGGGTCAGCAATTGCAGCAGGCGCAGGTGTTCATCGGATTTGGCGGCGATGCCAATGGCCAGGTAGACGATCTGCCCGTCGCCCCAGTCAACGCCATCGGGAAACTGCATCAGGCGCACACCCGTGGTGAACACCTGATCGCGGGTCTCCGGGGTGCCGTGGGGGATGGCGATACCTTGACCGAGAAAGGTCGAGCCCTGGGCTTCGCGCGCCTGCAAGCCCGCGAGATAACCATCGGCAACCAGACCATCGGTAACCAGATGCCGGGCCAGCAACTGCAAGGCTGCGGACTTATCCACAGCCGACTGGCCCATGGATATCTGCTCTATGGTGAGCTCGAGCATGCTTTCTCCTTTTGGCACCTGTTGGCACCAGGTATTGTTTTGATTGATTCAGCTTAGGCGCTTGTCCTGCGACAGTCTTCAGCGGTTTCGTGGCAGAACCGGCCAAAGGCACCCATAACGTAGAAAATACGCTTGCTGAAACGTTTAATCTAGATTGATTGGCACGTTACTCGATAATGGCCCATCCTTGAAGTCCAACTTGTCGGCTGCGTGAAGGCGGGATCGCCTGCGCGAATCGGTTAGGATTGGCAAAAAATGTCGAGGCAAGCTCGAAAAAACAAGGAAATCCCGGGTTGAAACTCAGTGATATTGCCCAGTTGGCCGGTGTGTCCGTTACCACCGCCAGCTACGTCATCAATGGCAAGGCCGAACAACAGCGCATCAGTAGCGCCACCGTAGAACGCGTACGTGCAGTCGTCGAACAACATGGCTTCACGCCCAATCCCCAGGCCGCCGGGCTGCGCAGCCGGCACACCCGCACCCTGGGGTTCATTTTGCCGGATCTGGAAAACCCCAGTTACGCACGAATCGCCAAACTGCTGGAACAAGGCGCACGCGCTCGCGGCTATCAGTTGCTGATCGCCAGTTCCGACGACGCGCCGGACAGCGAACGGCAATTGCTGAAACTGTTCCGCGCCCGCCGCTGCGATGCCCTGATCGTTGCCAGTTGCCTGCCGCCGGGCGATGACAGCTATCGCCAGTTGCAAGCCAAGGGCATTCCCATCATCGCGATCGACCGGGTCATGGAGCCTGAGCACTTCTGTTCGGTGATCAGCGACGACCGCGAAGCCAGTTTGCAATTGACCCGCAGCCTGCTGGACCCGCTGCCCAAGCAGATCGCCTTGATCGGTGCCCGCCCGGAACTGAGCATCAGCCAGGAACGCGCCGCCGGTTTCAAAGAGGCCTTGAAGGGCTTTAACGGCGAGGTGCTGATCGAACAGGGCGAGTCGTTCAGCCGCGAATGCGGCAAACAACTGATGGAAGAGTTACTCCAGCGTGTGGGGCATTTACCCGAAGCGCTGGTAACCACGTCTTATGTGCTGTTGCAGGGCGTGTTCGATGCCCTGCACGACTTCCCGCTGAAAAACCGCCCGTTGCGCCTCGGCACGTTCGGCGACACTCAGTTGCTGGACTTCCTGCCTCTGCCGGTCAATGCCATGGCCCAGCAACATCAGCTGATTGCCGACAAGGCCCTCGCACTGGCCCTGGCTGCCATCGAGCAGTCCGATTACGAACCCGGCGTGCAGGCCATCCCGCGCACCTTCAAGCAGCGTATCCGCCAGGACTGAACCGTGGAGCTGATCGACAGCCACACCCATCTGGACTTTCCCGATTTCGACCAGGATCGTCAGGCGCTGCTGGCCGAAAGCCGCGCCCTCGGGGTACGAAGGATGGTGGTGCTGGGGGTTTATCAGGGTAATTGGCAGCGCGTCTGGGATCTGGTGCAAAGCGATCCCGACCTGCATGCCGCGTTCGGCCTGCATCCCGTGTATCTGGACGATCATCGGCCCGAGGATCTACGCGAGCTCGGTGAGTGGCTGAGCCGTCTGGCCGGTCACCGACAGTTGTGCGCAGTGGGCGAGATCGGCCTGGATTACTTCATCGAAACACTCGACCGCGAACGCCAGCAAGTGTTGTTCGACGCACAGCTGCAACTGGCCGCGGATTTCAATCTGCCGGCGCTGATCCATGTGCGACGCAGTCATGCGGCGGTCATTGCCACGCTCAAACGCTTTCGCCTGCCACGCGCCGGCATCATCCATGCCTTCGCCGGCAGCAAGGAAGAGGCGCGTGAATACATCAAGCTCGGTTTCAAGCTCGGCCTGGGCGGTGCCGCCACCTGGCCCCAGGCATTGCGCATGCACCGGGTCCTCGCCGAGCTGCCGCTCGAATCGGTGGTCCTGGAGACCGACTCGCCCGACATGGCACCGGCCATGTATCCCGGCCAACGCAACAGCCCGGCGCACCTGCCTGCCATTTGTGCAGCACTGGCTGGCATCATGGCGATCAGCCCCGAGCAACTGGCGGCTGTCAGCACGGCCAATGCCTGCGAGTTGTTCAACTGGTAATCAGTCGGCGTGAGCCTTGGCGGCCTCAAGCGTCAACGTCATGTGCTGACGCTGACGGGCAAAGCGGACGGAGATGAAGTAGACGAAAATCGCCAGCAGCGAGCAGTTGAGCTGCTCCCAAACGCTGATCCTGCCCAGCCACTCCAACAACAACGCCACCATCAATACGGTGCAAACCATGATCAACAGACTGGCCTTCAACATGGCCAGGGAATCAAGCGACCTGAAGCGCTTGATCTGTTTCGGGTCGTTCAGTTGCAAGGCTTTTCGGCAGTGTGTGCAGCTGAAGGCTTCGTTGATTGCGATGGCGTTGATCTGCCAGCACTCAAGTAGCAGCGTGCGCTGGCAATGGGCGCAGCGTCCCTGGATTCCAAGTGTTGCAACAGACATAGAAAGGCCTCCTCCATGTGGGCACTGAAATGAAACTCCGTTCATTGAAGATGAAAAACAGGAACATGCTGAAAAACAGCAGGTTCCTGACGAAATTTGGGAAAGGTATTACAGCGTTTTCAGCCACTGATAGAACCCGTGAGACCGGACTTGCTCGCGACAGTGGGGTGCCAATCGACAACATCGACCATCACGCCATCATCGCCAACAAGCGAGCCCACAGGGGCCTATCTAGACCCGAAATGCGCTAATCAGCTGCTTGAGTTCCATCACCTGAGCCGACAACACGCGACTGGCATCCTCGGTCTGGTGCGCACCTTCAGCGGTTCGTTCACCGGCACGATTGATCTCGACAATGTTCTGGTCGATATCGTGGGCAACCGCCGTTTGCTGTTCCACGGCTGCGGCAATCTGCTGGTTCTGGTCGACGATCATGCCGACGGCACCGAGGATGTTTTCCAGCGCCTGCTGGACCTTTTCCGATTGTCCAACCGTGCCGTTGGCCATTTCATGGCTCACACCCATCGCCTTCACGGCGGCGCCGACACCACTGTGAAGCTTGGCGATCATCTGTTCGATTTCTTCGGTCGATTGCTGGGTACGCTTGGCCAGTGTCCGGACCTCGTCTGCCACCACCGCGAACCCACGCCCCTGTTCGCCGGCCCGCGCGGCTTCGATCGCAGCATTGAGCGCCAACAGGTTGGTCTGTTCGGCAATGCTCTTGATCACCTCCAGCACGCGGCTGATGGACTGGCTATCACTGGCCAGTTGATTGATCACCAGCACCGACTGATCTATTTCACTGGCCAGTGCTGCGATGCTGCCTTGCTGGGACTCCACCAGTCCACGCCCGCTAATGGTTTCGTCGTTGACACTGTGGGCACTGCTGACTGCCGCGGCGGCACTGCGCGCCACCTCGAGGGAGGTGGCCGACATCTGGTTCATTGCCGTGGCGACTTGCTCGATCTGGCTGCGTTGCCCAGCCACGGCATGGTTGCTTTGCGCAGACACATTCTCGACTTGCCCGGCTTGGCGTTCGACCTCGCTGACGGTTTGCCCTACGCGCTCGATCAGGTCATGGATTTTCTTCACGGTGCCGTTGAACACCTCGCCCAACTCGCCCAGTTCATCGCGGCTGTTGGCGCTGAACGTCACCGTCATGTCGCCGGCCGCGACTTTATCCATCACCCCGCCAAGGCGTTTGAGGGTGGTGCGGGTCGAGGCGTAGAAGCCGCCATAGAGATAAAAAATCAGCACAAACACCACCGACAGCGCCACAGCCTGCAAAACCATGTGGGTGCGGTTCTGATCCAGGCGTTGCTGCAATTGGGTGCCAAGAAATTTCAGAGTGGCTTCGTTGAGTTGATACGTCTTGTCCATCAGGCCGGTGACCTGATCGTAGAAACCCTGCCACGGTGCATCAAGGGTGTCGGCCATCACGACCTGTTCTTCGAACAGTTCACTGGCCTTCTTCAATGTCGCCCGGCTGCTGTCAGCCTGCGCGGCCAGGGTTTCCCGCGCCGCTTTGCTGGAGCCCAATGCGTCCTGCAACTTCAGGCCATATTCGCCCTGCAATTTTTCGATCTGCGCCAACAGCTCATCGAAACGGGTACTCGAAGCCGAATTGAGAAAGCCCTGCCCCAGGGAAAAAGAGCCCATGGCACGGCCTTCCCCCAGAAGCTGGGTGACTGGCGGGGTGACATTGGTAATGAGCTCGCTCAACTGGCGCATGTCGCTCTCGGTATCGCGGCTCAGTCCGGCCTGGCTGGCGACGATCTGGCTGAAAACCTGCGCACTGCCCAGCAACTTGCCGATCATCCCGCTTTTGCTTTGCAGGGAAGTTTCGCTGTGTTGCGCCTTGAAGGCCGCGATCATTTCATCGCGCTTGGCATCGAACACCGTGATTTGTTCGGGGTCCGTGCTCATCGCGGTCAGCCCTTGCAAGCGGGTCAGAAGGCTTTGCTCCAGGGCGCTGATCTGCGACTCGACATTGCCCGCCTTGCCCGACTGGCCAAGGGTGACGTTGATCTGCACCAGGTTGTTGAGGGTTTCCAGATCGCGCCGCAACGCCAGGCTGCTGCCCAACAGGTCGAGGCTTTGCAGTTCGATACGGGTGCCCTGGAATTCGCGATAGGAGTCACGCACCAGGTAGAA
Source organism: Pseudomonas sp. TE12234 (assembly GCF_054061835.1). Taxonomy (NCBI): domain Bacteria; kingdom Pseudomonadati; phylum Pseudomonadota; class Gammaproteobacteria; order Pseudomonadales; family Pseudomonadaceae; genus Pseudomonas; species Pseudomonas sp. TE12234. The sequence continues at coordinate 171,502 of NZ_JBSSEP010000006.1, forward strand.
GTTGGTCACCAGCATCGGCACCAGGAACAACACGCTGATCAAGCTGAACTTCATGCCAAAGCTCAGGCGATTCATAAGCGCGACGGCGGGATAGAGCAAGCTCTTCACTGGAAGTCTCCCATTGATTTCTTATTTTTATTGGCAGGCGCAGACCGAGAGCAAATAGCCACTAACCGGCGCTATCTCTGTATAACTTAAATCGACGGGAGGTTTTGTAACTAAAGGTTAACGAGAAAGTTCGCAGCCATCACTGGCTGCGAACTTTGGGTCTTCAGGACCCAATCAGGGCAGTACCGTCCACAGGGCAAATCCCGCATACCAGAGCACTGCGGCTCGCAGAAGCAACTCCCAGATGCGGTCGAGGTTGTTGATACCTTCAGGCCCAACCACCGGCGCCGGAATTTCACCGGCCACCAGCCCGGCCTTCTCGATCAATTGAGCGGCGCTGATGTTCCAGTTCAGCAGTTCGTGCAACATCACACGACCGACCGCGACAAAGTTGCCAACCAGGGCGAAACTCGCCGCCAGCAGGCGCACCGGCACCCAATCGAAGGCGTGACGCAGTTGTTTGGCGCGCTCGACCACGGCCGGGTTTTGCCCGTGCTCTTCGGCCAGCGCCAGCAATCGATAGCTCAGGGCCGCCACCGGGCCCAACAGGAAGTACCAGAAAATCACCGCGAAAAAGCTCTGGTAGGCCTCCCACAGCAAATGCCCTTCCACTCGCTCAAGCAGTTGTTCACCGCTGTCGGCGCAGATATCCACATCGCGTTTGGCGACGAGGGCCGCGGCTTGCAGGTCCTCCCGGCGCCACGCATCGCGAAACGGCCCGAGACCGGCCAGCAGATCACCGCGCCCCAGGCTGTAAATCACCACCAGCAGGTGCACGGGTAATGCGAACAGACCGTAGGCCACCGGGGTCAGCCCCAGCAACAGCAAACCGAGCAGCGCCACCGGAAACAGCACCATCACGGCCAGGATCAGCCAGGGTCGATTGACCAGACGCGTGCTGACCTCAAGCCTGGCCAGTTCACGCAGCCAAAAACCGTCGCGCTGTACACGGTGGCGCAAGGCCGAGAATTTCTCGATCCAGACTGCCAACAGCAACACCAGAAAGCTCATCGTTGCTCCTTTTTTTCCAATGTAGCCTTTGCCAGGGCCGCGCGGTAGCGTGCCCAGTCGAACGCCGGTCCCGGATCGGTCTTTCGTCCGGGCGCAATGTCGCTATGCCCGCAGATACGCTGTGCCGTGATGGCCGGGAAGACGCTTTGCAGCTGCAAGGTCAGGCCCGTCAACGCGTCATATTGGGCGTCGGTGAACGGCAGATCATCCGTGCCTTCGAGTTCAATGCCCACGGAAAAATCGTTACAGGTCTCGCGCCCCTCGAAATTGGAAACGCCAGCGTGCCAGGCGCGCTCCAGGCAAGAGACAAACTGGGTGACGGCGCCATCACGCTCAATCAGAAAATGCGCCGACACGCGCAAATCGGCAATCCCTACAAAGTAGGGGTGCTCAGTGACATCCAGGCGATTCTGGAAAAACTCCTGCACCTTGCCCGTGGCAAATTGCGCTGGCGGCAGGCTGATGTTGTGGATCACCAGCAGGGAAATTTCGCCCGAGGGGCGCTCGTTGAAGTTGGGCGAGGGGCAGAGGCGCACGTCCTTACACCAACCGCTTGCGGGGTCCAACTGCATAAAGGTTCCTTCAACGACGACTGTGTGAGTGATCAGTATGCCGCGATAGCCCCTCGGGACGCGATCACTTGCCGCGATTGAGACGCCGCAGATGGCCGATCACCGACTCAAGGGCACGATCAAACAATAGGGTGTCATCGAGTGTGCGCACCGAACCCTGGCGAAACTCCAGAGCCAGGCTCGTGCGACTGCGCTCCAGTACCTTCATGCCGGTACGGTTGATGAAGATGAATTGGCCGGTGCCCTCAATGATCGCCGCCAGTTTGCAACGCAGGGTGTTTTCCGGATCCTCCTGGAATTCGACCCAACAGCCCGGACGCAACTGATCGACCTGACGCAATCCTGCATCGCCCACCGGCAACCGTACCGAATTGCCTTCCACAGGGCCTTCATCGGCGCTCGGCAAAACGATTTTTTCCCGCACTTCGATCAACAGCGGCGTGCCGGCAGGCGAGCCCGGCAGATGCTCGAACGACTGCACATGCAGGTTTTGCAGCTCACTGAAAAATTCGCTGGTGGCGAACGGGTCGAATGCCGAACCGCTCAAACCTTCGCGCAAGGCCTTGAGCAAACCCGGTACCAACGCCAACAGTTGTGAACGGGCGTCGGGCTCGTCATGGCGCTGGACGCTCCAGATCAGTTGCTCCATGGTTTGCACATCGGCGTGCCACTGTGCGGACTGATCGCCCTGTTTGAGGCAGGTCAACAGCAAGACTTTGCTCCAGGCATCCCGGACAAACGCAAAGACCGTTTTCGGTAATACCTTGCCCAGTAAAGCCTGATTCAACACTTGCTCGACACATTGACGGGCCAACACAGTTCTGACGCGACCTTCTTCGGCGTCACGGATACGCTGTTCCAACAATTCGCTGCGCCGACGTTCATCACAGGTGAATGCCAGGAAATCGGCCAGCAATTCAGAGAATATCGCCGGATCGTCCCTAAACTCGCTCAACAGACGCTGCACCACCTGCTCGATCCGCATGTACAGGCTGTCACGTTCATGGTCATCACACTCGCCCCAACCCAGGGCCGCGTTGGCGATTTCGTTGAGCAGACGCCGGGCCGGATGGCTGCCGCGGCTGAAGAAACTCTTGTCGAGCACCGCTACTTTCACCATCGGGATCTGCAGACGGCCGATCATTGCCTTGAGCGAGACGGGCAAATTACGGTCGTCGAGCATGCATTCGAACAACATGAGGGTCAGATTGATCGCGTCCTCATCCGCCGCACCGACAACACGCGACTTGCCGCTTTTGACGCTGCTGCGCGACAGCAACTGTGCCAACCGCGTGCGTAGATCAAAGTCGTCGTGGTCACCCGGCGCAGGCGCATATTGCTGCAGGTGCGAGAGCAGACGCAGCAGGTCGCGGCTGGAGATCGGCTGCGCCAGGGTATTGGCTTCGAGGTTCGGGGTCATGCTGCCGCGGACGTGGGACAGCAGTTCCTGCAACGCAGCGAATACTTGCGGCACGCTGTCGTATTCGCCTGGCACTTCGCCGGACTCAGGGGCGACACCAACGGTCGCCTGATCCGCGAAACGACACGTCGGGGCAGGCTTGAGATCAGGCAGCACGCCGGTGGCGATCAAGAGTTGGTTGGCTTGTGCATAGAGCTGTTCGGCGCCATTGAGCACATAGCGATCAAACAGCTTGAGGATGATCAGCTTGACCTTGATCTCCACCCCGAGGTTGCGCGCGGCTTGCAGGAAAAACGCGCAGAGCATCGTCGGCCCCATGGGGTTGTGCTGCTCGATCAGCGTTCGGCCCAGCAACGTACTGAGCCGCGCGGTGAGTTGATCGAGGGCGAATCCGTCGCGATTGAGCACCTTGTTGACCATCGACTCCACCGCCACATGACGCTCAAGCTCGTCATGCGGCACCGCAGCAGGGGAGTCGACCGGCAATGCCCTATCCATGAGGGTATGAGTGGCGTCGTAACGGGCGAGACCAATGAATGCCTCGAAAAACTGTTCGAAAAAAACCCGCTCGATACTTTTGCGCTTGAGGCGCAAGTCGCGCATCGCCCGAAAGAAAATGTTCTGCTCGACGTCGGTACGAGCGCGGTCGGCCATTTCGAAAAGCGTGTCGTCGGCGTTATCGAACAGCTCCTGCAAACCCTGCCGAAGTTGTTGCGTGGCTTTGTCGCGAACCTGAAGCAGGATCACAGGCAAGCGGGCGAGCGGCGAAGGTGTCGCCTGATCGGTAGTCGCCTTGCGCAAAGGCACTACATTCCCGTCTTTGAGCATCCGGCCTCCTGAAAATCCAGTTCGTCAAAGTCATGACGTCAAATACAAGGCGAATTATCTTGTAAAAGATAGCGCTTGTGCCAGAGGACTCTTCAGCTTCTGCGCAAATAGCCCCCCTTGAAGACAGGCAGGCCTGGGGAATCGACCAAATGCAGGCATCTGAGCGATGGCGACAGCTCGGATGCCTTGGGTTGCCTCGCACCATGGCCCTATAATCGGGCCACTTTGTTTGTGGAGTCCGTTATGCCGAATCTACGTCTCGCCGATTTGACCGCCGAAATCGAAGCCAACGTGCGCCGCGCGTTACTCGAAGACATCGGCAGCGGCGACATCACCGCCCAGTTGATCCCGGCCGAACGCCTGGCCAAAGCCACCATCATTACCCGCGACGCCGCCGTTATCAGTGGTACCGCCTGGGTCGATGCCGTATTTCGCCAACTGGACCCACGGGTTGCGGTGCACTGGCAAGTTGCCGATGGCGAACGGGTCAAACCCAATCAGGCGTTGTTCCACCTCGAAGGCCCCGCACGCTCGTTGCTGACTGGTGAACGCAGTGCCTTGAACTTCCTGCAACTGCTGTCCGGCGTGGCCACTCGCGCGCAATACCTGGCGGACTTCGTCGCCCAGACCCAGGTCAAGCTGCTCGACACTCGCAAAACCCTGCCGGGCCTGCGTCTGGCGCAAAAGTACGCCGTGACCTGTGGCGGTTGTCACAATCACCGCATCGGCTTGTATGACGCCTTCCTGATCAAGGAAAACCATATCGCCGCTTGCGGAGGTATCCCGCAAGCCATCGCCGCCGCGCACAAAATCGCCCCGGGCAAACCGGTCGAAATCGAAGTGGAAAGCCTGGATGAGCTGAAAGAGGCTTTGGCGGCCGGTGCCGACATCATCATGCTTGATGAACTGAGCCTGGATGACATGCGCGAAGCCGTGCGCTTGAACGCTGGCAAGGCAAAACTGGAAGCCAGCGGTGGCATCAACGAAAGCACGTTGCTGCCCATCGCCGAAACTGGCGTGGATTACATTTCGATTGGTGCAATGACCAAGGATGTGAAGGCTGTCGATCTGTCGATGCGTCTGAGCGTCTGATCACACGCAATGAAAAACTGCAGGAGCGAGCTTGCTCGCTCCTGCACCTGGCGGGCGCTTTTTCAGACCACCAGATTATTCATCTCGCAGTACTCATCCCACTCGACGCCCAACACTTCAGCCGCCTCCTTGTGCAGAGCCAGGCGCGCGGCCTCGTACTCTTCCGGGCTCGACGTGTACTTGAGCGTCAATTCCCACGGCTGCAGGCCCTGGGCTTCAGCCTCATCCTCGAAGGCCCACTGGATCTGGTCTTTCTGATCGTCGGCTGGCAAGTCCTTGATCTCTTCGGCTAGCTGGGGCGAATCCAGCAAATACTTCTTGAGTGCCTCTTCGTGCCGGGCTTCCTGGCTCAATTCTTTAACGGTCATGGTGTTCTCGCTGATCTGGGGAATGGAAGATGGATCTGGATCATCAAGGATCTCTCTGACGCAAATAACCGTGTTCAACCCGGTTTGTCTGGCCTTCAGAACCATTCGGGATCATCTGAAAACTGCAGGGCCAAGCTCATGCAGGTTCCGAATATAGGATGTTTATCAGACGATTTACACGACTCTTTACATCAATCCACAAATAAACCGCCCTCACCTTCAGTCTCGCCCACGGACATACCGGCATCTGTTCCAGCGAAAGCGCCGACAGCAACGCAAGGGACGAACTAAAAAGTACGATCGAGGATTTGAGCAGAAAGGCGAAACAACAGGGGGGATGGTGCCCGAGACAGGAATCGAACCTGCGACCTTCGCGTTACGAGTGCGCTGCTCTACCGACTGAGCTACACGGGCGGTGCGCTAAACCTAGCATCGCCAAGGCATACCGGCAACTTTAGCCAATGCATCGATTGTTTACAGGCAAAAAAAGACCCCGTCGTTTTCACGGCGGGGTCTTTTTTACAACGTTGAAGCGGTCAGGCTGGAGAGCGGATTAAACGCCCGAAGCCTTGGCAGCTGCCACGTCTTTGATGGACAGCTTGATACGGCCGCGGTTATCCACGTCCAGTACCAGTACTTCCACTTCCTGACCTTCCTTGAGGATGTCGGTCACTTTCTCAACGCGAGCATCGCTCAGCATGGAGATGTGAACCAGGCCGTCCTTGCCAGGCAGGATGTTGACGAATGCGCCGAAGTCGACGATGCGCTCAACCTTACCGATGTAGATCTTGCCGATCTCGGCTTCTGCGGTGATACCCAGAACGCGCTGACGTGCCGCTTCAGCTGCTTCCTTGGTTTCGCCGAAGATCTTGATCGAGCCATCGTCTTCGATATCGATCGAAGCCTTGGTCTCTTCGCAGATCGCACGAATGGTCGCGCCGCCTTTACCGATGACATCACGGATTTTGTCGGTGTCGATCTTCATCGCGATCATGGTCGGAGCGTTTTCCGACAGCTCGGTACGCGACTGGCCAATGATCTGGTTCATCTGGCCGAGAATGTTCAGGCGCGCTTCCAGGGCTTGGCCCAGAGCGATTTCCATGATTTCTTCGGTGATGCCCTTGATCTTGATGTCCATCTGCAGCGCGGTCACGCCTTTGGCGGTACCGGCTACTTTGAAGTCCATGTCGCCCAGGTGGTCTTCGTCACCCAGGATGTCGGTCAGTACGGCGAACTTCTCGCCTTCTTTAACCAGACCCATGGCGATACCGGCAACTGGTGCCTTCATCGGCACGCCAGCGTCCATCAGAGCGAGGGAGGCGCCGCAGACCGAAGCCATCGAGCTCGAACCGTTGGATTCGGTGATTTCCGATACGACACGAATGGTGTACGGGAACACGTCAGCGGCCGGCAGCATGGCCTGAACCGAACGACGGGCCAGACGGCCGTGACCGATTTCGCGGCGACCGGCACCACCCATGCGACCACACTCGCCTACCGAGAACGGAGGGAAGTTGTAGTGCAGCATGAACGGGTCTTTTTTCTCGCCTTCGAGGGTGTCCAGCAGCTGTGCGTCACGGGCAGTACCCAGTGTTGCCACAACCAGAGCCTGGGTTTCACCACGGGTGAACAGCGCCGAACCGTGAGTCTTCGGCAGTACGCCGACTTCGATGTTCAGCGGACGTACGGTGCGGGTGTCGCGGCCATCGATACGCGGTTTGCCGTTTACGATGTTTTCGCGAACGATGCGGTATTCGATTTCACCGAAAGCAGCTTTGACGTCAGCAGCGGAAGGCTGGCCTTCTTCGCCGGACAACTTGGCAACGACCTGGTCCTTCAGCTCACCCAGGCGAGCGTAACGGTCAGCCTTGACGGTGATGGTGTAAGCCTGGGAGATCGCCTCGCCGAACTCGGAGCGGATAGCGCCCAGCAGTTCAGTGGCTTCGGCTTGCGGAGCCCAGGTCCAGGTTGGCTTGGCAGCTTCGGCGGCCAGCTCCTTGACGGCCTGGATAACGGCCTGGAATTCGTCGTGGGCAAACAGTACAGCGCCCAGCATCTGGTCTTCGGTCAGCTCTTTGGCTTCCGATTCAACCATCAGAACGGCTTCCGAAGTACCGGCAACGACCATGTCCAGGCTCGAAGCTTTCAGTTGTTCGTAAGTCGGGTTCAGCAGGTAGCCGGTGCTTTCGTGGAACGCAACGCGGGCAGCGCCGATCGGACCATCGAAAGGAATGCCGGAGATGGCCAGTGCAGCCGAGGTACCGATCATCGCAGCGATGTCCGGATCGGTCTTCTTGCTGGTGGAAACAACGGTGCAGACAACCTGCACTTCGTTCATGAAACCTTCTGGGAACAGCGGACGGATCGGACGGTCGATCAGTCGGGAAGTCAGGGTTTCTTTCTCGGAAGGACGGCCTTCACGCTTGAAGAAACCGCCAGGGATCTTACCGGCAGCGTAAGTCTTTTCCTGGTAGTGAACAGACAGAGGGAAGAAGCCCTTGCCTGGATCGGCTTGCTTGGCACCCACTACGGTCACCAATACGGTGACGTCGTCGTCAACGGTGACCAATACTGCGCCGGAGGCCTGACGGGCGATACGGCCAGTCTCGAGGGTAACGGTCGACTGACCGAACTGGAATTTTTTGATTACCGGGTTCACGGTGTCCTACCTTCTTTGTGGCTCTTGAGGGAACTGGTTTCTTGCGAAATTCTTGGGCAACGCCGGGAATCGGCCCGACTCGATTGTCCAGGGTAAAACGTGTATCCAGATAAAACTTGAGGCTGGGAGCCTGCCATGCGCCAACGGGAAACCCGCGGACGCACGACAGACAACCAACCTCTAGCGCAATCGCTTATTAGCGACGCAGACCCAGGCGACCGATCAGAGCGCTGTAACGGCTCACGTCTTTGCCTTTCAGGTAGTCCAGCAGCTTACGACGCTGGTTTACCATGCGGATCAGACCACGACGGGAGTGGTGATCTTTACCGTTGGCCTTGAAGTGACCTTGCAGTTTGTTGATGTTGGCGGTCAGCAGTGCAACTTGCACTTCTGGCGAACCAGTGTCACCAACAGCTTGCTGGTAGTCAGCTACGATTTGGGCTTTTTCTTGAACGTCGAGAGCCATGAGGCAATCCTTTTATCAGGAAACTGTTTCAGAAAAACAGTTTCAACAGGCCAGGGACAAATCCCTGTATCTAAAAATGAGTAGTGACCGTGCCTGTTGACAGCCACCCTCGTCCGGTCATTCTGACCGAATCAGTCGACGCGGCGCGATGCGCCCGTCTTCGCTCACTTCGCCGATACCGATGAAGCGACCATTGTGATCCTGTACCCGGACCATACCGAATTTCGGTGCGTCCGGAGCTCGTACCGGCTGGCCGTTAAGCCAGTAGAACGAACTATGTTCCGAGAACTGCAAAAGCGGCCAATCCAGCAGGCCGCTGTCCGATGGCATCAGGAAGCGATCGACTGCTTCGTTGCCGCCTTCGGCATGTACCGCTTCCAGCTCTTCCAGGGTGACCGTCTGGGCCAGCGTGAAAGGCCCGGCCTGGGTACGTCGCAGTTCTGCAACGTAAGCGCCACAACCGAGTTGCTCACCGATATCCTCCACCAGGGTACGGATATAGGTGCCTTTGCTGCAATCCACTGCCAGCCGCGCAGTATCACATTCGAAAGCCAGTAATTCCAAGCGCGTAATAGTAACAGAACGCGGTTCGCGCTCCACTACTTCGCCAGCACGAGCCAACTTGTACAGCGGCTGACCATCACGCTTGAGAGCCGAGTACATCGGCGGTATCTGACTGATTTGCCCACGAAAATTCGGCAACACAGCCTCGATATCGGAGCGACCAACGGTCACGGGACGCTCCTGCAAAACTTCGCCCTCGGCATCCGCCGTGGTCGTGGTTTTGCCCAGTTGCGCCAGGGTTTCGTAACCCTTGTCGGAATCGAGCAGGTATTGCGAGAACTTGGTGGCCTCACCGAAGCACAACGGCAACACACCGGTGGCCAGCGGGTCGAGACTGCCGGTGTGTCCGGCTTTCTCGGCGTTGAGCAACCAGCGGACCTTCTGCAAGGCCGCGTTGGAGGTGAACCCCAGCGGCTTGTCGAGCAAGATGATACCGCTGACGTTACGACGGATACGTTTGACCTGAGCCACCGATTACTCCTTGGTGTCTTCGGCTTCTGCCGCAACCGGATGCTGATTGTCTTCTGCCACTGCGCGCTCGATCAATGCCGACAGGTGCGCACCACGAACGACGCTTTCGTCGTAGTGGAAGTGCAACTGTGGGACGCTGCGCAGTTTCATCTCGCGAGCCAACTGCATGCGCAGGAAACCGGCGGCGGAGTTGAGCACCTTGATGCTCTGTGCGATGTCTTCGGCGCTGTCCTGCCCCATCACGGTGATGAAAATCTTGGCGTGACCGACGTCACGGCTGACTTCCACGGCGGTAATGGTGACCAGGCCGACGCGCGGGTCTTTGACTTCACGACGGATCAGTTGTGCCAGCTCGCGCTGCATCTGATCGCCGATACGTTGGGTACGGCTATATTCTTTTGCCATGTCTTGTTACCTGTTACTGCCCCACGGCGAAACCCGTGAGGTCTGAAAGCGGCAAACGCCCGGCCTGACAGAAGCCAGACCGGGCGTTGCGTTTAGAGTCCGGGTGATGCGCCGTGCATTTGCATGCGGCTGCCCATCACGGCTCTTGAAGTGCGCGAGTTAGAGGCTGCGAGCAACCTGAACTTTCTCGAAGACTTCGATCTTGTCACCGACTTTGACGTCGTTGTAGCTCTTCACGCCGATACCGCATTCCATGCCGGCACGTACTTCGGAAGCGTCATCCTTGAAGCGGCGCAGGGATTCCAGCTCGCCTTCGAAGATAACGATGTCTTCACGCAGTACACGGATTGGACGGTTACGGTGAACAGTCCCCTCGATCACCATGCAACCGGCGATCGCGCCAAACTTCGGCGAACGGAACACGTCACGCACTTCGGCCACACCAAGGATGTTCTCGCGAACATCGCTGCCAAGCATACCGGTCAGGGCTTTCTTGACGTCTTCGATGATGTCGTAGATCACGTTGTAGTAACGCATATCCAGACCTTCCTGCTCGACGATCTTGCGAGCGCCGGCATCGGCACGCACGTTGAAACCGAACAGTACAGCGTTGGAGGCCAGTGCCAGGTTGGCGTCGGATTCAGTGATACCACCGACACCGCCACCGACAACACGCACCTGCACTTCATCGTTACCCAGGCCGTTCAAGGCACCGTTCAACGCTTCCAGCGAACCACGGACGTCGGATTTGAGGACGATGTTGAGCGTCTTCTTCTCTTCCTGACCCATGCTTTCGAAGATATTTTCCAGCTTGCCTGCGTGAGCACGAGCCAGTTTGACTTCGCGGAACTTGCCTTGACGGAACAGAGCCACTTCACGGGCTTTCTTCTCGTCGGCAACCACGCTCATCTCATCGCCAGCGTCCGGAGTACCGTCCAGGCCGAGGATCTCGACAGGGATGGCTGGACCGGCTTCCTTGATGGCCTTGCCGTTCTCGTCGAGCATGGCGCGAACACGGCCGTAGTTGGAACCGACCAGCACCATGTCACCTTGACGCAGGGTGCCGTCCTGAACCAGAACGGTCGCCACCGGGCCACGGCCCTTGTCGAGACGCGATTCAACCACCACACCACGGCCAGGAGCCGAAGGCGTAGCTGTCAGTTCCAGAACTTCGGCTTGCAGCAGAACGGCTTCGAGCAATTCATCGACACCGGTACCCATCTTCGCCGAAACCGGTACGAATGGCGTGTCACCACCCCACTCTTCCGACGTCACGCCGTGTACCGACAATTCGCTACGGATGCGATCGAGATCGGCGCCCGGCTTGTCGATCTTGTTCACCGCCACAACCAGCGGAACGCCCGCTGCTTGAGCGTGTTGAACAGCTTCGATGGTTTGCGGCATCACGCCGTCGTCCGCTGCAACGACGAGGATCACGATGTCGGTCGCCTTGGCACCACGGGCACGCATCGCGGTAAACGCGGCGTGGCCCGGGGTGTCGAGGAACGTCACCATGCCACGGTCAGTTTCAACGTGGTAGGCACCGATGTGCTGAGTAATGCCGCCGGCTTCGCCAGCTGCAACCTTCGCACGACGGATGTAGTCGAGCAGGGAAGTCTTACCGTGGTCAACGTGGCCCATTACGGTCACGACTGGCGCACGGGCAACAGCCTCGCCTTCAAACTTCAGGGACTCGGCCAGGGAGTCTTCCAGGGCGGTGTCGCTGACCAGGGTCACTTTGTGGCCCAGCTCTTCAGCAACCAGTTGAGCAGTTTCCTGATCGAGAACCTGGTTGATGGTCGCTGGAGTACCCAGTTTGAACATGAACTTGATGATTTCAGCTGCCTTGACCGACATCTGCTGGGCCAGATCGCCCACAGTGATGGTCTCGCCGATCTTCACTTCGCGCACAACAGGGCCGGTTGGGCTCTGGAAACCGTGGGCGTTGCGCTTCTTCAGCTTGGCCTTGCCGCGACCACCACGACGGAAGCCATCGCTTTCTTCGTCGGTAGTACGAGGGGCAACGCGTGGAGCAGGCGCTTTTTCCTTGACCGAAGCACGATGCGGAGCGTTTTTGCGCTCACCATCGCCGCCACCGCGACGATTGTTATCGTCGGCACGTGGTTTGTCCGGACGGCGCTGTTCGTCACGCTTGCGGGTGTCGGCAGCCGGTGCGGCAGCTACAACCGGAGCGCTTTCACGCACAGGCTCGGCCACGGCAACAGGTGCAGCAGCAACAGGTTCGGCTGGAGCGGTCGGCGCAACAGCAGGCTGGCGACGCGCTTCTTCTTCGGCGCGACGCTTGGCTTCTTCTTCAGCCTTCTGACGAGCAGCATTTTCTACTGCGCGACGCTCTTCCAGTTCACGCTTGCGCTCGGCTTCGATTTCTTCCGGGCTGCGCTGTACGAAGACTTTCTTCTTGCGTACTTCAACGCTGATGCTTTTGCTGCCAGCAACACGCAGGGTGCTGGTGGTTTTACGCTGCAGCGTAATCTTGCGTGGTTCTTCCACTTTCGCCTTGTGGCTGCTTTTCAAGTGAGTCAGCAACGATTGCTTCTCACTGTCAGTCACACTTTCTTCGGCGGCGGTGTGCGGCAGACCTGCCTCACGCATCTGCTGCAACAGGCGCTCTACCGGTGTTTTGACCTCATCGGCCAGTTGTTTCACCGTGACTTGCGTCATGCACTTCTCTCCTCAGGCCGCGCCTAATTACTCGAACCAGTGGGCTCGGGCGGCCATGATCAACTTGCCGGCACGATCATCGTCAATGCCGTCGATGTCGAGCAGATCGTCAATAGACTGCTCGGCCAGGTCTTCGCGGGTAATTACGCCGCGCACCGCCAGTTCCATCGCCAAATCCTTGTCCATACCCTCAAGCGAGAGCAGGTCTTCGGCCGGATGGGCGTCTGCCAGCTTTTCCTCAGTAGCGATGGCTTTGGTCAACAAACGATCCTTGGCACGAGCGCGAAGCTCGTTGACGATGTCTTCGTCAAAGCCGTCGATGTTGAGCATTTCTTCCAACGGTACGTAGGCAATCTCTTCCAGGCTGGTGAAGCCTTCATCGACCAGCACCTGAGCCAGTTCTTCGTCGACTTCCAGCTCGTCGATGAAGTTGCGCAGGATGTCGCCGGTTTCTGCTTGCTGCTTAGCCTGGATGTCCGATTCGGTCATCACGTTCAGGGTCCAGCCAGTCAATTGGCTCGCCAGACGCACGTTCTGACCACCGCGACCGATGGCCTGAGCCAGATTGTCTGCGCCAACGGCGATGTCCATTGCGTGGGCATCTTCGTCAACGATAATTGCTGCAACCTCGGCCGGGGACATGGCGTTGATTACGAATTGAGCCGGGTTGTCGTCCCACAGAACGATATCAACACGCTCACCGCCCAACTCACCCGACACTGCCTGGACGCGCGAACCGCGCATACCGATGCAAGCGCCCTGCGGGTCGATGCGTTTGTCCTTGGAGCGGACGGCGATCTTGGCGCGCGAACCCGGGTCACGGGATGCCGCCATCACTTCGATCAAGCCTTCAGCGATTTCCGGCACTTCAATGCGGAACAACTCGATCAGCATTTCCGGCGCGGTACGCGACAGGATCAGCTGCGGGCCGCGGTTCTCGGTGCGGATTTCCTTGAGCAGCGCACGCAGACGCACGCCAACCCGGAAGGTTTCGCGAGAGATGATGTCTTCACGAGCCAGCAACGCTTCAGCGTTGTTACCCAGATCGACGATCACGTTATCGCGGGTCACTTTCTTCACGGTGCCGGAGATGATTTCACCCAGGCGCTCGCGGTAAGCGTCCACAACCTGAGCACGCTCGGCTTCGCGGACTTTCTGCACGATGACTTGCTTGGCAGTCTGTGCAGCAATACGGCCGAATTCGATCGACTCGATTTTTTCTTCGACGACGTCACCCACCTTGGCACCTGGATGCGTTTCAGCAACCTTGCTCGGCCAGGTTTCGATGGCCGGATCGTCCAGGTCTGCCTCTTCGACGACCGTCCAGCGACGGAAAGTCTCGTAAGCACCGGTGTGGCGGTTGATTTCCACACGCAGATCAACTTCGTCCTCGAAACGCTTTTTGGTAGCAGTGGCCAGAGCCAGCTCCAGCGCTTCAAAAATTACGTTTGCCGGTACGCCCTTTTCATTGGATACCGACTCAACAACCAGCAGTACTTCTTTGCTCATCGTACGCCTCGCCTTTCGCAAGCCATTGGATCCGCGGGATCCGCGTCTCAGTCAAAACTGGGAATAATGTTGGCCTTGTCGATCATATCGATCGGCAACAGGAACTCATGGTCTTCTACTTGCACCACGACATCCTGTTCTTCTACACCGCGCAGAAGGCCCTGAAAGTTGCGTCGACCTTCAAAAGGCGAGCGCAGCTTGATCTTCACTTGTTCACCGGCAAATTTTGCAAACTGCTCAAGAGTGAACAGAGGGCGTTCCATGCCAGGCGAGGAAACTTCAAGGGTGTATTCAACGGAAATTGGATCTTCAACATCCAGGACACCGCTGATCTGACGGCTGACGATGGCACAATCGTCCACCAGTACACCGCCTTCTTTATCGATATAAACGCGCAACAGTGAGTGGCGACCTTGAGCCGAAAACTCAATACCCCAGCATTCATAGCCAAGGGCCACGACCACCGGGGCCAACAAGGCCTGCAACTGTTCTAGCTTGCTCGACACCTGAACCCCCTCGTGCATGTAAATGCATGCTATGCAAAATAAAAAAATGGGCGAAACGCCCATCCCTGAAACGCCGTCGAACAGCGGCGTTATAAAGTGTCCAGCTAACAAAAAGCCCCTGAAAAGGGGCTCCTTAAACTGGTTGCGGGGGCCGGATTTGAACCGACGACCTTCGGGTTATGAGCCCGACGAGCTACCAGACTGCTCCACCCCGCGACAAAGCTGGGGCGGAAGTATACGACCGATCCCTGACAGGGTCAATGTAACCTTCCACCTGCAAGAAAGCCCGCAACAGCGGGCTCTCCTGACTAATTGGTACCGAGAAGGGGACTCGAACCCCTACACCCTATGGGCACAACCACCTCAAGGTTGCGTGTCTACCAATTCCACCACCTCGGCAATACTACGTTTGAAACCCTTCTTACTTCTGCTCTTGAGCTTGAGGCACGTCAGTCGCTGGAGTAGCCGACTTTTGCTCTTGAAGCACCGGGACATCATCAGAAGCCGGTTGTTGCTTTGGAACTTCCAACACTGCCGGGTTTGGCAAACCTACTTGAGTCAGCTGGTGAGCTTTCTCTTTAGCAAAGTAACCTAACCCTAAGCTGGTTATGAAGAAACCTGCGGCAAGTATAGCAGTAAACTTACTAAGAAAGGTAGAGGAACCTTGGCTTCCGAACACAGTATTTGAAGCACCTGCTCCGAAAGACGCGCCAGCATCCGCACCTTTACCCTGCTGCAGCAATACGAGAGCAACTACGCCCAATGCACCCAGCAGATGAAAAACGACTACGACTGTTTCCAGCATTTTTTCAGTTTCCCGCGGCGCGACAAATCGCACCGAACTCATCTGCATTCAGGGAAGCTCCACCAATGAGCCCCCCATCGATATCCGGCATGCCGAACAGTTCGACCGCATTGGCCGCCTTCACGCTGCCGCCGTATAGAAGCCGCACACCTCGTGCGACTTCAGAATTCTCTGCCGCCAACTGTGCGCGGATGGCTGCATGCACATCCTGCGCTTGTTGCGGCGAAGCAGTCAGCCCGGTACCAATGGCCCAGACCGGCTCGTAAGCGATTACCGCCTTCGCAAATGCACCAACACCCAGCTCCTCAATGATGCTGTCAAGCTGACGCGAGACAACTTCAAGAGTCTTTCCAGCTTCACGCTGTTCAAGGGTTTCCCCAATGCACAACACCGGAATCAAGCCACATGCCTGAGCTGCTGCGAACTTGCGGATCAGCATTCCGTCCTGCTCGCCCATTACCTGACGACGCTCGGAGTGCCCGACAAGCACCAGTGAACAGCCCGCATCCACCAACTGACTCGGAGCAACCTCACCAGTCAACGCACCTTGTGTGGACTCCACCGCAGAATTCTGCGCGCCGACTGCAATCGACTTTCCTTTCAAGCCATCAATCACTTGATTGATATGCAGGCAAGGCGGGAATACCGCTACATCAACACCGCTCGGCAAGGCCAAATCATAAAGGCCTTTGATCAGCTCAGCGACACTGGCGCGGGTACCGTGCATCTTCCAGTTACCAGCTACCATAGGGCGACGCATGCTGTACCTCGTCGGTCAAAGTGGGCGCAGATGTTACCCAACACAATCATGGCTGGCAAGCCGAATTCAGGCAGAAACTTCACTAACCAGTTTTGCCAGCTCTTCGGCGTAGCCACGAACCTGCGTTTCGTCTTCGCCTTCGACCATGACGCGCACCAGCGGCTCTGTTCCGGACTTGCGCAAAAGCACCCGCCCACGACCCGCCATCGCCTTGGTCACACGCTCACTGGCCTCCTTGACGGAGGGATGATCAAGGGGACTAGCACCACCACCAAAACGCACATTGATCAGGATCTGAGGGCATTTACGCAACGCCTGACGAGCCTGGGCGAGCCCTTCCGATCGGGTCTTGAGCGCCTTCAACACCTGCAACGCGGCAACGATCGCATCACCCGTAGTGGTGTAATTGAAACACACGATATGCCCCGAGTTCTCACCACCCACCAGCCAGTTACGCTCCAGCAGGTCAGCAATGACATAACGGTCGCCGACATTGGCACGCACGAACGGAATCGCCAGATCTGCGAGAGCCAGCTCCAGGCCCAGGTTACTCATCAGCGTACCGACCACACCGCCCTGCAGCTTGTCACGCTCATGCAGGTCGCGCGCAATGATGTACAGCAGCTCATCGCCATCAACGATGGTACCGGTGTGATCGACCATCAGAACGCGATCACCATCACCGTCAAATGCGATCCCAAGATCGGCGTGCTCGGCGAGAACAGCAGCCTGCAGTTGCCCCATATGAGTCGAACCGCAATTATCGTTGATGTTCAATCCGTTGGGTTGCGCAGAAAGAACTACCACCTCGGCCCCTAGCTCGCGAAACACGCTAGGCGCAACCTTGTAAGTCGCACCATGGGCACAGTCGATGACGATTTTCAGGCCGGAGAAGCTGGTCCCCGTCGGTACGCTACTCTTGCAGAACTCGATGTAACGACCCGAGGCGTCGTTGATTCGCGTGACCTTGCCGATCTTGCTCGACTCAACCACAGTCATTGGCGTATCCAGCAACTCCTCGATCATCAGCTCGACTTCATCCGGCAGCTTGGTGCCCTTTCCGGAGAAAAACTTGATGCCATTGTCATCATGAGGATTGTGCGACGCACTGATCACGATACCCGCTTCAGCATGAAAGGTACGCGTCAGATAGGCGATGGCTGGCGTTGGCATTGGCCCCAGCAACATGACATCGGCGCCCGCCGACGTCAGTCCGGCTTCCAGCGCAGACTCGAACATGTAACCGGAGATTCGGGTGTCCTTACCGACCAACACCTTGCAGGCACCCATCTTGCGGAACGCCATGCCTGCAGCCCAGCCAAGCTTGAGCATGAAGTCAGGAGTAATCGGATATTGACCAACTCGACCACGAATGCCGTCGGTACCAAAGTATTTCCTGCTCATAAACACTCCATCATTCTTATTCGGCTGATGCCACTGCAGTGATCATCCTCACCACATCGACAGTTTCAGCGACATCATGGACGCGCAATATACGCGCCCCCTTGTGCGAAGCCAGCGCAGCAAGGGCAAGACTGCCATACAAGCGCTCGCCCACCGGACGATTCAATGCCTGCCCGATCATGCTCTTTCGCGAAACCCCGACCAACAGGGGCCGCCCCAAGGCATGCAAGGCATCCATATGCTTGAACAAGCTTAGGTTGTGCTGCAATGTTTTGGCGAAACCGAAGCCTGGATCAAGAATGATCCGCTCAGCCGCGATCCCTACCGATGCGCACTGTGCCATGCGCTCGACAAGGAACTCACCGACTTCCCTGGTGACGTCCTGATACTGCGGATTGTCCTGCATATCGCCCGGCTCACCGAGCATATGCATCAGACAGACCGGCAGACCGGTCGCCGCCGCCGCATCCAAGGCACCATCGCGACGGAGCGCACGCACGTCATTGATCAACCCGGCGCCCAGTCGTGCGGTTTCACGCATGACAGCCGGGGTGGAGGTATCGACCGAGATGATCACGTCCAGCTCGCGGCTGATCCGCTCGACAATCGGCGCTACGCGCTCCAGCTCTTCCAGTGGCGAAACCGCCCTGGCACCCGGTCGCGTCGATTCACCACCCACATCAATCAGCGTCGCGCCAGCCGCCACCATGGCTTCTGCGTGCCGTAGGGCAGCATCAAGCTGGCTGTATTGACCGCCATCGGAGAAAGAATCGGGGGTGACATTGAGAATGCCCATGACATGAGTCCGGGCCAAATCAAGAACCCGGTTGCCGCAAGGCAACCGGGTCGAGGACAGAACAGAAGTCATTTCAAACCTTAAACGTCGGCAGCCGGACCGCCAATCGGTGTTTCCGGACGCTCTTCGTGCACCACCGGAGGGGTTCCGGAAGTGCCGGTGCCACCGGACCAGTCGCGAGGTTCGCGAGGCGTACGACCCGCCATGATGTCATCGATCTGATCAGCATCGATCGTCTCGTACTTCATCAGGGCATCGGCCATTGCATCCAGCTTGTCACGGTTGTCCGTAAGGATCTGCTTAGCTGTGCCGTAGCATTGATCAATAATGCTGCGCACTTCGGAGTCGATCAGCTTGGCCGTCTCGCCGGAGAAACTTGCATTCTGACCACCGCCGCCGCGACCAAGGAAAACCTCACCTTCTTCTTCGGCGTACATTAAAGGACCGAGTTTCTCCGAAAGCCCCCACTTGGTCACCATGTTCCGGGCAATCTGGCTGGCACGCATAATGTCGTTGGAGGCACCGGTGGTTACACCATCGAAGCCCAGCGTCATCTCTTCAGCGATACGACCACCGTACAGCGAGCAAATCTGACTGATCAGCGCTCGCTTGGACAAGCTGTAGCGATCTTCTTCCGGCAGGAACATGGTCACACCCAAGGCGCGACCGCGCGGAATGATCGACACCTTGTACACCGGATCATGCTCGGGCACGACACGACCAACAATGGCGTGACCCGCCTCGTGGTAAGCCGTGTTCTGTTTTTCTTTCTCGGACATGACCATGGATTTGCGCTCGGCACCCATCATGATCTTGTCTTTGGCCAGTTCGAATTCCTTCATTTCGACAATGCGCTTGCCAGCACGGGCGGCAAACAGCGAAGCCTCGTTTACCAGGTTGGCCAGGTCGGCACCGGAGAAGCCAGGCGTACCACGAGCGATAACGGCCGGAGCGACGTCGTCACCCATTGGCACTTTGCGCATGTGGACCTTGAGAATCTGTTCGCGGCCACGGATATCCGGCAGACCCACTACAACCTGACGGTCGAAACGGCCCGGGCGCAGCAGCGCAGGGTCCAGTACGTCTGGACGGTTGGTGGCGGCAATCACGATGATGCCGTCATTCATTTCGAAGCCATCCATCTCTACCAGCAACTGGTTGAGCGTCTGCTCGCGCTCGTCGTGACCGCCACCCATGCCGGCGCCACGATGGCGACCGACGGCGTCGATTTCGTCGATGAAGATGATGCATGGCGCGTGTTTTTTGGCCTGCTCGAACATGTCACGAACACGGCTGGCACCCACACCAACGAACATTTCGACGAAATCGGAACCGGAAATGGTGAAGAATGGCACCTTGGCTTCGCCAGCAATCGCCTTGGCCAGCAAGGTTTTACCGGTACCCGGAGGACCAACCATCAGCACGCCGCGGGGAATGCGACCGCCCAGACGCTGGAACTTGCCCGGATCACGCAGGAACTCGACCAGCTCACCGACCTCTTCCTTGGCTTCGTCACAACCGGCAACGTCAGCCAACGTGGTCTTGACCTGATCTTCAGACAGCAGGCGCGCCTTGCTCTTGCCAAAACTCATTGGCCCGCCCTTGCCTCCGGCGCCGCCCTGCATCTGCCGCATGAAGAACATGAACACGGCAATGATCACGAGGATCGGGAAGCTTGCGACCAGGAGTTGAGTCCAGATGCTTTGCTGTTCAGGCTGCTTGCCTTCGACCACGACGTGGTTATCCACCAGGTCGCCGATCAAGCCATTGTCCTGGATCGCCGGACGAATGGTCTTGAAACTGTCGCCATCGTTGCGCTTGCCGGTAATCACGTAGCCATCAACCGCCACGCGCTCGACCTTGCCATCCTTGACCTGCTGGATGAAGTCGGAATAGTTGAGGGTCTGCGGCTCGTTAGGGCTGGAGAAGTTGTTCATCACCGTCACCAGGACAGCCGCGATGATCAACCACAGGATCAGATTCTTTGCCATATCGTTCAATTAACTACCCTCTGAAGCAAGCGCCGCTGATGGCGCGCGCTTCGCATGATATTCACCGGCCTAACTTACTACATTACCTACGACTTGGCAGGCGCCGTCTGTAACCCTTTGTGAAACACTTCCTACACAATATTCGTTATTTCCCACAGGGCGAAATACGAAAATCCTATTGCCCCGCAAAAAAACTTCGCTTTATTCACTCCGACCGCGGTAGCCCCAAGCCAGCATGTACTGCTCACGGGAACTGCCACGGGACGAGTCCGGCTTGATCATCTGGACCTTGTCGAATTTCTGACGAGCGTCCTTTACGTAAGCATCAAACCCTTCACCCTGAAAAACCTTGATCACGAAATTACCACCCGGCTTGAGTATCCGAGCGGCCAGATCAAGAGCCAGCTCGCAAAGAAACATGGCTTTGGGCATATCTACGGCAGGCGTACCACTCATATTGGGGGCCATATCGGAAATCACAAGGTCCACCTGCGAATTACCCACAGCCTCAAGGATCCGGGCAAGCACTTCGTCCTGGGTGAAGTCACCCTGGATGAAAGTCACGTCGGGAATGCTGTCCATTTCCAGGATGTCCGAGGCGATCAGACGTCCCTGACCGCCGATCAGCCGGCTAGCGACCTGCGACCAGCCACCGGGTGCCGCACCCAGGTCGACAACGCTCATGCCCGGACGGATCAGCTTGTATTTCTCCTGGATCTCCAGAAGTTTGTAACTCGCACGCGAGCGGTAACCATCCTTCTGCGCCTGCTTCACATAGGGATCATTGACATGTCTTTTCAGCCAACCAAGGCTTGTCTTGGAACGCGCCATTGGGCACCTCGATGATAAGGGTCGTGATTAATTGGGCGGATCCACGAACCCTCGGGTAAAATGGCCGCCATTTTACAGAATCCAGACGAAAGGGTCAGATTATGCCGCTCACTCAAGAGCAGAAGAAACAGTACAAATCCATTGGCCACCATCTGAAACCAGTTTTGATTGTGGCTGACAACGGTCTGACTGAAGGTGTGCTAGCCGAACTTGAACGCGCTTTGGCGGATCACGAGCTGATCAAGATCAAGCTCAACATCCTGGATCGCGAGTCGCGCCTGGCGTCCATTGCAGAACTGTGCAAGGTCGGCAAAGCGGATCTGGTTCAGGTCATCGGCAAGATGGCACTGATTTACCGCAAGAACTTCAGCGTCAACAAGCAGCTGTCGAACGTCCATCGCTTCAAGTGATGGCAAGGGTCAAGGGTGTGCTTCGCGCACCCTGCCACTCCACCCAGGCACCGGCTGTATGACCAGCACCAGCCCGGAAAAGCCCAGGACAAGATAACTGAACACCTGCCAACGCACCGCCTCGGGCCACCCGACACGCACCGCGAAGTACATCGCGCACGCGCCCAGCCCCATCAGCAACAGCTGCCCACGAATATCGCACCATAGACTGGCAAGGCCCTCGGCCTGAATCAGCACCAAAGCCTGAAAAACCAGACACACTGTGGCAAAACCCACCATCAATGCATTCAGCATGCCTGCAATTTCGTCGATCAGCAGCGGTGCCAGGCCAATCAGCCCCAGCACCGGCAACAGACCGATATGCAACAACCACAGGCCGCCAACCCACAACATCTGAGTTAGCTGCCAAAGCACCGCGCCCGCACGAAGCAGACGCCTGCTTTTACCTTCAGATGTGGCGAACTTCGACAATCTCGTACTCGATGACGCCGCTCGGCGTCTTGACCGCGACCACGTCACCCTCTTCCTTGGCAATCAGGGCGCGGGCGATGGGTGAACCGACAGAGATCTTGCCGAGCTTGATGTCTGCCTCGTCCTCACCAACGATCTGGTAGGTCACGCTTTCATCAGTCTCGACGTTGGCGATCTCAACGGTCGTGCCGAAAATCACCTTGCCAGTATGTGCGATGGTCGTGACATCAATCACCACTGCATTTTGCATGCGGCCTTCGATGTCACGGATCCGCGCCTCAACCATACCTTGCTGCTCGCGAGCAGCGTGGTATTCGGCGTTTTCCTTCAAGTCACCCAACTCGCGGGCCGTACCGATGTCCTGGCTGAGCTTCGGACGAACGACCTTGGTCAGGTGAGCATGTTCTTCTTCCAGGGCGCGAGCGCCCTGAACGGTCATTGGGTACTTCGTTATGCTCATGCCTTCAATCCTGCGTGTAGATCCTGCAAGCGGCGTACGGTCTTCTCGGGACCGAACTTCAGCGCTTCGCAGATCGCTTCGCCAGCAGCAATGGTCGTGGTGCAGTAGATCTTGTGCTGCAGGGCATTGCGACGAATGGAATAGGAGTCGGCGATCGACTGACGACCCTCGGTGGTGTTGATGATCAAGGTGACTTCGTCATTCTTGATCATGTCGACCACGTGTGGACGACCCTCGGTCACCTTGTTCACGCGGCGCACTTTCAGGCCTGCGGCTTCGATCAGCTTGGCAGTACCGGCAGTGGCGACCACTTCGAAGCCCAAGTTGATCAGATCACGGGCCACGCCTGCAACCAATGGCTTGTCGTCGTCGCGCACACTGATGAACGCAGTACCGCCGGTCGGCAGCACTTCGCTGGCACCCATCTGGGCTTTGGCAAACGCTTCGCCAAAGGTATCGCCCACGCCCATCACTTCACCGGTGGACTTCATCTCTGGGCCGAGAATCGGGTCAACACCCGGGAATTTGGCGAACGGGAATACCGCCTCTTTCACGCTGTAGAAGTTAGGAATGATTTCCTTGGTGAAACCGATTTCCTTCAGGGTTTTACCGGCCATGACGCGAGCCGCGATCATCGCCAGGGAAACACCGATGCACTTGGACACGAAAGGCACGGTACGCGAAGCACGCGGGTTGACTTCAATCACGTAGATATCGTCGCCCTGCAGCGCCAACTGTACGTTCATCAGGCCGACCACACCCAGCTCCAGGGCCATTTTCTTGACCTGCTCACGCATCTCGTCCTGGATATGCGCAGGCAGCGAGTACGGTGGCAGCGAGCATGCGGAGTCACCGGAGTGAACACCTGCCTGCTCGATGTGCTGCATGATTGCGCCGATTACCACGTCTTTGCCGTCGCAGACCGCATCAACGTCCATTTCGATGGCGCAGTTAAGGAAGTGGTCCAGCAGCACCGGGCTGTCATTGGACACTTGAACCGCTTCACGCAGGTAGCGCTTGAGTTCTTCTTCTTCGTAAACGATTTCCATCGCACGACCGCCCAGCACGTAGGACGGGCGCACCACCAGCGGGTAGCCGATCTTGGCAGCCGCACGAATCGCTTCGTCTTCGCTGCGCACGGTGGCGTTTGGCGGCTGACGCAGGTTCAGTCGCTGAACCATTTGCTGGAAGCGCTCACGGTCTTCGGCACGGTCGATGGCGTCAGGGCTGGTGCCGATGATCGGCACGCCGGCGGCTTCCAGGGCACGGGCCAGTTTCAACGGGGTCTGGCCGCCGTACTGGACGATCACGCCTTTCGGTTTCTCGACGCGGACGATTTCCAGCACGTCTTCCAGGGTCACTGGCTCGAAGTACAGGCGATCGGAAGTGTCGTAGTCGGTGGATACGGTTTCCGGGTTGCAGTTGACCATGATGGTCTCGTACCCGTCATCGCGCAGGGCCAGTGCCGCGTGTACGCAGCAGTAGTCGAACTCGATGCCCTGGCCGATACGGTTCGGACCGCCACCCAGGATCATGATCTTGTCGCGGCCCGATGGAGCGGCTTCACACTCTTCTTCGTACGTGGAGTACAGATAAGCGGTATCGGTGGCGAACTCGGCGGCGCACGTGTCAACGCGCTTGTAGACCGGGAACACTTCAAGCTTGTGGCGATGGGCACGCAGGCTCTTCTCGGTCACACCCAGCAGCTTGGCCAGACGCTGATCGGAGAAGCCTTTGCGCTTGAGGCGGAACATCAGGTCGCGGTCGATGCTGGTCAGACCCAGGGTCTTGACCTTCTCTTCGTCCTTGATCAGATCTTCCATCTGCACCAGGAACCAAGGATCGATCATGGTCATGCCGAAGATATCTTCGACGCTCATGCCGGCGCGCATTGCGTCCGCCACGTACCAGATACGCTCGGCACCCGGCACGGTCAGCTCGCGCTTGAGGATGCTCATGCTTTCCGGGTTGTTCAGGTCAACCTTCTCGTCCAGACCGCAAACGCCTACTTCCAGGCCGCGCAGCGCTTTCTGCAGGGACTCCTGGAAGGTCCGGCCAATAGCCATCACTTCGCCGACCGACTTCATTTGCGTGGTCAGGCGCGCGTCTGCCTTGGAGAACTTCTCGAAGGCGAAGCGTGGCAGCTTGGTCACGACGTAGTCGATGGACGGTTCGAAGGACGCCGGGGTCTTGCCGCCGGTGATGTCGTTCGACAACTCATCCAGGGTGTAACCCACGGCCAGCTTGGCCGCGACCTTGGCGATCGGGAAACCAGTGGCTTTCGACGCCAGGGCCGAGGAACGGGATACACGCGGGTTCATCTCGATGACAACCATGCGACCCGTGTTCGGGCAGATACCGAACTGGACGTTGGAACCACCGGTTTCCACGCCGATCTCGCGCAGTACCGCCAGGGAGGCGTTACGCAGGATCTGGTATTCCTTGTCGGTCAGGGTCTGTGCAGGGGCCACGGTGATCGAGTCACCGGTGTGCACGCCCATCGGGTCGAAGTTTTCGATGGAGCAGACGATGATGCAGTTGTCCTTCTTATCGCGGACAACCTCCATTTCGTATTCTTTCCAGCCGATCAGGGATTCGTCGATCAGCAGCTCTTTGGTCGGCGACAGGTCCAGACCACGGGCGCAGATTTCTTCGAACTCTTCACGGTTGTAGGCGATACCGCCGCCGGTGCCGCCCATGGTGAAGGACGGACGGATGATGCACGGGAAGCCAAGCTTCTCGAGGACCGCATTGGCCTCTTCCATGCTGTGAGCGATACCGGAGCGCGGGCACGCCAAGCCGATGGATTTCATGGCCTTGTCGAAACGCGAGCGGTCTTCAGCCTTGTCGATGGTGTCGGCGTTGGCACCGATCATCTCAACGCCGAACTTCTCCAGAACGCCTTCGCGCTCCAGGTCCAGGGCGCAGTTCAGGGCGGTCTGGCCGCCCATGGTTGGCAGCAGCGCGTCCGGACGCTCTTTCTCGATGATTTTGGCGACGGTCTGCCACTTGATCGGTTCGATGTAGGTAGCGTCGGCCATGGCCGGGTCGGTCATGATGGTGGCCGGGTTGGAGTTTACCAGGATGACGCGGTAACCCTCTTCGCGCAGGGCTTTGCAGGCCTGGGCGCCGGAGTAGTCGAATTCGCAGGCCTGGCCGATCACGATCGGGCCAGCGCCGAGAATCAGGATGCTTTTAATGTCTGTACGTTTTGGCATGGGTTTGTCACTCAAATCCGCAGGTCAGTCGGCAAGCCGTCTTGATCAATCTCTGAAGCCTTGAGAGGGCCACCGGTATCGGGACCGCCCTCAAGCTTTGCAACATCAGGGCGAGCGATCAGCGTCGCTTGGCCATCTCGTTGATGAAGCGATCAAACAAAGGCGCTACGTCGTTCGGGCCAGGGCTGGCTTCCGGGTGACCCTGGAAGCTGAAGGCGCTCTTGTCGGTACGCTCGATCCCTTGCAGGGTACCGTCGAACAGCGATTTGTGAGTCGCACGAACGTTGGCCGGCAGGGTGGCTTCGTCTACGGCAAAACCGTGGTTCTGGCTGGTGATCATCACTACACCGGTATCCAGATCCTGAACCGGGTGGTTGGCACCGTGGTGGCCGTGACCCATTTTCAGGGTCTTGGCGCCGGAGGCCAGGGCCAGCAGCTGGTGACCAAGGCAGATGCCGAATACCGGAATTTCGGTTTCCAGCACGTCCTTGATCGCCTGGATCGCGTAGTCGCAAGGCTCCGGATCGCCAGGACCGTTTGACAGGAACACGCCGTCCGGCTGCAAGGCGAGGACATCGGCGGCAGGCGTTTGAGCCGGTACCACGGTGACGCGGCAACCGCGCTCGACCAACATGCGCAGGATGTTCAGCTTGACGCCGTAGTCGTAGGCAACCACGTGGTACGGCAGCTCGGAGGCTTCGATGGTGGCATGGCTGTCGGTTTTCAGATCCCAGACCGTCGAACGCCACTCGTAATTCTCAGTGGTGCTGACGACTTTCGCCAGGTCCATGCCTTTCAGGCCAGGGAAGCCCTGGGCGGCGGCAATGGCGGCCTCATCGGAAATGTTGTCACCGGCCATGATGCAGCCGTTCTGTGCGCCTTTTTCACGCAGGATGCGGGTCAGGCGACGGGTGTCGATACCGGCGATTGCCACAACATTGTTGGCTTTCAGGTAGTCGGACAAGGACATGGTGTTACGCCAGTTGCTCGCAACCAGTGGCAGGTCACGGATGACCAGGCCAGCGGACCAGACGCGGTTGGACTCGGCGTCCTCCGGCGTGGTGCCGGTGTTGCCGATATGCGGGTAAGTCAGGGTAACGATCTGTTGGGCGTAGGAAGGATCGGTAAGGATTTCCTGATAGCCGGTCATTGCGGTGTTGAACACCACCTCACCAACGGTTTGACCGTCGGCTCCAATGGCTTCGCCGCGAAAAATGCTGCCATCAGCAAGGGCGAGTATGGCTGGCTTAGTCAAGAAGACCTCCCGTAAATAAAGCCTGAAAGGGCGATCGCAGGTTGTAAAAAAGCGGAGTGACGTATGGACACGTCACCCCGCTTCTTCACTGAATTATTCTGCGCGCTTTTAGTGGACACACTAAAGCTGTAGCTTACAGAAAAAGGCATTTTTGGTCTACCGCCAATGAGCCCGAAAGGCCAGAGAATGCGACAGGACGTCGCTTGGCGGTGTAAAACCGGACTCAAGCAGATTGCTCGGGCCCGGTTTCCATAGCGTTTTATCGCAGGTCGAGCACGTCTTGCATGTCGTAAAGAGCAGGCTCTCGACCATCCAGCCACAAGGCAGCACGTACCGCGCCTTTGGCGAAGGTCATGCGACTGGAAGCCTTATGGGTGATTTCCAGGCGCTCCCCTTCACAGGCAAACAGCACCGTGTGATCCCCCACCACATCACCACCGCGAACAGTGGCAAAACCGATGGTTTCACGCTCGCGCGCGCCGGTATGCCCCTCGCGACCATAGACCGCAACCTTCTGCAGGTCACGATCCAGGGCACTGGCGATGACCTCACCCATGCGCAACGCCGTGCCGGAAGGCGCGTCGATCTTGTGCCGGTGGTGAGCTTCGATAATTTCGATATCCGCCTCGTCGCCCAGCACACGAGCCGCCATATCGAGCAATTTCAGCGACAGGTTCACACCCACGCTGAAATTGGCCGCGAACACGATAGGGATGTCTTTGCCCGCCTCGGCCAGCAACTGCTTTTGCGCAGCGTCCAGCCCCGTCGTGCCGATGACCATGGCTTTACCCGCCTTGCGGCAAAAGGCCAGGTTTTTCAGCATGACTTCCGGCAGGGTGAAGTCGATCAACACGTCGAACTCATCCGCCACCGCATCCAGGTTACCGGACAACGGCACGCCGATACGCCCCAGCGAAGCCAGCTCACCGGCGTCCACACCAATCAGCGTACTGCCGGGGCGAACGATGGCGGCTGTCAGACCGGTGAGCGGCGCGCGTTGCTGCACCGCCTCGACCAGGATCTTACCCATTCGCCCGGCAGCGCCCATCACAGCTATACGTCGCATGACCACTCCTTACAGATCGCCGAAGAAGCGCTTCACGCCTTCGAACCAGCCAGTGGTTTTCGGCGAGTGACTGTTGTCATCCGCCAGCGAGCTGCGGAACTCTTCGAGCATTTCACGCTGACGACGGCTCAGGTTCACCGGGGTTTCGACCGCCACGCGACACATCAAGTCACCGGCACCGCCGCCACGCACAGGCGCAACACCCTTGCCACGAACGCGGAATTGCTTGCCGGTCTGAGTCCCTTCGGGAATCTTCAGTTTGACCCGACCATCGAGGGTCGGAATCTCCAGTTCACCACCCAACGCCGCATCGACAAAGCTGATCGGCACTTCGCAGAACAGATGCTTGCCGTCACGCTGGAAGATCGCGTGCTCGCGCACATTGATCACGACATACAGGTCGCCGGTCGGCCCGCCTTGCGCACCCGCCTCGCCTTCGCCAGACAGACGAATGCGGTCACCGGTATCAACACCGGCCGGCACTTTCACCGACAGGGTCTTGTACTCTTCGACGCGACCTTCGCCATGGCAGGAGTCGCATGGATCGGAAATGATCTTGCCCTGACCATGGCAGCGCGGGCAGGTCTGCTGCACCGAGAAGAAACCTTGCTGCATGCGCACCTGGCCGATACCGCCACAGGTCGGGCAGGTCACCGGAGAGGAGCCTTTCTTGGCACCCGAGCCATCGCACGGCTTGCAGTTGACCAGCGTTGGAACGCGGATATTCACGGTCGTGCCGCGCACCGCCTCTTCCAGATCCAGCTCCAGGGTGTAACGCAGATCACTGCCGCGCTGAGCGCCGCCACGGGAACCACCGCGACCGCCACCGAAGAAGTCACTGAAGACATCGCCAAAGATATCGGAGAAGTTCTGACCGCCAAAACCGGCACCGCCGCCACCCATGCTCGGGTCGACACCGGCATGACCATACTGGTCGTACGCCGCACGCTTGCTGGAATCGGACAGTACTTCGTAAGCCTCGTTGGCTTCCTTGAATTTCTCTTCCGACGCTTTGTCATCGGGATTACGGTCCGGGTGGTGCTTCATCGCCAGGCGACGGTAGGCCTTTTTCAGGTCCGCCTCGCTTGAGCCTCGTTCAACACCCAATACTTCGTAATAGTCACGCTTTGCCATAAGTCTTTTGCACTCTTAAGGACGTTCGGCAAACCTCTCCTGAGCCTCGCCAAACCCGTTGAGCCCCAATGCAGGCCCGGACCCAACTCACGTCAATTCAACGATCCTGGTCTTTGATTCGATGCGGTACTTGCGGCTCAGAAAGCAGGAGCATTCCCGGCCA
Source organism: Pseudomonas sp. TE12234 (assembly GCF_054061835.1). Taxonomy (NCBI): domain Bacteria; kingdom Pseudomonadati; phylum Pseudomonadota; class Gammaproteobacteria; order Pseudomonadales; family Pseudomonadaceae; genus Pseudomonas; species Pseudomonas sp. TE12234. The sequence goes on from NZ_JBSSEP010000006.1 coordinate 200,927, forward strand.
TACCATCAGCACGCGAACGTTGTCGCATACTGTAAAAATTCGCTTACTCCAGACATGCCAACGCGGGAGCAAGCTCCCGCGCGGCGACATCCTACCAGTCACCGCCTCAAGGCAGTCAACCGGCCGACCAACAACTTACTTGTGGTCTTTGACTTCTTCGAACTCAGCATCGACGACGTCATCAGCCTTTCCAGCCGACTCAGCGTGCGGTGCAGCGCCTTCAGCTGGCTGAGCCTGCTCGGCGTACATCTTCTGAGCCACTGGCGCGGAGACCTTGGACAGCTCTTCAACCTTGGCTTCGATCGCAGCCTTGTCGTCACCTTTAACAGCGGCTTCCAAAGCAACTACAGCCGCTTCGATTGCAGTCTTCTCTTCGGCACTCACTTTATCGCCAGCGTCGGCCACCATTTTGCGTGTCGAGTGAACCAGTGCATCGCCCTGGTTACGAGCAGCAGCCAGCTCTTCGAACTTGCGATCTTCCTCGGCGTTGGCCTCGGCATCACGCACCATGCGCTCGATCTCTTCATCGGACAGACCGGAGTTGGCCTTGATCACGATCGACTGAGTCTTGCCAGTGGCCTTGTCTTTGGCGCCTACGTGCAGGATGCCGTTGGCGTCGATGTCGAAGGTCACTTCGATTTGCGGCACGCCACGTGGCGCTGGTGGAATCTCGGCCAGGTCGAACTTGCCCAGGGACTTGTTCTGTGCCGCTTGCTTACGCTCACCTTGCAGCACGTGAATGGTCACGGCGCCCTGGTTGTCGTCGGCAGTCGAGAACACTTGCGATTTCTTGGTAGGAATCGTGGTGTTTTTCTCGATCAGCGCAGTCATCACGCCACCCATGGTTTCGATACCCAGGGTCAGCGGGCTGACGTCGAGCAGCAGAACGTCTTTCACGTCACCGGCCAATACCGCGCCCTGGATAGCAGCACCCATGGCAACCGCTTCGTCCGGGTTAACATCTTTACGAGCTTCTTTACCGAAGAACTCGGTAACCAGCTTCTGCACCAGCGGCATACGAGTCTGACCGCCCACCAGGATCACGTCGTTGATGGCGCCAACGTCGATACCGGAGTCTTTCAGAGCGATGCGGCAAGGTTCGATGGTGCGTTGAACCAGGTCTTCAACCAGCGCTTCCAGCTTGGCGCGCGAGATTTTCACGTTCAAGTGCTTAGGACCGGTCGCATCTGCAGTGATGTAAGGCAGGTTCACGTCGGTCGACTGAGCGGAAGACAGCTCGATTTTGGCTTTTTCAGCAGCTTCTTTCAGGCGCTGCATCGCCAGCGGGTCACCCTTGAGGTTCATGCCGCTTTCTTTCTTGAATTCGTCGACGAGGTAGTCGATCAGACGAATGTCGAAGTCTTCACCACCCAGGAAGGTGTCACCGTTGGTGGCCAACACTTCGAACTGGTGCTCGCCATCGACTTCAGCGATTTCAATTACGGAAACGTCGAAAGTACCGCCGCCCAAGTCGTAAACGATCACGGTGTGATCGCCCTTGGCCTTGTCCATGCCGTAAGCCAGCGCAGCTGCGGTGGGTTCGTTGATGATACGTTTTACGTCCAGACCCGCGATGCGGCCGGCGTCTTTGGTGGCTTGACGCTGGCTGTCGTTGAAGTAGGCCGGAACGGTAATCACCGCTTCAGTCACTGACTCGCCCAGGTAGTCTTCGGCGGTCTTCTTCATCTTCTTCAGAATTTCAGCCGAGATTTGTGGCGGAGCCATTTTCTGGCCGTTCACTTCAACCCAGGCGTCGCCGTTGTCAGCCTTGGCGATTTTGTACGGGACCATCTTGATGTCTTTCTGTACGACTTCTTCGTCGAACTTGCGACCGATCAGACGCTTCACCGCGTACAGGGTGTTGTGCGGATTGGTCACTGCCTGACGCTTGGCCGACTGGCCAACCAGGATCTCGCCATCGTTGGCGTAAGCGATGATCGACGGCGTGGTACGCGCGCCCTCGGCGTTTTCGATAACTTTCGCTACGCCGTTTTCAAGTACGGAGACGCAGGAGTTGGTAGTCCCCAGGTCGATACCGATAATTTTGCCCATGTTCACTCTCCCGAAACTTTGGATTTGGTTGCCGCAGCAGTGGTGGCTAACTGCGGTAGCAATTAAACACTTGACTTCTAAATGGGGGCCTTGCGGCTAATTTCAAGCCTGCTCGTCAATCGAAGGCGAAACAGGCGCCGGCGTCTTGCTGACCACCACCATCGCCGGGCGCAGCAGGCGTCCGTTGAGCTGGTAGCCCTTCTGGAACACCTTGAGCACGCTGTTCGGCTCAAGGTCGGCGCTTTCCTGCATCGCCATTGCCTGATGAAGAACGGCATTGAACGGTTCGCCGTGCGGATCGATCGCTTCCAGTTGATAACGTTTCAGGGTGTCCTGGAACATTTTCAGGGTGAGCTCGATGCCTTCGCGCATCGGACGGATGCTTTCGTCATCCGGACTGGACAACTCCAGGCCACGCTCCAGGCTGTCGATGATCGGCAGCAGGTCGCCGGCGAATTTTTCCAGCGCGAATTTGTGAGCCTTTTCTACATCCTGTTCGGCGCGACGGCGGACGTTCTGCAGATCGGCGGCTACACGCAAAGCCTGATCCTGCGCACCTGCCAGTTGCTCTTCGAGCACTTGTACACGAGCCGTCAGGTCATCACCCGAGGCTTGGGAGGCCTGATCGGCGTCTAGATTTTGCGTATCCACTGTCTGTTCGTCAGCCATAGAATTCTCCTTTCAATATCGTCCGCGAGCCTTAACTCGCGCTTCTGCCCACCTATATGGGGCCGCAAAATCCTGCTTCAAGGGGTGTCCGCGTATTAACCCTACAAAAACACCTGCATTGTCATTCCGGGACGCACTAACGATTTCGTCGGATCAAGCAAATCGAGCTAACGAGGGGCATTGTCAGCCAGAAACAAAACACTGTATAAATAACCAGACCTAATGCCTGGGAGCGGCCTTCATGCTGGTGCACCTGTCAGTACATAACTACGCCATCGTTGAACATCTCGATCTCGAACTCGATCGCGGGATGAGCGTGATCACAGGAGAAACCGGCGCCGGCAAGTCGATCATGCTGGACGCCCTGGGCCTGACCCTGGGCGATCGCGCCGACAGCGGTGTGGTCCGACCCGGTGCAGACAAGGCCGATATCCTTGCCACCTTCGATCTGGTCGACATTCCGGAAGCACGTACCTGGCTTGCCGAACGCGACCTTGAAAATGAAGGCCCGTGCATCTTGCGCCGCGTGATCACCGCGGAAGGACGCTCGCGTGGCTACATCAACGGCACACCCTGCCCACTGGGCGATCTCAAGGCACTGGGTGAACTGCTGATCGATATCCACAGCCAGCATGAACACCAATCCCTGCTCAAGACCGATACCCACCGTCGCCTGCTCGACGAGTACGCCGGCGCCACGGATCTTGCCCGCCAGGTACAGCTGGCGGCCCAACGCTGGCGCCAGACGCGCCAGGAACTGGAACGCCTTTCCAACTCAGGCGATGAGCAGCGAGCTCGCCATCAATTGCTCAGCTATCAACTCGAAGAACTTGAAAACCTGGGCCTTGGCGACAATGAACTGGAGCAGTTGGAGCAGGAACACAAGAACCTGACCAACGCTGAAACCTTGCTGGGCATCTGCCGGCAAGTCGTCGAACAGTGCAGCGAAAGCGATTCGGGCAATGTCTTGAATGCCCTGACCGCCAGTCTCAACCGCCTGTCGAGCGTGAACAACTCGATTGGCGCTCTGGGCGAGGCCAGCAGCCTGTTGACCAGTGCACAAATCCAGGTCGAAGAAGCCGTCGGCGAACTGAATCGCTTCCTTGATAATTTCGACGCCGACCCATCGCGTCTTCAATATCTCGAAGAACGACTTGATTCGATCTACACCTTGGCGCGTAAACACCGCATCCAGCCGACCGAAGTCGCCGAGATGCAACAAAAGCTACTGGATGAGATTGAAACGCTGAATGCCAACGACGAATCCATCGAACGACTGAGCGATGAGTTGGCCGCTTATGCGCGTCACTACCAGGAAAAAGCCCGAGAGCTAAGCGACCTGCGCCACCAGGCCTCAAGCAGCCTGGCGAGCGCTGTAGAGCAGGAAATTCAGCGACTGGGAATGCCGGGTGGTCGCTTTACCATTGAGCTACGCCCCAATAGCGGTGACGAACTGCTGCCCAACGGACTTGAACAGGTCGAGCTATTGGTCAGCGCCAACCCCGGGCAGCCCTTAAAAGCACTGGCAAAGGTAGCGTCGGGCGGCGAATTGTCCCGAATCAGCCTTGCCATTCAGGTGATCACCGCACAAACCTCCCGCGTACCCACCCTGGTATTCGACGAAGTGGACGTGGGCATCGGTGGACCGACAGCCGAAATCGTCGGCCAGCTTCTACGTCGACTGGGGGAACGAGGACAGGTTCTGACCGTTACCCACTTGCCACAAGTAGCAGCACAAGGTCATCAACACCTGTTTGTCCACAAGGTGCGCGGCGAAGACGCCACCCGCACCGCCGTCTCCAGACTAAGTAAAAATGATCGTGTCGAAGAAGTCGCACGGATGCTGGGAGGTATCGACCTCACCAAGGAATCCCTGGCTCACGCCAGGAAAATGGTCGTAACCGCGAAGATTTAAGTTCGGCAGAAAGCACGAAGGCGACCCTTGGGTCGCCTTCGTTCGTTTCGCGAACCTCAGGTTCGCGCGACTTGATTACTTTTTCTTGCGTACATACAACACAAGATTGTGATCAACCATTTCGAAGCCATATTTGTCGACGATGGCTTTCTGCAGGCGCTCGATTTCTTCGTCGAAGAACTCGATCACTTCACTGGTCTCGACGTTAACCATATGGTCATGATGCTTGCCGTCGTCCAGCTCGAAGACCGCATGGCCTCCGTCGAAGTTGTGCCGCACCACAAGGCCAGCCGCCTCGAACTGAGTCAGTACACGGTAAACCGTGGCCAAACCGACATCCTCGCCAGCCTCCATCAGTGCCTTGTAGACATCTTCAGCACTCATATGACGCTGCTCGGCGGAATCGAGCATTTGCAGAATTTTGACCCGTGGAAGGGTCACTTTGAGGCCGGCTTTGCGTAGTTCGCTATTTTCAACCATGGTCAGCTTTCTCGCGATGCTGCTTCGCAGCTTCTCTTAATGCGGGTATGATCGGCGTTTACGTTGTCCCAGCCAAGATAGTGGAAGTCGCCCACCGATGCAAAACACCAAGCTCTTGCTAACCAGTTTCACCTTTGTGGGACTGCTCGCACTCGCCGGTTGTTCATTCCCCGGGGTTTACAAAATCGACATCCAGCAGGGCAATGTCGTCACGCAGGACATGATAGACCAGTTACGCCCGGGAATGACCCGTAAGCAAGTAAGGTTTATCATGGGCAACCCTCTGCTGACCGACACGTTCCACGCCGATCGCTGGGATTATCTGTATAGCCTGCAACCGGGTGGTGGTGAACGCCAACAAGAACGCATTAGCGTCATCTTCAACGCAAATGACCAGCTTGTCAGCCTCTCCGGAGACTTCATGCCGGGCATGAGCCGCGACGAGGCGATTCTCGGCAAGGACACCGCCACGACAGTGGCTGCCCCTGTAGAAAACACCGAGAAGCCGAAACCAAAACCTGAAAAACCGGTCAAGCCAGGCTCGCTACTGGACCAGATCCAGAAGGACGTTGACGGTGTAGAGACCGCTCCGGTCCCGACGCCAGAACCTCTGGATACTTCGCCGCAATAATCTGCAACGCAATAAAAAACCCGGCATGCCGGGTTTTTTATTGCGTGAAATTTAAACGCCTCACTGATTCCGCGCCTTGGCCTCGGCAGCCTTGGCTGCACGCAACCTGCGAACTTCTTTCGGGTCCGCCAGCAACGATCGGTAAATCTCGATTCGATCTCCCGGTTGAACCGGACGACTGTCAGAATCGTTTAACGCCTTTCCAAAGATGCCCACCGGGCACTCGGTCAAGTCCAGCTCCGGAAAAGCCAGACCTATACCCGATGCCAGCAATGCCGCCCTGACGGTCGTTCCGGTTGGCACTGACACCGACAGAAGCAGTTGCCGATCAACAGCGGCATACACCACCTCGACCTCTATCAGCACCTCATCCATACATTTGCTTGGCCCGCTGGCAGAATGCATCCACCAGCGTGTTGGCGGCCTGATTGAACAGCGGGCCCAGAGTCGCCCGAACAATCGGCCCTGCGTAGTCGAACGACAGGTCCAGACTGATCTTGCAGGCCTTCTCGCCCAATGGCTTGAACACCCAGATACCGTGCAACTGAGTGAATGGCCCCTCTTCGAGATTCATTTCAATCGATTGACCGGGAACCAGGGTGTTACGCGTCACGAAATGCTGACTTAGCCCACCCTTGGCCACTCCAACACTGGCACGCATATGCTCGAAAGAGCTTTCCAGGACTTCGGCCGTTGAGCACCACGGCAAGAATTCCGGATACCGCGCCACATCGTTGACCAGGTCATAAAGCGCTTGCGCCGGATAGGGCAGCAAGGCCGAACGTGAAATATGTGTCGTCATGTCAGCGTCACTTCCACAGCTGTGCGGCAAACACTACGAGAATGCCGATGGGCGCCACATAGCGCATCAAGAACAAGGACAGGGCGAACAACGCAGGGTTGCGGATCGACAACTCGTCGCGCACCGCTTCACGCCCCATCACCCAGCCTGCAAACACCACGAAACACAAACCACCGAGTGGCAACATGATCCGTGAGGTGAAGAAATCGATGACTCCAAAAAAATCCAGACCGCCCGCGGCTCCCCATTGGTAGAGGTGGAACAAACCGCCTTCGCTCACGAAAAACTTGGCTTGCTTCCAGATATTGAACGAGAACACCGTACCGAGACCGACAAACCAGCAGGTGAACGCCAGCCAGAAGGTTACCCAGGCGCGGCTGACTTTCGTCCGTTCGACCAGGTACGCCACCATCGGCTCAAGCAGCGAAATGGCCGAACTCCATGCCGCAATCGCTACCAGTACGAAAAACACTACGCCCATCAATTGGCCGAAGACTACGTTACCAAAGGCAAATGGCAAGCTTACAAACATCAGGCCGGGGCCTTCGCTTGGATTCAAGCCTGCGGCGAACACAATCGGAAACAACGCCAGACCGGCCACCAGCGAAACGAAGGTATCGAGCAGCGCCACGCCAACGACAGTCCCGGAAATCGACGAATGCTTCGGCATGTAAGCGCCATAAATCATGATCGAACCCACACCGACGCTCAGGGAAAAGAACGCATGCCCCATGGCTGGCAACAAACCATCGAGGACCTTTTCCGGATGGAAGTCGAACATGAAATGCACGCCTTCCATGAAATGCCCGGTCGTCATGCTGTAGCCCAGCAACACCAGGATCATCACAAACAGCAGCGGCATCATGATCCGCAGACTGCGTTCAAGACCTGCTACCACCCCTTTGGCAATCACCAGAGCTGACAGCAGCATGAAAATCGAGTGCCAAAGTGTCAGACGCCATGGATCGGCGATCACATTACCGAAGTAGGCGCCCACCTGATCCGGTGTCACACCCTGGAAGTCGCCCCGGCCCATTTCGACGATGTAATCCAGCGACCAGCCGCCCACGACACTATAGAAAGACAGGATCAACAACGCCGTGATCATGCCGGCAAAGGCCCCCCAGGACCATTTACCCGAATGCCCGGCTTCCTGCGCCAGCACCTTCAGCGCATTGGCCGGACTCTGCCGGGCACGCCGGCCGATCAGGGTTTCCGCCAGCATGACCGGCACTCCAATCAGCGCAATACAGGCCAGGAACATCAGCACGAAGGCGCCGCCGCCATAGACGCCAACCATGTACGGGAATTTCCAGATACTACCCAGGCCAACGGCCGAACCGGTCGCGGCGAGTATGAAGACCCAGCGGCTAGCCCAACTGCCGTGGACAGAAACCTTGTCTGTCGACATCGTTATTACGACCAAGCATTCAAAAAAGAGCGCGCATTGTCCGGGATTCAATCAACCTGCTCAAGCACGCAGCAACACCGTAGCCGACTCGCGTGCAACTCCCTATAATGCCGCCCCTATGGCTAAACAGAAGAAACACCCAACAGGGACCATCGCGCAAAATAAAAAGGCGCGGCACGATTACTTCATCGAACATCGGTTCGAGGCTGGACTGGTCCTGGCCGGCTGGGAAGTAAAAAGTCTGCGGGCGAGCAAGCTGCAACTGGTCGACAGTTACGTGCTGCTCAAGGATGGCGAAGCCTGGCTGCTCGGCAGTCACATTACGCCCCTGACAACCGCCAGCACCCACGTCATCGCTGACCCGACCCGCACCCGGAAGTTGCTGCTGAACCGGCGCGAGCTGGACAAGCTGTCTGCCGCTGTGCAGCAAAAGGGTTACGCCTGCGTATGCCTGTCCTGGTACTGGAGCAAGCACATGGTCAAGTGCGAGATCGCTCTGGGCAAGGGCAAGAAGGAATACGACAAGCGTGATACCGAGCGTGAGCGCGATGCCGGCCGCGAGTTGCAGCGCGCGGTGCGCAACAAGGGCAAGGAAGATTAATCTTCCGACCTGATCACTGCTTTTGTGGCGAGGGAGCTTGCTCCCGCCCGGCTGCGCGGCCGTCGCCAATGCACTCGTGACGACTACGCCAAAAGCCAGGGCCGCTTCGCACCCCAACGGGAGCAAGCTCCCTCGCCACATTGAATCTCATTGCAACCGTTACATCCCCTTGCGCCGCTCCGCCCGAGCTACGCGCTGCACTTCCTGACGCACTTCTTCCAGCACTTCCTGCACATACAGGATATGTCGACTGGAGACTTCCCGCGCTTGCTCCGCACGACCTTCGACAATCGCCTGGTACAACTCGCGATGCTGGGTGATCAGCATGTCCCGGGTTTCCGTGCGCTGCTTGTACATGCCGCCAATGTTGGTCACCACATTGCGCTTGAGCAGATCGAATAACCCACGAATGGTGTGCAACAACACGGCGTTGTGACTGGCTTCGGCGATTGCCAGATGGAATTTCGCATCTGCCGCGCCCTCTTCCGCGCGACTTACGTCATCGTGACGCGAATAGCAGTCCTGCAATTCGTTGAACGCCGCCGTCAACCGCTCACGATCAACATCCGTGGCGCGTAACGCAGCGTAATAGGCGCAGGACGCTTCGAGCGTATGTCGAAACTCCAACAGATCGCGCTGCGCTTCAGGATTGCTTTCCAGCAGATGCAGCAATGGATCACTGAAGGTCGTCCCCAGCGATTCCACCACATAATTGCCGCCACCCTGCCGACTGACGAGCAAGCCCTTGGCCGCCAGTTTTTGAATGGCCTCGCGCAACGAAGGGCGTGACACGCCGAACTGTTCGGCCAATACGCGCTCAGCTGGCAAGCGCTCACCCGCCTTCAGCGTGCCCTCAAGGATCATGCCCTCAAGCCGCTCGACAATATCGTCAGACAAACGGCGCTGCCGAATCTGATCAAACCCCATAACTCAATTTCTCCACGATCCCGACGACTCGCCGGGGCTCTATTCTGGCCTATCGGCGCAGCGCCGACACCTGCCAGACAGCAATTGCTTGAACAGACCAGACGACCTGAACACGCAGGCATTCGACAAAAGTTTTAGAGCGGCAAATTGACACACCGCCCACAAGGCTTTTACCCTAGCCAACAGCGATTGTAAATTGGTATTACCAATTAGCCAAGAACGCTGATCAGTGCCTGACCAACAACAATTAGGGGCCACCCCATATGCAAACCTGGCAACAGCTCTACAGCCCGCTCGGCAGCCTCGGCTTGTCCGCCCTCGCGGCCGTTATTCCCATCGTGTTTTTCTTCCTGGCCCTGGCCGTCTTCCGCCTCAAAGGCCACGTGGCTGGCAGCATCACCCTGGCCTTGTCGATTCTGGTGGCAATCTTTGCCTTCCAGATGCCGGTCGACATGGCATTCGCCGCCGCCGGGTATGGCTTCGCCTACGGTCTGTGGCCGATCGCGTGGATCATCGTGGCCGCCGTTTTCCTCTACAAACTGACGGTCAAAAGTGGGCAGTTCGAAATCATCCGCAGCTCCGTGTTGTCGATTACCGACGACCAGCGCCTGCAAGTGCTGCTGATCGGCTTCTGCTTCGGTGCCTTCCTGGAGGGTGCAGCCGGTTTTGGCGCGCCAGTCGCGATTACCGCCGCGCTGCTGGTAGGGCTGGGCTTCAATCCGCTGTACGCCGCCGGCCTTTGCCTGATCGCGAACACCGCTCCAGTGGCGTTCGGCGCACTGGGCATCCCGATCATCGTCGCCGGGCAAGTGACCGGCATCGACGCGTTCAAGATCGGAGCCATGGCCGGCCGCCAACTGCCCATGCTGTCGCTGTTCGTGCCGTTCTGGCTGGTGTTCATGATGGACGGCCTGCGCGGCGTCCGTGAGACCTGGCCAGCCGCACTGGTGGCCGGCCTGAGCTTTGCCGTCACCCAGTTCTTCACTTCCAATTTCATCGGCCCGGAACTGCCGGACATCACCTCGGCGCTGGTTTCCCTGGTTTCACTAACCCTGTTTCTGAAAGTCTGGCAGCCGAAGCGCGCCGCCGGCCAACACATCGTCGGCGCCGTTTCGGCGTCCGTGGTTACCGCCAGCACCGGTGGTTTTGGCCAAAAGCGCACCACCGTGGCTTCGCCTTACAGCCTGGGTGAAATTTTCAAAGCCTGGTCGCCGTTCCTGATCCTGACCGTACTGGTCACCATCTGGACCCTGAAACCGTTCAAGGCCATGTTCGCCGCCGGCGGTTCGATGTACAGCTGGGTGTTCAACTTCGCCATTCCGCACCTGGATCAAATGGTGATCAAGGTTGCACCGATCGTGGCAGCGCCCACGGCTATCCCGGCGGTATTCAAGCTTGACCCGATTTCCGCGACCGGTACGGCGATTTTCTTCTCGGCGCTGATCTCGATGCTGATTCTGAAGATCAACATCAAAACTGGTCTGACCACTTTAAAAGAGACCTTCTACGAGCTGCGCTGGCCGATCCTGTCCATCGGCATGGTGCTGGCCTTCGCCTTCGTCACCAACTACTCGGGCATGTCCTCGACCATGGCCCTGGTATTGGCCGCCACTGGCGCCGCGTTCCCGTTCTTCTCGCCATTCCTCGGCTGGCTCGGTGTGTTCCTGACCGGTTCGGACACTTCGTCCAACGCCCTGTTCAGCTCGTTGCAGGCGACCACCGGGCACCAGATCGGCGTTAACGACACCTTGCTGGTCGCGGCGAACACCAGCGGCGGCGTGACCGGCAAGATGATCTCGCCACAATCGATCGCCGTGGCCTGCGCCGCGACTGGCCTGGTGGGCAAAGAGTCGGATCTGTTCCGCTTCACCCTCAAGCACAGCCTATTCTTTGCAACGATCGTCGGCCTGATCACCTTGGGCCAGGCCTACTGGTTCACCGGCATGCTGGTGCACTAAACGCCACAAGCGGCATGGAAAAAACCGACGCCGGACCACGACTCCGGCGTCAGCTATTCACCACCCGGTCTGTAAGGCTGCTGAAAGAATCACTCTCTATATTCAGCAGCCTCAGCGGACGGATAACCGGGATCACCCGGAGACACGCCTGATGAGCGAACTCTTTTACAACGCTGTGCCGAATGCGACCCGTGTCGCCCCGCCACTGCCCGAGCCTCGGCAATACCCCAGCGAGAAACCGCAAAGGGTCTACCTGTTCGGGACCTGCGTAGTGGATTTGTTCTACCCGGAAGCCGGAATGGACGCGATCCACTTGCTGGAACGCGAAGGCATCCGTGTCGAGTACCCGCAAGGGCAAAGTTGCTGCGGCCAACCGGCCTACACCTCGGGTTACACCGAGCAGGCAAGGACTGTGGCACGCTCGCAACTGGCGCTGTTTGCCGGGGATTATCCGGTGGTGGTGCCATCCGGTTCTTGCGCAGGCATGTTGCGTGAACACTATGCCGACTTGTTCAAGGACGAACCGCAAACGTTGAAACAGGTTCAGGCACTGGCTGCCAGAACCTACGAACTCGCCGAATTCCTGCTGCATGTCTGCAAGGTGCAGCTCAAGGACAGCGGCGAGCCTGTAAAAGTGGCGTTGCACACTTCGTGCTCGGCACGTCGGGAAATGAACACCCATTTGCATGGCCGCGCGTTGCTGGCGCAGTTAAGCAATGTAGAGCGAGTCGAGCACAGCCACGAAAGTGAATGCTGTGGCTTTGGTGGGACTTTCAGCGTCCGTATGCCAGACATCTCCGGCGCGATGGTGGCCGACAAGACCCGGTCGTTGAAGGAATCCGGTGCGCACAAGGTACTCAGTGCCGACTGCGGTTGCCTGATGAACATCAATGGCTCGCTGGAAAAACAAAAGGAAGCGCTGCGCGGCCAACACCTGGCCACCTTCCTTTGGCAGCGTACCGGAGGTGCCCAATGAGCACTTCCACGATTATTCCTACGATTGCCGTAGAAGAAGATTTTCGCACCCGTGCTCACCAGGCGCTGGGTGACGCGCAATTGCGAAACAACTTTCGCAAGGCGATGGATTCACTGATGACCAAACGGGCAGCGGCGTTCAGCGATGCCAATGAAAGAGAACATTTGCGAGCGCTGGGCAACGCTGTCCGTGCCCGAGCATTATCCAAGCTGCCCGACCTGCTCGAGCAACTTGAACAGAACCTGACCCGCAACGGTGTGAAAGTGCACTGGGCGGAAACGGTGGACGAAGCCAATGGCATCGTCCTCTCGATCATCCGCGCTCACGAGGGGCGGCAAGTGATCAAGGGCAAATCGATGGTCAGCGAAGAAATGGAGATGAACCATTTCCTCGCTGATCAGGGCATTGAATGCCTTGAATCGGACATGGGCGAATACATCGTCCAGCTCGACAACGAGAAGCCTTCACACATCATTATGCCGGCGATCCACAAGAATGCCGGTCAGGTCGCGTCCTTGTTCCACGACAAACTTGGCGTGGAATACACCAAGGACGTTGACCAACTCATTCAGATCGGTCGCAGGGTCCTGCGGCAGAAATTCTTCGAGGCGGACATCGGCGTCTCCGGTGTCAACTTCGCCGTGGCCGAAACCGGCACCCTGTTGCTGGTGGAAAACGAAGGTAACGGCCGCATGACCACCACCGTGCCGCCGGTGCATATCGCCGTCACCGGTATCGAGAAAGTCGTGGAAAACCTGCGCGACGTGGTGCCGCTCTTGTCGCTGCTGACCCGCTCGGCCCTGGGCATTCCGATCACCACTTACGTCAACATGATCTCCGGCCCTCGCAAGGCGCATGAACTCGACGGCCCGCAGGAAGTGCACCTGGTCTTGCTCGACAACGGTCGCAGCCAGGCCTTTGCCGACAGCGAATTGCGCCAGACCCTGAACTGCATTCGCTGCGGCGCCTGCATGAATCACTGCCCGGTCTACACCCGAATCGGCGGCCATGCCTATGGCGAGGTTTACCCTGGCCCCATCGGAAAAATCATCACCCCGCACATGGTCGGCCTGGCGAAAGTCCCGGACCACCCGAGCGCCTCTTCTTTATGCGGTGCCTGCGGTGAAGTGTGCCCGGTGAAGATACCGATCCCTTCATTGCTGCGTCGCCTGCGGGAGGAAAACGTCAAAGCCCCGGACAGCCCCCACCAAGTAATGCGCGGCCAGGGCAGCAAGTATTCGCGCAAAGAGCGACTCATCTGGAACGCCTGGGCGAAGCTCAACAGTTCGCCGACGCTGTATCGCCTGTTCGGATTCTTCGCCACACGGCTGCGTGCCCTCACACCGAACAATGTCGGTCCGTGGACACAAAACCACAGCGCACCGAAACCCGCCGCCCGCTCATTGCATGACATGGCCCGCGAGCATCTGGCCAAACAGGGAGATCGTTGATGAGCGCCAAGCAAAACATCCTCGCCAAACTGCGTAAAAGTCTGACAGGCACTACGCCGGTTGCCGACAACTTCGACGTCGATCTGGTGACACAGCCCTACACCTACGCGCCCGAGCAACGCATCGCTCAATTGCGCAAATTGATGGAAGCGGTGCACACGGAAATCCATCTGACAACCGACGAAGACTGGCCAGCGCTGCTGGCAAAACTTCTGGGGGACCGTCAGTTGCCAAGCCTGTTGATCGCGCCAACCACCGTTCATGGTCAACGCATCACTCAACACTGGGCGAATAATCCGCACCTGCCGGCACTCAAGGCCTACGACCGTCCGGTAGAGGAATGGAAAGCCGAACTGTTCAATGACACACCTGCGAGTCTCACCACCACCCTCGGCGCAATCGCTGCCACAGGCAGCTTGATTCTCTGGCCGACCCGGGAGGAGCCGCGACTAATGAGCCTCGCGCCACCGGTGCATTTCGCCCTGCTCAAGGCCAGCGCAATTCGCGACAACTTCTATCAGGTACAGCAAGAGTTCGAATGGGCCCAGGGCATGCCGACCAATGCTCTGTTGGTGTCCGGCCCTTCGAAAACCGCCGACATCGAGCAGGTGCTGGCCTACGGCGCCCACGGCCCGAAAGACCTGGTGGTATTGATCCTGGAGGACCAATGAGTCTACCGGCCGCTTTTCTGCGTGATGCACAGCAACTGATTCCCCGGGAACGACGCTTCGACGACCCGTTGTCGACGCTGGCCTTCGGCACCGATGCCAGTTTCTACAGACTGATTCCGCAGCTGGTGATTCGCGTCGAATCCGAAGAAGAAGTCGTCACGCTGCTGAAAATGGCCCAGCGTGACCGAGTGCCGGTGACGTTCCGCGCTGCCGGTACCAGTCTCTCTGGCCAGGCGATCAGCGATTCGGTGCTGATCGTGCTTGGGGATAACTGGAACGGTCGCGAGATCCGTGGCCAGGGCACACAAATCCGCCTGCAACCCGGTGTGATCGGCGCCCAGGCCAATGCCTGGCTGGCACCGTTCGGGCGCAAAATCGGCCCTGATCCGGCCTCGATCAATGCCTGCAAAATCGGCGGCATCGTCGCCAACAACGCCAGCGGCATGTGCTGCGGCACGGCGCAAAACACCTATCACACACTGGCCGGGATTCGGCTGGTGCTGGCCGATGGCAGTCGAGTCGATACCGAAGACGCCGCCAGCGTCGCGGCGTTTCGCCAGAGCCATGCAGCGCTGCTGGAGCGCTTGGCGACATTGGGTCGCGAGACACGCGCAAACACCGAACTGGCAGCAAAGATTCGCCACAAATACCGCCTGAAAAATACCACCGGCCTGTCACTCAATGCCCTGGTGGATTTCGACGAGCCTGTGGATATCTTGAGCCACTTGCTGGTGGGCTCCGAGGGCACCCTCGGTTTCATCAGTGCCGTGACTTACGACACCGTGATCGATCACCCGAACAAGGCCTCGGCGCTGATTGTGTTTCCCGATGTGGAAACCTGCTGCAACGCGGTTACCGTGCTCAAAAGCCAACCGGTGTCGGCGGTGGAGCTGCTGGACCGCCGCAGTTTGCGCTCGGTACAGAACAAGCCCGGCATGCCGGCTTTCGTACAGCAGCTGTCGAATAACGCCTGCGCCCTGCTGATAGAATCCCGCGCCGCGTCGTCCACACTGCTGCATGAACAATTGGCGCAGATCATGGCGTCCCTGGCGTCGTTCCCGGTGGAGAAACAGGTCGATTTCACCGAAGACCCACTGGAAAACGCCCGTCTCTGGGCGATCCGCAAAGACACCTTCCCCGCCGTCGGTGCGGTGCGCAAAACCGGCACCACGGTGATCATCGAGGATGTGACCTTCCCGGTGGAACAACTGGCCATCGGCGTGAACCGGCTGATCGAGTTGTTCGACAAACATCACTACGACGAAGCGATCCTTTTCGGACACGCGCTAGAAGGCAATCTGCATTTCGTCTTCACCCAAGGCTTCAATAACCCGGAAGAAGTCGCACGCTATCAGGCGTTCATGGATGACGTGGCGCAATTGGTTGCGGTGGAGTTTGGCGGTTCGCTGAAGGCCGAACACGGTACCGGGCGCAACATGGCACCGTTTGTCGAACTGGAATGGGGCAGCGATGCCTATCAGTTGATGTGGCAACTCAAACGCCTGCTCGATCCCAACGGCATTCTCAACCCGGACGTTGTGCTCAGCGAAGATCCGCAGATCCACCTCAAGCATCTCAAGCCCTTGCCGGCCGCCGACGAGATTGTGGACAAGTGCATCGAATGCGGTTTCTGCGAACCGGTTTGCCCGTCGAAAGGCCTGACCCTCAGCCCTCGCCAACGCATCGTGATCTGGCGTGACATTCAGGCGAAGAAACGCGCGGGCGTGGACACCACCGAACTCGAAGCGGCTTACGAGTATCAAGGTATCGATACCTGCGCCGCCACCGGGCTCTGTGCACAGCGTTGCCCTGTAGGCATCAATACCGGCGAGCTGGTGAAAAAGCTTCGCGGACGCCACGCCACGCATAAGAAAACCGCCAATTGGCTGGAAGGCAATTTCGCCACGGCGCTGCAAGGTGCACGTTTCACACTGCACGTCGCTAACGGCGCCCGGATGCTGTTGGGAGCGCCGCGCCTGGCGAAGCTGTCGGCGACGCTGACAAAACTGTCCAAAGGGCAGGTCCCGCAATGGACCAACGCCATGCCACAGCCGGAAAAAGCCATTCGCTTCAGCCCGACCGTGTCGGACGAACGCCCTCGGGTGGTGTACCTGGCAGCGTGTGTGTCGCGGGTCATGGGCCCGGCGGCAGGTGATGAAGAGCAGATGTCGCTGTACGACAAAACCCGCGGACTGCTGGAAAAAGCCGGTTACCAAGTGATCTTTCCGGACAATCTGGACAATCTCTGCTGTGGCCAGCCATTCGCCTCCAAGGGCTATGCCGAACAAGCCGAACACAAACGACAGGAACTGATTGGCGCCTTGCTGCACGCCAGTCGCGGAGGGCTCGATCCGATTTATTGCGACACCAGCCCCTGTACGCTACGGCTGGTTCAAGACTTGGGCGAAGTTCGACTGGACCTATATGACCCGGTGCGCTTCATCCGCACGCATTTGATGGATCGCCTGGATTTCACACCGCAGGAGGCGCCGATTGCCGTACACGTCACTTGCAGCACCCAGCACTTGGGCGAGAGCCATGCGTTGATTGATCTGGCACGCAAGTGCAGCAAAACCGTCATCATTCCTGAAGGCATTCATTGCTGCGGGTTTGCCGGCGACAAGGGTTTCACCACGCCGGAACTGAACGCTCATTCGTTAAGAACGCTCAAGGACGCGGTACAGCAGTGCAGCGAGGGGATATCGACCAGCCGCACCTGTGAGATCGGGCTGTCGCAACATGGCGGCATTGATTACCACGGGCTAGTCTATCTGGTGGACCGCGTTACCCAGGCTAGGGTGACCTGAGCAAGACCTCAAGGAAGGCGCATTCAGGCGCCTTTTTGTTTCTTGCCAGAACCGACAGCAGTACAGCAAAAAATTAGAACCCTGATGTGCCGCCGCAGTCTACTGACCAAGTCCCGCAAATGCGGGACCTTTCCAACACTTGGCAGCCCGTCCTGATGGTCAGCGATGCCTGGCCACTCAGTTCAAGGAGATACCCATGAAACGTTCTGTACTGTTTGGTCTGTTCGTTACTGCCTCACTGCTGGCCTCCCCCTCGTTTGCCGCCGAAAAAGATCAATGCGCCGTCAATCTGCAAACCATCGAAGACGCCCAGGCACAGATTCCTGAGGAAATGGCTGACCAGGTAGCGGATTCCGTCAAGCAAGCCCAAGCAGACCACGCAAAAGGCACCAAGCAAGGGATTGATGATTGCGTCGCCGAGACCAACCAAACCATTCAGGACATCAAGAACGCGAACAAAGGCGGGAAATAACCCAGCTCCGGGCCAACCCTCGGGTTGGCCTTGCCGGCGTACTGGCTCCATCCAGTACGAAGCAAATCCAGAACCCGTCAAATTGCGGGTTTTGGTGCATCTGGGGCTCGGCAAACCTTTTTAGTGCCATTGGGCCTGTCGCGCAGTTTTTTCATCGCTTTTCTGCCAAGACCGAATTACTTTGCCGCCCCGCAGTCTTTAGATAAGCCCAATCAACGTGGCTGATTTTTAGACTCGGCCGAGCCCCCGCCCATACAGCAGCACCGAGCCCATCAGTTCGAGGAGATCCCCATGAAACGTACCTTAGTCGCTGGCCTGTTCATTTCTGCTGCCATGTTGGCCTCTCCCGTATTTGCCGCGGACAACAACCTGTGTACGAGCAAGCTGCAAGAGCTCGAAGCCAAAGTGAATTCGCTGCCAGCGACCTCCACCAATGCGCCCGAGATCAAAAGGCTGTTGGCCAGCGCCAAAGCTTCACAAGCCGCCAAAGATGACAAAAAATGCGCCACCGAGGCCAGCCAGGCATTGTCTATGGCAAATTGACCAACGAACCAGCCCATGATCAATCGAGGCCAACCTTGCGGGTGGCCTTCTGAAGCGTGTTGGCGTACACTGTGCAGGCTTGTTGCTCAATTTGATTCACCGAGTAACAGGCTCGGGGCCGTTTAGGATTCGACGCCGGTCGCGAAACTTTAGGTGCATGCCGAGTTGGTAACAGAACTCGTAAATCCACTGTTGCAACTACTTATAGTTGCCAATGACGATAACTACGGCCAGGAATTCGCTATCGCTGCGTAAGCAGCCTTAGAGCCTGAGCTTCTGGTACCTTCGGGTCCAGCAATCATCAGGGGATGTCTGTAAACCCAAAATGATTGTCATATAGAACAGAATCGCCGTGCAGTACGTTGTGGACGAAGCGGCTAAAACTTACACAACTCGCCCAAAGCACCCTGCCCGTCGGGTCGCTGAGGGTTAACTTAATAGACACGGCTACGCATGTAGTACCGACAGCGGAGTACTGGCGGACGGGGGTTCAAATCCCCCCGGCTCCACCACTTCAACATCTAAAGACGTCCACGGACGTCTTTTTTTGTGCCTGAAATCCAGTAAATACAGGGGTTTAGAGTCTACGAGCGTCCACCAGCATCCGTGACCATCTACGTTTTCGTGTATTCCAAGTGGTATTCCAAGCCCTCACCTGCTATTTTTTGGAATACATAAACAGCACTGGAATACACCATGGGGGCCCAAGCCACGCGCCTTTCAGACGTAAAAGTCAAAGCCGCGAAGCCGAAGGAAAAGGACTACATACTCACCGACGGCAACGGCCTTCAGATGCGAGTGAGAATCAATGGTTCAAAGCTATGGAATTTCAACTACATCCAACCCGTGACGAAAAAGCGGATAAATATGGGATTGGGCACCTTTCCTGAGGTAAGTCTGGCTCAAGCACGCAAGAGAACCGTGGAAGCGAGAGAGCTCGTCGCCCAGGGGCTGGACCCTAAAGAGAAACGCGACGCCGAGCGGCACGCGAAAAAAGCAGCCACGGAACACACTTTCGAAAATATCTCGGCAGCGTGGTTCGACCTCAAAAAGGATTCAGTTACCCCTGCATACGCCGAGGATATTTGGCGCTCCCTCACGCTGCATGTCTTCCCTGATCTGGCCACCACCCCAATCTCTGCTATCACTGCCCCGAAAGTCATAAATTTGCTGCGCCCCCTCGAGACGAAGGGCAGTCTCGAAACCGTTAAACGTCTAACCCAACGCCTCAATGAGATCATGACCTATGGTGTCAATTCGGGATTGATTCACGCGAATCCGCTCAGTGGAATCCGTTCCGTCTTCAAAAAGCCCAAAAAGAAAAATATGGCGGCCCTTGCGCCCGATGAGCTGAAAGAGCTCATGGTGGCAATTGCCAATGCCAGCATAAAAAGAACTACACGCTGCCTAATTGAGTGGCAACTTCACACCATGACTCGGCCAGCCGAGGCTGCCACTTCCCGCTGGGCTGATATCGACTTCGAAAAGAAGATCTGGACTATACCGGCAGAGCGTATGAAGAAACGTCGGATACACATCATTCCGCTCACGGAACAAGCTTTGGCGCTCCTGGAAGCGATCAAGCCCTACAGTGGATATCGGGAGTACGTTTTCCCTGCAGACCGAAACCCTCGCACCCACTGCAACAGCCAGACCGCCAACATGGCACTGAAGCGCATGGGTTTCGAGGGGCGCCTGGTAAGTCACGGCATGCGATCAATGGCGAGTACCATCCTCAATGAACACGGCTGGGATCCTGAGTTAATCGAGGTTGCGCTAGCCCACGTCGATAAAGATGAGGTACGCAGCGCCTACAACCGAGCTGACTACATCGAGCGCAGACGTCCAATGATGGCTTGGTGGAGCGAGCATATTCAAGAAGCGGCTACCGGCAACCTGTCAGTGTCTGCTATCAAAGAAAACAGAGATAGAAAAGTCGTGTTAATACGTTGATCCACGGCTCAGTATCGGAAAAAACTAGTGGTTTTCGGGTAGAGCGAACGACATGTTGCTTAGCTGCTGCTCATGAAGACATTCAATCGCTACCATCAGCTTCCGGGCAACGATTAAAGCGGTATCGCGCTCAGGCTCCTGCAGCCCGCGCAAGTCGCATCCTTCGACTTGGTGCAGCATCAGTAACGGTGTTCCGCCCCTACCGCATCCAAAACTTTCAATCACGGGGAGGAATTCATAGCCGCTCTTTTGCAACGCCTCGAGCAGCTCAAGGAGCGTGAAGCCTTGACTTTATGAGTAGGGTTGAGGCTATCGAGCTGCAGCTGCCGAAGCCTCATATAGCGGGGAGCCATTCGAAAAGCCTATAAAGGCATATTGACATCGCTCTATCCCCATGGAGAATCTCAGGCACTTTTGTCCACCATGGATGGCCCGCTCGTGTATCGACATATTTTCCTGCAATCCACAGAAGGCTTCGGCGCAAACCTGATCAGCCACGATAGTGCCCTGATGACCCGCGGCACGCTGGGCGGCACCTTCATCTTCTCGTCCATCGGCGACGCCTTGTCTAGGGCCTACGACTCGGCCAAGGAAACCGTCAGCGAGGTTGCCGACAAAGTCGCCGAGACGGTATCCGATGCCTACGATGCCACCGTCGACACCGTCAGCACCGTAGCCGAGTCGGTCTCGGAAACGGCTTCAAGCGCTTATAACTCTACCGTCGAAACCCTCTCCGATGCCGTCGAAACCGTAGGTGATGCGGTTTCCGATGGCTTTGACGCTACCCGCAACTATGTCGAGGACGTGGCCTCGGGCGAAAAGGAAATCGACTACTGGAAGGTGCTCGGCGGCGCCGCGATCGGGGTCGGCGCCGTTGCCGCGGCGCCCTTCACCGGCGGTGGCTCACTAGTCGGTGGCGCAACATTGCTCGGCTCACTAGCCGGAGCCGGCACAATTGCCGTTGCGGTGGGCGCGGGTGTTGCCGGAGCCGTGGTCGCTGCGAATCTCGATGGCGATGAAGAGGCGCACAAGGCTGGCGTCGAGGCTGGTCGCAAGCAAGCCAAGGCCGAGCATCTGGCCGAGATCACAAAGCTGAACCAGGAACTCGAGAAGGCCATGCAAAGCCTCAAGCTTGCTGGCAAGCATTTCAATGCCATCATGGCGCTGAATGCGGTTGCGGTGGCGACCGCCAACTGCAAAGGCGGGATCAGCGAGGAGGATAGGGAAGGTATCGAGCAGTTCATCACAGGTGTCGCCGCAGGCGCCATTCCGGACATTGTAAAGGCCAAGATCGAATCGCTTTACCAGCAGCCACCCACCATCAAGGAAGCCTTCATTTTGGCAATAGAGTCGGGCATGGACATGTCCATCTTCGACGAGATCATCAAACTGTTGGTACTCAGCAAAGCAAGCGTTCACCCGCAGGAAGCAGCCTTCATGCAAGCCTGGAACAGCCTAAAAGCCGCGTAAGGAAAGCGCCCGATGAGCAAACTCGAACAGTTCCGAAAGCAACAAGCCCTGCGCGCGCAACTGGCCAACCGCCCGCTGATTCATGCCGCAGCCAACCCTGAGGACGTGGCGGCCCTGCTGGCCAGCCAAGCCGACACCACGCGCCTTGCCAGTCTGGACTACCATGCCTCGCTGAGCGTCACCCTCCAGGCTGCCCCGCAGGAGGCTCGCGTGCTGCTGGACGAACTTGAGAAGGAGTTCGACCAGGCGCGGGTGAACGATCTGCTGGCCAAGGCACAACGCGATATCGTCGCGGCAATTGCCGGCCCCCTGGGACTGGGTAAGGTCCTTGCGGTGTATGACAAACAAGGGGGCAATGTGACTACTATTCACAATGCCCAACAAGGTATCTATGCCAACACCGACGAACGATACAACCGCGATGACTACGACAGAGGATTGAACAGCCAAGGTAAGAAGTTTGCCGGCGACCACGAGAATTCGGTGGGTGCCACGTTCACCAAAGGCCAGTTGGACAGCAAGGGCCAGCTCACTGATGGCTACACCGGCGAAACCGTCATGGGTAAGCACACCAGCCCCGACCACATCGTACCGCTGAAGTCCTACCACAAGAACGGCGGGTTCATGCAGTCGAAGACCCAGCGCGCCGACTTCGGGACCGATACCGAAAACCTGATCTCCACCCAGCGCAGCATCAACCAATCGATGAGCGATGAAGAGAAACTGGAGTGGGTGGATAAGAAATCCAACGGTCGTACAGTCACCAACGAAGAACACTACGACATCGATCGTGACCGACTCGAGGCAGCAGTGAAACGCGGCCAGACCGCCGCCGACCACCACGGCCCCAGCACCTCGGAAAAAGCCGCCTTCTACACCACCCACGCAGCCCAGACGGGCATGACCGAAGGCTTGAAGATGGGTGCCCAGCAGGCCTTTGGCATGCTGATGGTAGAGTTGTTCAGCAGCTCCCTGGACGAGATCAAAGACCTCTACCGAAATGGCCGCCAGAGCGAGACCGTCCTGGCCGAACTTGGCGAACGCCTGAAGCGTGTCGGCGTCAAGGTTGCAGGCAAGTGGGAGCAGATGCTCGACAGCTTTAGCGGTGGTTTCATCTCCGGTTTCATCTCCAATGCGGTGACCGTGTTAATCAACCTGTTCGTCACCACCGGCAAGCGCGCCGTACGGATGATTCGCGAGGGGATCTTCTCACTACTCAAGGCACTCAAGACCTTCCTTTTCCCACCCAAGAACATGAGCTTCGCCCAGGCGGCACACGAGGCGTTGAAGCTGCTGGCTGCAGGCGGAGTGGTGGTCGGCGGCGTGGCCCTGGAAGAAGCTGCCGAAAAGCTGATCCTCAGCGTGCCCCTGTTCGCCCCTATCGCCGGTGTACTGACGGCGGTGCTGGTGGGAGCGGCGACGGCGCTGAGCATGACCTTTGTCTGCTATCTGCTCGACAAGATCGACCTGTTTGGCGTTGTGCGGGCTGAGCGGGACAGGCAGGTGATCGGGGCGCTGGATACGCGCATCAGTGCGCAGATGGCGTTGTCGGTGAGCGTCATTGAAGAGTTGGATGGGTATTTGCTAGATGCACCCTCGCCGGCTTGAGTTTTACCTACGCTGGAGCGAAGGGTTTACTGCTCCAGCGTAGTCTCCTCCCTACGGATTAAGCGTATCGGAATGCCGAAGTTTGGAAGGTGACTTGGCCGGACGGTTACCGCTCAATCTCTAAGCTCGAAAGCGTATGTCACGCTACCTCGACCCACAATGCGCAGTTTTTTCCTGCCGCGACTTGAGAACGGATTGTCGATCAACAGCGGTTGTACACGATCCGGATCGGTCGCGTTAGAGATGTAGAGAATCCTGTATTTATTTTTGGTATCAGTACTGTATCGCTGCGCGGCGACGAGTTCAGTTGGACCAAGCTCGAATCGGCAGGGATTGCCAGAACTAGCCTTGACCTCGTAGTAATAAGTAGTCTGCTTGTCCCTTACCACGAAGTCGTAGCCCAGACTGTCGTCTCCGTTTTTAGTAGCGAGCATGATGTCGCGGTACCCCGACACCCAGCAGTTCTCATCCAATTCCATCGCATGCTTTTGTAGATGATGCTGCTTGATCCATGCGAACGCCCAAAGCTCGCCAATGAAACCAATAGCCTTGCGCTGCTCTTCCGACATTTGCGTATCGGGTGCAGGCCGATTCCCTACTCCACCACCTCCAGCACCTGAAGTAGTGTTAACAGGGGACGGTGACACATCAGCAAGCGAACAAAACTCCGTCGAATCGCTAGTCAAACGAGATGCCTCACTCAATCTGGCACGCAGCGCGTTCGCTAATTCAGCGTAATTTTCCGTTAGCGCAGAAAACGAGTCGCCCGCAAAAGTGATCTGGGTTCTCAGGCGACGCTGTTGCTCTTTCGCTTGTTTGGCTGCCTCTTGTGCGTCATGCACGGCAGTTAGAGATATTCCCCAGTCTTCAGGCCTTTGACTAGCCAGCTTCCCACTCGGCCAAGCACCGTCCAGGGTAAGCCATTGGACGACAAGATCATCATTGAGCAAGCGGAAGTCATTCCAGCCGCACTGCTGGGCCTGCACTGGCAACCTCAGTTTAGCGGCACCCGGATCTTGCCAAAGCGATCGACAGGCCTGCGCAACCTGCTCGAGAGTTGAGCTCAGCCAAGCCGATACCAGCTTGCCATAGCGCAGCGCAAAACTTTGCAGGAACTGGATATTCTGTTCGCGACATCTGCTTAGCGCTGGCGTTTGAACCGGTAAATCCGTAACTAACTGTTGTTGCTGCAGCCAACCTAGCACATATTTTTCAACCACCAGGTCTGGCAGGTCATCGTACGATTCAAACCAATCAGGGTCAGGGGGCAGAGCCGCCAGCTCAGCGCGAAGCTGCAGATAACGCGCCAGGGAGCCCTGACTATCGAAGTGCCCGAGAAAGTTGGACCGTAAATGCTCGACGTAATGAAATTCGCGGTGTTTGAGGTGTGCTTGAAACTGCCGCGTATGCAGTTCTTTGTTGTTGATCGGAGGGTAATATTTGCCCAGTCTGCTCAGAGTGCCATTGAGCATGGCGAAATCCAGATTGAATGCACTCTGGAGCCCGCGAAAGTCAGCTATCTGGCTCAAACGAGTCAACAGCTCACGCGGTGCGACACCGAAGATGACTGCCAGGTCATTGCAGCACTCCAGCAGCACCTCCTCTCCTACGTCATCGCGCTCTGGTAGCGCCACCAGCTGTTGCACCACTTCATCCCGGTTGTGTAAGACCGCCAGAACATGGGCAAAACGGATCTGCGCAGAAAGGTCTGCCTGAGACAAACGGCGAACGGCATGGACCGAAGACACCTCCATTCCCAGGATTTCTGCGATTTCATCGTTGCTCGGCACTACTTCCCCATCAGGGAAACGCATCATCAGGCGAAGAAAAGCCGCCTCCAGTCCAGCGGCGAGGCCGGGTTGATTCAGCGCCGCAGCCAACTGTTCATGGATCTCTGCGAGCAAACTGAAATCGGGGGCCCGAGCACTCTGCGCAACTAGAATGACTTGGTTACCTATTCGTGTAGTCAATGCGCCCCGCAGTCCAGCAGGGAGCGAGCGAGGCTGCCCACCCATGGAAACGGAAATGCTTTGCCCGACGAGGAAGCGCAACGAACTGGTGTTTTTTCGCAGCTGGGCAAAGCTTTGCGGTGTACGCTGGAAGTGCCCGCCGCCCTTGGACTCGGCGGCGCAAAGAATGAATTCAACCAACCACGCGCCATACAAGTCCGGCAGCAAGGGCAATGTCTGGACCTGGTCAATGGGAATGCCATCAATGTGCACTTCGAGCGTCTGCTCGCTGACCCGTATGAAGCGTCCAGGTGCTTGAGTCTGGAGATGCGTCCAGGCGCCCTGGCGGTCCTTTATGTCGAACTCGAAGAGGGGATCTCCGAGTTCTTCCAGGAGCCGGGTCTTTGCCGAGTTTTCTTCATCGATGAAATAGACGGGTTGGGCTGAAGCCTCCAGTGAAGTGTCCAGCGTCACTGGAACAGCAGTGATCTGGCCCCCGGAGGAAACCGGAATCACTTTAATCTCGGGGTAGCACCCCCTTCGCGCGACCTCATTCCACGCCTTGCTGAACAGCTCTTTAAACCGGCGCACGTCCCGCGACTCGGCAATGCCCTGTTCTGCAGCCGCTGCATAGACCTGGAGCGCACGCTCAGCGTCGTCAGGATCATTCAAAATACCCAAGCCGGCGGGCCGGGTATAGCCCTCATTCAGCAGCTTTGCTATCGGGCGTGCAACGAGCGGCATGAATCGGGGTTTCTGATGATCATCGTCGCTGGAAAAATGCCATGCCTCCTTCGGAGTGACGAATACCGTGTGGTTGACATTGTCCACCACAGGCACCCACGGCACTTGCGTCAGAAATGCCTGAAGTGGTGTTGGCCACTCTACGTGGCCCCATGATGCGCCCCGGGCCGACATGATGAAGCCAAAATACTCCTTCGAAAGGTTCTGAACTGCACGCAACACCTGTACAGCAAAGTCGCGACGCAATTCTGGCGGAAACTGGAGCGAATCGGTCTGGCCTGGCAAACGCCAAGCGCGTAGTTCGCAGTGATAATTTGTGTAGGGGTGGGGAATTTTTTCAGCGAGTTGACTGAGCACATTTCGCCACACCTCACTGCTCTGCTCATCCAGATCAGTGACTGCCGAAGTGATCAAACGCACCATCGGCCAGGCTCTCACCTCCTGTTGTATCCGCCTCGATGAACCTGTCGGCTGCAAGCAATCGCGGACACCCAAAGCGCCAAGAAAGTGGTACCACTGCGCCACGTCTCCGCCACCTTCCCACTCCTTGAAATCCGGTAGCAGCCGGCCTGATGCCGCTGCCAGTTCAGCAGATAGCGCGCCGCAACGCTGCAACAATGTTTCCAGCGCTTTACCGTTGGGGGAAGTCCAACCATTCCCAAACATCGCCTCGGAGGCAGCAACCCATCCTTGCCTGGCGGGAAGGAAAAACCTGAGTTCACCAATCTCAGGAGTCGAGACCAACCAGAAGCGCAATGCCGCTTCGAGTGCCGCCATCTTCGTGCTGTGCGCCGCCTGACTGGAGGTAATGCCTGCCAGCGTTCTCATCACACTGCGGGTGTCGTACTCACGAACCAGTTTTCCATTAACCAGGAAGGTATGAGCGGGTCGGTACCCGTCCTTGGTCAACCAAGGGATCTGCGGGCTGACGAAGGCAAACCACTCACGCAGCTTCTTTGGCAGGCTGGCTAAAGGTGCGTGTTCGCCATCGTTTTCATCCTCTGCACCCACCCGGGCGGCAGGAGGGAAGTAGATGTCGGTGGTTCTGGTTTTCCTCTTCGATTTAATCCTGGAGCTTGCAATCAGCTCGCCGTCCTGGCCCAACAGGAAGTGCTTGTCGAACAAGGCAGAGGGACTTTCCTTGAGACTAATCGCAACCTCGTCATAGAAAAGTGCCCACGTTTCTATCGATACCTTTTTTTTGTAAAGACGTAGAGCAACTGCCTCCACCCATTGCGCCATAGTTTCGGGCGCAGGATCGAAGTCCTTGTCAATCAGGTCGAAAAACGCGACAAATGCATCGCGCTGAAGAGCCGTCACGCTGGACGTAAAGATGTCCGCCAATGTGGCCGAGACGATCGCTTCGCTGGAAAACATGGCCCCAGGCGATGTGTCCCATAGATGAGTACTGGTCGCTGGCGCCCAACGAACACTACCGGCGGCTGTCACTACTGGAAGGATGGGTTGTTCCAGGAACGATGAATCACTTTCGCTGAATGTCCGCCTGATAATTTCGGCATAGGGTTCACGCCAACACATCAAATCGATCACTGCACCAGGTGACGTCGGCCAGTCCCGCTCAATAAGGAACTCAATTCCCGGACGCACAAGTTTTGCTGCTGACTGAATGAAATACTGGTTCAGACCGACGCTTTCCTTGATCGAACGACGATTCATGTTCGTATAAAAATTGGCATTGATGTAACCAGCGAAGGGAGCAACGGCCTCTGCGCCAAGCGGGAGAAAACAGTACAACAAACCTTTTTCGGCAGAGGCATCCAGGCGCACCACAACAGTAATACGGGCCGAGCCTTGCCAGTCCTGCCATTTAGCAGGTAGCTCTCCCTTGCCGACGCTGTCTTCGAGTTGCTGGCGAAACTCCACGGCGTCAAGATCTGCACTCAGGAAGAGAAACTCCTGCTTGTCACCGACCGCAACACGCTGGATATCCACCTGGTCGCGTTTCCAGGACTGGCGCACCGTGCGACTGAGCGTATGCACCTGCCCAGGCTCACGCTCAATGGTGATGCGCGCCAGGCGCTCGAGAAAGAGATGAAGCGGTGTCTGCAACGTGCACAACCATTCAATCTGCTCGAGGACGGATGCTCTTGCTTGCGCAGAGTCCAGCGGCATACGAACAACCGATGCGAATCCTTCGCACGCAAACCTCGGAACCAACCCCGGACGATCCTCTGCAACAACAGGCAGGAACCAGCACGGCATGTTCCGCAGGATTTCTCCCGCAAGTACAGGATCCTCACCTGTCTCCGTCAGAATGGTCTCGATATCGCTTTGCTCAGCGAAGCGAAAGCAGTAACCGTCAAAACTATTGCCGCCCGCACTATCACTGACGGAATAGACCTGCGGCCATTGACAAATTTGCAGCACACTGCGAAAACCGAGCCCCTTGTTACCGATGCTTTCGTTTACAGATTTACTGCTCAGCGCGATTTGCGTGATGGACTCAAAGTTTCCTGCGCAAAAACCGTTCCCCCGGTTAGCAACGTAGAGGCAACCATGAGGCAATTCGTCCGGGGAGAAAACAATGGCGACCTCACCATCATTGTGTCCATGCGGATGAGCGTCATGAGCGTTCTGGATGAGTTCGACAAGAAAGCGATTTCCGTAGTCGTCAGAGACGTTCAGCGAAAGGTTACGGGCACTCTTGTGAACTTGAGTCTTGCCGCGGCTGAGAAGGTACGCCTCAATTTCCGCGCGGGTCTTGGACTCGATATCCCGCCGGGCTTCCACTGATTTGGAAGGCACTTCGAACTTGCTCATGATTGTCTCCGACAATTATCCATCTCGGCGTACCCTGTCCAGCGACCAGGCAGGCAGTGTCATATCACCGCCAGATCTGTGCATGCAGGATATGGAACAAGTATTCGACGATTTTCCCGGCCGAGGCATTCGGATCAGTATTCAGGTCCTGCGCTGCGAGCGGACTATGTCCACGGTAGAAGGTGTCTTGTAGTCGAGGTAATTCCTGCCGCTGTAATCGAGCGGGCATGCATGGAGCTGTACAGGACAGCAGTAGGCAGAGGATCACCTTTTCGCGCAAGGTTCCCCTTGGTCGGTGATCGCCGGATCTGGCCATGGCCTCGAACAATTTATGCATGAAGCACGAGAGATGGAACATCTCGTCCTCACTCATGACAAGCCGTTGATTGAGAGCGACATTGACATGGCAATCGAATCGTATTTGATTGTTGACCGATGGCAACGCACGTCCAGGCCAGAGGAATTCGCTGGCGGCTTCAAGCACATCTGGCTGTACGCCATCGACAACAAACGCAAATCCCTCGCGCTCGCACTCTTCGCCATCAAATGGTTGGCTGCGATGCAGCACGACCGAAGGAGCAATCGGTTCTCGAGACGAAGCGTCCCGTAACTCCACCTCGATGAAAAAGCCGAGATGCTCCAGATCTGCCAGTGCGCTCAGGATGATTTCGACCAGTTGCTTACGGTAGTCCCTGTTTTGCTGTCCCTGGTGTTCGAAAATAGCCCCTTCGATCTCCTTGATTTCCCAGAGGATGCGATGCAGGGGAGGTGTAGTGCGGTTGTACCAATCGCGCAGTTGCTGCGCGATATCGGATACCGGCTCGACCAACACGGCATGAGCCCTGATTTGCCGAAGCGCTTGTAACTCGCTCTGCAGCGTCACGATTTCTAATCGGGCAGCTTTGAGCGAAGTTTGAAGCTGCCTGTCACGTGCCTTGAGGCTTTTGACTAGTTCATGACCGGCAGCGAGATTAGTAAGCCTGGTTTGTCCTGCAATCGGTCCATCGAAACGAGCCACCGGCACGCGCGTGCCCTGCCCAAGCAGTTGATCACACCAGGTGGCAAAGGTCAGGTCTTGTGCCGCTGCTGCCGGTATTCCACCCTTGAGCGCGCGATCAAGTTCCGCATCTTCTAGCCCGGAAAAATCCGCCAGGACACCATATTTGCTCAGCACGCTTAGTTGTGCTGCTTTAGCTTTCTTCTCCAAACCCACGCTTGCTCTCCTTGGCACGGCAGCATCTGCTGTCGGATGGTCGAGAGCATGCCAGCAGGCAGGGCAAACTGCCAGTATTCCAATCTACCTAGCTATGCCCTTTGAAAAAGTTTCACTGAAGCGGCTTTGGCTGGCTACCGAATGCGTATTGATTTGCCCCCAACAAAGCCCGATCCCTTTACCACTTAAGATTATCGCCTGTCGGCGAGCCTCCCAACTCGTGATATCAACTTCATCCACGATTCAGAATCGCCGTCGTGCCAGAAACTCGGCTATCGCCGCCTCAAAACATCATGCAGCCCGCATCCTCAGCCCGTTGCTCCCACACTTCGGACACCGATCAAACCACTCCCCCGGCCTCAATGCATCACTGCGCGGCGCTACTGTTTTCTTCCAACCGCACTCTTCACAAACATACCTAAAGGGCCTGGGTTTCATTGGCATTTCTGCTCCCCTGAGTACTTGTCTGGGTCCACTACCGTCAGCCCTCTCAACTACCGGGATACGCAAACTCGATCTGCTGATCGAACTCCCCGCCATACCCGCAGTACTCAAGCGGAACACGGTCGATATACTCGGCCATTTGTTCGATCACCTCACGCAGTTCCAGTTGTGCAAGCCAGCGCTGAGGGATAGCGGCGGCGCCGTACTGCACGCCGAGTAAGTGGCCGGCTATAAGGCCGGTGCTGTCGCTGTTGCCGCCGTGGTTTACCGCCGTGATGACACCGTTTTCAAATGAGTCCGCAAACATTGCGAACCACAGCCCGATGGCCAGCACCTCTTCGGCAATCCAACCACCCCCGAGTTCAGCGATGCGTTGCGGGGTGGGCCGGTAGCCTTCGTAGAAGAAGAACAGCAGGCGCTCGATCAGGCTGCGGGTTTCTTCCATACCGGGCTTATGTCCGTGTTTGGCCAGGCCTTCACTGACAGCGTGTTCGAGGCTGTCTTGCCAGTCGACCATGCGCTGGAGGATGTCCGCGAACAAGCCTGCGGTCAGGTAGCCAGCCGGGTGCCCATGGGTCAGGCGGCCGGACTGGACTGCGTAGTCGAAGGCGTTGCCAAAGAATGCACAAGGCGCAACGCGGACCAGGGCGCCGCAGCCCTTGCTTTTGTTCTCCGCGATAGCACCAAGCCGTTGGCTGACCTTTAGGGCCATGAGACAGGTGGAGCCTGGGGCGCGGCGCGACCAAAGTGCCGATTGCTCCATCAGCCATCCGTCCTGGCTGACCGCTACCGGTGCGGGATAATCCTGGGTCAGCAACCAGCGCAGCAGGGCATGGTGGATAACGCTCGGCACATGGCAATCCCCACCCGAGCTGCCACGCACAAAAGCCCGCAGCAAACCTTCGGCAGTAAAGAGCATCATCTGGGTGTCATTCGTGATGGCGCCGGTAACGCCGTAGGCCGGGGCGAAGTCGACGATACCGTGGCGGCCGTACTTGGCTTCGATCACCGACCACTCGAGGAACTCCGCTGGCGCACCTAGCGCATCACCGACAGCACCGCCCAGCAGGCAACCCTTAATCCGTTCAAGCCTTGTCATGTCCTTTCCCTTCACACTGCTGGTATCAAGTCTTGCAAAATCACCAGCTTTCTTTGCAACTGCTCGATGTGCGCTTTCTCTGCTCGCAGCGCCGAACGTAGTTCCCGGTTTTCCATTTCCCAAATCTGCGCCCAGCGCACGTTTTTTTGACAACCAAGAGCCATTTGCAAGAGCTCGCGTAACCTCAGGTACTGCAGCAAAAGCACCAGCAGGATTGCCCCCATCACCAGCAATGCTCCTATCGAAACCGCGTCCCATGTAGCCATGTCCACTTCCTTCCGTGAGTTCGAAAAATCTCGAAGACATTCACACGATATGTAGTGTTGAACGACAGGTCTAGAATGTAGACTTATACAGGTAAAATATTCGCGCACATGGAGAGGGTATGAAACGCAAGCAGTCCATCGAACAGGTACGCTGGGACCTGGCACTTCGCTATCGTTTGATTGAGACAGTCGCCTGGTGGGAGGGCAGGCTAACCACGAGGCACTTGATGCAGAGCTTTGGCATCAGTCGGCAGCAAGCGTCGAAAGACATCAATACCTACATCACCGACCATGCGCCCAAAAACTTGACATATGACAAACAGCTCAAGGGCTATTTGCCGAGCAAGCAGTTCAAACCCCTGTTCATCGATGACAGTGCCAGTGCCTATCTACACCTGCTCTATCAGAATAATGAGCGTGCCCCACACATTGACGGACTGGCTCTTGCCTACGCTCACACCAAGGTGTTGGAAGTGCCGGATCGGTCCATTCGGCCGGAGGTCCTGCGCCCCTTGCTCAAGGCCTGTCGTGAAGGCCTGCGCTTGGAAACCGAATACGTGTCGTTTAATACACCGAACGTGGAGGTTCGCCTCATCGCCCCTCACACGCTGGTCTACACCGGCATGCGCTGGCATGTGCGGGCTTACTGCGAAAAGAACGGCCAGTACCGCGACTTCGTACTCAGCCGCCTGCGCGGGCAGCCGGACTTGCTCGACGAATCGCCGAACACACGGGAGCTGGATGAAGACTGGAATGTCGAGATTCCGATTATCTTCGAGCCCGATGGGCGATTGAACGAGGCGCAGAAGGCAATCATCCAAACCGACTTCGGGATGACGCAAGGACAATTGGTGGTGCCCAGCCGCAGGGCCTTAGTGAAATATGTGTTGCAGCGTTATCGAATCGACCCGCGCAACCTGGCGACGAGCCCTGAGGCCCAGCAAATTGTGGTGAGCAACCTCAAGGAACTGAGGCCGTGGCTGATGCATGACTGATTCTCAAATCCCTGAGACGAGGGGCATGATGCCCCAAGTCGATGGCCGGCTCATGCTCGTTCAGGTGCAGCTATATCTGCTCAACCTGGCACACATCTGTTGCCAGATAAGCGCCGCACCCAGGTAGTTGTCGATTTCTCGGATAAGCAGCTGCGTCGCTATGTCGTGATGCCCCACTAACATGGTCACATTTTGGGCGGTGGGACCCTCGTTGTTCCTCGCGTTCAGATCACGGCTGAACATCATGAAGCGGTTGGCAAAGTACTTCGCTGCTTTGGCGTGGCCGTTCACGGCCAGCCAATGGGGTGGCGCATTACCCACTGCATCACGGTCATTCAGGCTACGCCCTTGCCGACATCCAGGTGGTAGATTGAATACAAATTGAACCTCTGAAATCCTGCACAACCTCATCACTTGTTGAGTATTCGGATGGGTAAATGAATTCCGACAGCCCGAATCAAAATCACATCAGCACCAACAGGTTATCATCGAACCAGACTCATGCCTGAGCGATCTGGGTCAGCGGCTCCAGCTGGTAAACGTCCAGCATTTCACAGTGTCTTTAAACCGGCTCCAGCCGATAGGTGACGGATGGATCAGTGAGCTCAAAGAACAGTTCGCCCTCGGATGAGGCCGCCGGTGTCGCCGCGGTACCCCAGAACGTTGAAGCCTCTCTGATGTAGTGGCAAACCTCTCCAATTAAGCTGTTTGCATGATGCAGGTCTTCAAGTTCGTCTCGCCTCAGCCCCGGCATGAACAACTGGGCTATCTGCTGCTTCTGAACAGGATCCAAGGCAACAAATGTCTGCCCATGGCCGCTTACCCATCGGGTGACGGTTCGAATATCTGGATGCTCTCGGGCATCACGGACTGTCAGTTGAGCGATATGCACGTGATTCGGATCGACGATCACACGACAAGCTATGTAGTGCTCGCCGTTGATCAGAGGCGCACTTGCATTGACAAGCGCCAGCTCTGCCGTGGGGCTGGCATAAATGGCGTGCCGCCGGGAAGGCATGCTTTCTGGCCTTAACCATTCCCAAAGATTGTCGACTATGTAGGGCACGTTGCTTGGAATGCGTACAGTCGGATGACGACTCTGTCCCTTTCCAGCCTTCTCTATCTGGCTGGACGGAATCGCTCTAAAAAGCTCCATATGACCTCTCTGCTGCATTGCTGGATGAGCCCGCGCATCCTATATCGATTCGTTGCCAATTGGCACTCACCATCCATGGCGGGCATCTCTGTTGCCCAGTTGCTCTCCTGATTAATCACATCGTCTCGCCAGAAACGATAAAGCCGATCCTTTGGGTCAGGAGTTACGTTAAAGGTCGAGCGGTAGGCATCTGCGAGGCGCTCACTCGCCAGCGCCCCATCACTCATGGCCGCGCACTGTAACCAGAAAAGTCACTGCCGGGCCAAATTCGGAGGACGACTAATCCAGGGCCAGCCAAGAAGAAATCCAGCCGTCGAGGATTTCAGCCGAACCAGCTGACGACATCTGTATCAACAATCAGGTCTTTCCCGGTCACTGCAGTTTCCGCCCTATGTCCTGGGCCTCGATGATCATGCGATCGAGCAGAGCGAGCATGTCATCGACATCAATTTCCTGGAAGCAGCCCTTCGCCTCCTGCTCTAGGATCATGGCGGCGAACTCCTCGCTGTATTCGACCTCACCCTCGGTCTCAATTTGCGCGGGTGCTGGGTCATCCGAGTGACCATCCTCTTGATCGTTACACATCACGAACCTCGCATTGAAATGGGACCTTAGCTGAACGGTCGCGCCAACTTGGCCTTGAAGATTTCCAGCCGCATATCAGGCCGGGCATCCAGATCAGCGCTCTGGCTCGAAAACCAGTTTTTGCCCTCACGTAGCGCGTCGCTGGGCGGTACTGTTGTGGTACACCAGTGGCATTGAGCGCAGGTGAAGATAAAAGGACGGGCCGTGCTGGGTATTAAAGGAGACACCAGTTGGAAGCAGACAAAGGACGACGTTGTCGACGTTATCGGCGTTTGTCAGGCCGAATCAGAGGCACGTCGGTCCAGCTCCTGTTTCATCTCTATGTATTCACGGACAAACTCGTAGCCCTTCTTGGCAACAACGATGACACCGATAATTGCGAACAGATTTTTCATATCACAACCTCTAGGGATTGAAGGGTTTCAGCGGTTTGGATCGGTGTAAGCCATCGCTCGACCTGCTGATGCGACAAGCATGAGGGGCCAGCGACGGGAAGTGTCGCGCCCCTTGAAGCCGCTACTCACACAGGGCCACCGTTTCGTCGGCCGTTCCGTACCTGACCGCCATGCACAAACCGTTGACCAGGTTCATGTCTTGCGGCGTCTGGCAGCGAATGGCCGTCAGATCAGGGCTGGCGACGATACAGGCCAGCGACTTCGCCCGACTGACCGCCACATTCAAACGGTTTTTCGAGTACAGGAAGCCGATGTCCCTGGGCAGGTAGTCTTCGTTCGACGTCGCCATTGAGACGATGACAATCTCCGCCTCTTGCCCCTGAAACTTATCCACAGTGCCGACACGCGCCCCCGCAGGCAGCACCTGCTTCAACAGCTGTACCTGCAAATTGTAGGGGGCCACGACCAGGATGTTTTCGAGCGAGACCGCGTGCTCCTCGCCGGTGTTATCCACATAGCGCTGGTGCAGAAAGTACGTGTAAAGCGCTTTGACGTACGCGGCTTCTTCGTCGGAACTCTGGCCGTTGCCGTCGTGTTCCACAGGGCAAAACATCAGGCCGCTGCTGGGTACGTCCGGTCGTTGGCCATCCAGTCGCAACACCTGCCGCTCGGTACCTGGCGCCGACGAAAGTTGCCCTTCGTACACCGCATGAGAAATGAACGAGCAAACGTGCGGGTGCATCCGCCAGGTTTGCGCCAGGAACACCCCACGGTCAGGCGCGATGGTGGGCGTGCCGTCCAGCAGATAGTCGAGGATCGAATCGCCGGAGCGGCCCGGATGCACGCCTTGTATCGGTTGTGACAATTGCATCTGGTCGCCCATCAAAACGATGTTGCGTGCAGCCATGCCCATGGTGACAAGGTTCGCCACACTCACTTGGCCGGCCTCGTCGATGAAGAGGTAATCCAACGCCTCGGTGAAGGTGGCGTCGGCAAATAGCCAGGCGGTGCCGGCCGTCAAGGCAATGTCCGCATTCCAGGCCGCACGGAAGCCCTTGGTGTCCTCTATGGAGCGAATGCAGCGGCCGATGAATTCACTGCCCTCTCCGTTCGAGGACTTTTTGAGTCCCTTGAACGTGACCCCCTCCGCTTGCGCACGGAACTCAACAGCGGCCAACAGGTTGTTGATGGCGTGGTGCGAATTGGAAGTCACGCCAATGCGCTTGCCCGCCTTGATCAAATCCACGATGACGTGCGAGCCGGTGTAGGTCTTGCCTGCACCTGGCGGTCCTTGAATGAACAGCATGCTGTTCTCAAGGTTGCGCACCACCTGCTTGATGGCATCAGTCATCGGCAAGCGCGGATCAAGCAGCGGAGCCCCCGGTTCGATGCCTTTCACTCGCGGAGCGCGTCGATGCAGAAAGTCTGCAACCGCCTGGAAGCGCTGCTCACCGACCAAGACGCTGTCGGCATAGCGAAACAGTGCCGCGCGCAGTGAAGTCGACGGGATCGGCGTACCGGGAATCAAGTCGAAGTCGTCCGGTGGCGCTTTGTTCGCGGTGGCCTTGAACGTCGCCAGGCAAGTGTCATGGTCCAGGTGAACCAACTGCACACTGGCCAAGGACTCGGAGATGACGCCTGGGGAGCCCGCGCGCATCTTGCTTTCTTGAGGCTCAAAACTGTACTCAAATAGAAATGACCTATCGATCGATTCGGCCGGCGTTTTAGTCCGCCGTAAACCAGCCAGGCTCTCGATATCTTCCAGCAACTCCTCTGTATTCATGTCCTGACGGCTGAACAGCTGCCACCATGTCGGTTTGTCTGCACGACGGTGAAAGTCGAGTAGCTGGAAGGTGAGCAACCTCACCTGCTCCGCTTCGCTGAGCAAGCGTTCGTCGGCGAGCAGGCCCGCAAGCAAACGTACGCGATAATTTTCCAGACGAACCTCAATCTCCTTTTGCTCCGCTACCGTTTTCTCGCTTTCGGCTTCAGGCCCGGAAAGAGTTCCCGCATCCGACGGTTTAATGCTCAAAAGCCAGTTGCGCAGAAGATAGGTAGATAGCACGTCGTCTTCGTTGTACCGCTCGATCTGTTCGAGTAAGGCCAACTCGCCAGTCTCTTTCCAACGCTCATAAAACACGATGCTCGCACCGGCATTGGTAACGTCGCCGCCGCGCTGTCCCATGTAAAAGTGCTCAATGTTCTTGATCGAGTAGCTGGGCTCTGACACCCGGATCGATTCGCGCACGACCTTGTAGAGGTCGATCAGCTTGCCGTTGCGTAGCAGCCAGTCCACTTGTGCCTCGCGCGTGCCGTGCTGGCTCATCAGGCGCTTGATGGCCGTCTCTTCATAGCTGGCATAGTGGTAGACATGCGCGTTGGGGTAACGCTTGAAGTGGACGATGACCCAGTCGATAAACTGTTCGAACGCGATCTTCTCTTCCTCTCGGCTATGCGCCCAGAAGGGTTTGAAGGATTGTTGGCCACCTTCGTCGATATACAGACCGAAGAGGTACTCCAGGCCGCCCTCCTCCAGCGGATTGCCTTCCATATCGAAGAACAGATCGCCATCGGCCGCGCTGGGCATCCGACTAAAACCACGCCGTTCACCCACGACCGGCAGAAACTCGAACAGCGGGGCATCACTGGAGCGCCCCTGGAACTGCAAGCGCGCCTGATGGCGCAACTTGCTCAGTGACTCCACTTGCAACTTGGGGATGCGCAAGTCATCGCTACTGTCCGCCAATTGTTGCAATGTGGTCACACCGCCAGCCTGCAATTTCTTGATTTGCGAGCGGCTGATGCCGGCGACTGCCGACAGGTGATCGTCATTCAGCCGTTGTTCATCACAGCGATCACGCCACACACAAAACCCGCAATGCCCGCATGGCTCCGGATAAGTCACACGCTGTCCTTCACTGTTCACGAACGCAGTGAACCGCTGCAGTACTTGCTCCAGATAATCGGCGTAGTCAGCGACCCGAAATGCCTGTTCCGTACGTGCAGCATCACCAAGCACTACATACATAAACTGAGGCTGTACGCCCTGGATCGCAATCAGCATTCGCGAGTAAAGTGCAACCTGCACAAGGAACTTGGCCTTTGCAGCTTTGGCCAGCTTCGTGTCGATGACCTCATAGCTGTGATCGCCCAGCGCCGACCCCCGCGGCACCTTACGCAGGAAGTCGGCGTGCCCGATAAAGGCACCTTCCTGAAGCGACGCCTGAAAGATGATATCTGCGCCAGCCTTCATTGCCTCAATTGTCAGTTCCACCCGGCGCGCGAAACTTGGATTGCCCTCGGCAATGTCGACTACGTTGGCATGTTCGCTTTTTAACCGTTCGAAAAAGGCGGCTTCATGGGCCAGGCCTTTTTCCTGAATCAATCGGTTCTGATCGCTCGCCGCCGCTTTCTCCATAGGAGCGACAAGGTTTTGAAGATCCAGCGCCGTGAGGTGCTGACACTCGAGAAAACCGCAGATGTCAGAGGCGGAATACAACTGAATTCCGTTTCGGGTTTGCATGGTTGTATCCACTCCTGTGAAACGTGCCGCGGGCGCTTTATGCTGCGCGAATGTCGTGTGTGTGTGTGTGAGTCAGACGTCGAGCGAACAGTCCTGGTAAAACTGCTTGAACAAAGCCGTCGGCAAATGCTGAGCATCGAGCAGGCCGAAGTGCTTGCCCACGTTGCGCCCCAAGGCCATAAGCGTCCTTGCAGAATTCTCGGTACCGGCATATCCGGCACTCAGGATGTAGTCGACGCGATCCTTGTCAGTCGTCGCACGCACATACGCATTGCCCGTGATCAATACATCCACCAGACAGACACTGACGCGTTCATCCCCCATCGTGAAAGGCTCCAATGCTTCGGTCGACAGGGCCGCGCGCAGCCCGTCC
This sequence comes from Pseudomonas sp. TE12234, assembly GCF_054061835.1. Taxonomy (NCBI): domain Bacteria; kingdom Pseudomonadati; phylum Pseudomonadota; class Gammaproteobacteria; order Pseudomonadales; family Pseudomonadaceae; genus Pseudomonas; species Pseudomonas sp. TE12234. Next base: position 239,847 of record NZ_JBSSEP010000006.1, read on the forward strand.
TCGCCACCGGCGACAATACGCTCAAGCGCTGCAAGTGGCCGACCGAACAAGTCGAACTCTTCAATGGAAAATGGGAAACAGTAGCCCAGCGCGGTAGCGCGCGTGAGTGGCTTCTCGTTACGCGGTTCGGCCAACAACCAGTCAACAAAGGATGCCTTGTTGTCGAGCGCACCGCTGCGACGGAAGGCCAGATAATCCCGGAGCACCTGGCTGAAGGGGTGCCCCGTGGGTACCCAGCCAATACTGCCAGGCTCCCGAAGTGGTACCTCGACCTCTGGCGCAGCAGCCTTGAGATCAGGTGCCAGCGTCAGACCAAAGCAGCGAAGGTCATAGCCGAGCATGAACAGGCTTGCCTCAACCGCATGGCAACGCGCGGACAGTGTCCCTTGTTCAGCAAACCAGCCGGTGCGTTCGAGCAGCGCTCGGATAATCCAGCCCAACCGCACCTGCCAGCGCGCCCACGCAGCATAGTCGATCGCCGAAAACTGAGGTGCTGCCAAACCGTTCAAGAACGCTCCCGGGTTGCGGATCTGGCTACCACGCGCGCCGCCGGATGGGAACATCAGCAAGGGTTTACCACGCCCCGCCCACTGCTGACGAAACAGCGAATACAACATCGCAATCGCAGCGCCCACACGACTGTCATAGATTGGAGAACCGGACAAATCTAGCAAGGCGTGAATCTTGGTCAGGCCAGAATCGAAACGCTCGACACTGCTTGCGTCGAGGTCATCCAGGTCATTTTCACCGTCGAGCGACATGAGCCCGGCCGCCTTTTGCAGATAGCTCGACAACTCACCCCTTGCCGCCAGCCGATGCAAGAATGGAATGGCACCCCGCACGCCACCCCAACGAAGAATCTGCAAACACGCCTGAAGCGCTTGTTGTTCATCACCGGCGTTGACCGCACTTGCTAGCCACTCACGAAGTTGCCCCAGAGAGCGTTGGGTCTGAGCCCAGGTTTCAGAGTCAACCGCGCTCTGGTTGGAGTCGTGCCAGTTTGCCTTCCAGCGATAATGCTCAAGTACCTGCTCGATCCCCTGGACATCAACCGTCAAACCGCCAGGTACAAACTTGCTGGATTTAAAGCGCAACTTGAACGTGAGCGTCGGCAAGTTGGCTGCCAGCCATGCAATGAAAGACTCCACTTCGGTTTGTGCCAGGAACTGTTCACGCTTCATGCAGGCCGCCTTGCGAGCAATGTCGAATGGCCATACCCTAAGCAAAATGGCAGACCACGTCCACGTTGTCTGTTCATACAGGTAAACAAATGGAGCAGGTTCTAATACCCTGAATAGGCGCTTTTCAACAGCAGCGGCGATTAGCCCGGCTACCTGTAAAGTTTTCAGACACACGTTATCTCTTTACGGACCGCTCACGACCTCAAGGATAGGCACTTCATGGACCATCAAGCACTCAAGACCCGTCACCGCCAGGAACGTGAAGGCCATCATCCCAACCTCACCTTGCGCGTTCATCGTGCATTAAGCTGGCTGAATCGCGCCGAGCAGGCGGATGATCTTGATGGGCGCTTTATCTTTCTGTGGATCGCCTTCAACTCTGCCTATGCCACGGACATTGATGAGCAGTACCGCCTTTCCGAGCAATCCACGTTCAAGGCGTTTCTGGACAAACTCTGTGCGCTCGACACTGCCAACCTGATCGAGAACCTGGTCTGGTCCGAGTTCTCCGGCAGCATTCGCGCTTTGCTGGACAACCCCTACGTGTTCCAGAGCTTTTGGGATAATCAGAACGGCAAGATCAGCGAGCAACAGTGGACCGAGCGCTTTGCCAGCGGTCGGCGAGCAGCGCAGCAAGCGTTGGCCAACCGCAATACCCCAGCAGTACTGGGCGTTCTGTTCAATCGAATTTACACATTGCATAACCAGGTAATGCATGGGGGCGCAACTTGGAACAGCAGTGTGAACCGGGATCAGCTGCGCGACTGTTCAAACCTCCTCGGCAAGCTGGTGCCGGTGATTATTTTGCTCATGCTGGATAACCCGGAAACGCTATGGGGTGACGCTTGTTATCCGGTTGTTGCTTAGATAGACCACCTTCCCAATCCCCCGATGACAAAGCAGGTGATTACGCTTGCTACTTATATTGAGTCGAGGGAGTTCACACGCGTTTTAATGTGTGCGAATACCTCATCTCCATGGAGTGCAAGCGTTCGGCCAGCCCCATCACTTCAGTCTTCTGCTAACCACCCATTCAAGCACTCGAAAACAGCATCGCGCCTAGTAAGTACCCCAGCCAAATCAACGCTACAGATCACCAGTTGTACATCTGTATTCTGGATCGATAGCTTGTCATGCACTCCAGGACTGACGCCTTCCATCGCCGGATAGATCAGCGCCAGCCGCTGACATTGGTAGCGCTGGGCATAGCTGACCAACTGATACAGGTCGGCTGATGAAATACCCAGCTTGCGCTCTTTGAGATTAAGGATTTTCCACTTGGCATCTGCAATAGCGACCACCTGCGTTCCATGGAGCACCGAGATATCTGGGCGCAATTGGAACACCTCACGTCCCACCTCATTGACCGCAAGATAGCGACTTGGCCCCTGAGCCTGGATGTCATGATCCTTGAAGGTGCGGCGCATCCGCCAGGTAACATAGCCTTCAAACAAACGGTTCATATCGAACAGCAGGGCCAACGCTGGCATACCGCCGGCAGTCACATTAGGGTGCAGTGCACGTAGAAAGTCCCCACAACGCTGGAATACGGGCTTCCAACGCTGATTGAGCCGATCGAATGCCAGCCCCTCAACTGCCTCAGACGTGAAATTGCGATCCGAAACCGCCGCAAGGTGTATCAGCAGCTCATTGATGCCACGCTTGATGCCAGGATGCTGGGTGCGCCGCAACAGCAGACCTAGCACATGGCGTAGCACCTGGTTGTATGGGATGTCGATATCGAACTCATCAAAACGGCAATGTACTCGCTGCGGTGTGAAGGCATTCAGCCGCACCTGCCTGACCAAATCAATTCGTCCGCGTACAGTGCTGAGTTCATCTTGTCTCGGCACATATCGACGAATCAGTCCGAGCTGCATCTGCTGTGCGATCATGCCGCGAAAGTGTTCAATGAACACATCCAACAGAGCATGTCTTTGTTGGCCCAGTGAAGCCTCTCCGATACTGGGCGGCGACAACGAACCGGTTAGCTGCAGCAGGCGTACTAGAATCTGCCGGCACAACTGCGCGTCACGCTCGTGGCGAGCAATCTTCGGTAGTACCTCGATGATCAGCCCGTCGAGCTGGATCACCCCACAAAACTGTGTGAATTTCACCGCTGTCCGCCGCCACTCAAGCGCCTTGGCTGGCAAGGAAGCAGCAAGCTGTTCGAGCAATACCGCTTGCTGCAAGCTCAGAGACTGACCGCCTCCGGCTCGAATGGGTATCCACTCGTGCTCGAGAACCTGCAACAACGTCATGCCAGGAGCTCATAGATCTTTCGGATGGCCTCTGGACTGATCTCACCTGGAGAACACACCTCGTAGCGCTGCGACTCGGGAAGGTCATCCTCCAGCTCGCCGAAGATATCGCTTGCCAAGTCACTGAATTCGCGGACGATCTGCATTTCAAGCGGAGCCTTTACATCCCCGAATATCAGCCGAATGCGCTGCCAGTCGTTGTAGAAGACTTCTTGCAATAGTGGAATGACTTCGCGGCACAGCACACTGCGCAACCCTTCCATGTCGCTCACCCGAGTAAGGAAGGCATGACCGATTGTCTGATCCCGGTGCAGCAAATAAGCGATACGACGGTTCAGCGTATCTAACAACGCACGCAAATTCAGCACACCACCCTCGCCATCCGGTATATATCCATCCCCCTGTGCCCCTGAAATCACCAGCGAATCAGGCATCAGCTCACGGAATTGGAACCGTCGACGCAAGGCCGCATCCAGTAGCGCAATCGAACGGTCCGCTGTATTCATGCTGCCGTAGATATCTAGGTTGCGTGGTACTCCGAAATACTCCCCAGAGTAAGGCAGGGTCAGCTCCATACCATCCAACAGTCGGCCTTCGATGTCATAGTGAGCGCGCTTGTCCACCTCGATCAGCGTAATCAGCTCACCCAGGATCTTCGCAACATTGCCGCGGTTGATCTCGTCGATGAAGATGGCATAACGATGCTGCGGATTGAGCCTGGCCCGTTCACACAGCCGCTTGAACACGCCTGGCTTCACCGCATAAATAACGCCCTGACCGTCAGCGGACGGTTCAGGACGTATACCCTCAATGAAGTCTTCGTAGCTATAGGACTGATGGAACGTGACGAACTCGTAGCGCTTAACCAAATGCTGATTGGACAACTTCGGGCCATTTTTGATCAGCTCCGAATGCTCGATCCATTCTGCGCAACTCTCCTTCCAATCCCCTGCAAGAAACCATCTCCCTTCCTCGTCCTTATCGAACACATACGGTGCCCTCCGGGCTGCCGTATCGCGTTGAACGGTCGCTGAGCCGAGAACTGTATGGCTCTGCAATGCCTCCCAGCAAGTCGCGCGCAGGTTACTGTTGCTACTGCGAGACTTCGCCTTAGCGACAAAATAGCGATGGCCCATCAACTGACTAACTTTCGCTTTGCCCCCCAGGGCGTGAAGGGCCATGAAAATCACCTGCCACCAGACAACCTCCACTAAGTTAGAAAGGAGCCACTCGGTCTCCGTCAGCGTGCTCGAACTGTCTTCATACTTGGATAGGCGCGCTTTCAGGCTATGAGTCTTACCGGTACCAGGAGGGCCATAAAAGATCAGATTTCGCGGTTCCTCGACCAGCAATGGCTTATCCGAAGGCGGCTGTTCAGTTTCAGGCTTTGCCAGGCGCCAACGATCTGCCCAAGGGCTTGTATAAAAGTCCACTTCACTACCTACTGCGGTCTCCTCGGCCTGCCGAATTTCCAGCAACTCCCTGTCGAGCTTAATCGCTGGCCATGCCTTCACCTCAGGAAGTGGCAAAGTCTTGAAGGCAGATATGATGGTCGCTTTGTCATTGGGGCTGGCAATCCGCTCGAAAGTCCCCGGGAACAACAAATGAAGCAGAATATGCCGCATCTGCCGGCCGCCGCCCCATGGCTGAGTATCCAACCATTCAGCACAGTGCCAAGGCTCCTTCAGATACTCCTCTTGCTGAGCGCGCGGTAACTGATGAAAAGCCTCGACCATTCGAATTAACCAAGCCAGCTCTTCAGCCCGGTAACGATTAAAGCCCTGCCCTGCCGAGCCTAGCCCCTCAAGGGTTTCATCTGTCATCAGCGTATTACTGAGCGGAAAATCGCTCCCCGACCAACTCCATACCTGCTTGATATTTTCGCGCTTCTTGGTCGCCGTTACATTGCTTTGGAACAACATCACCACCCAGAGCACCTCGGCCATCAGTTGGATAGCCTCGGGTGACGCGTCAGCCAACTGCCCTTTAAGCTTCTCCAAGAAGACCGCCGAGGTCTCATCGGGGCTGTCGATGAAACGCAAATGCAGCTCACCAAGCAGATCACTGGTCCAGCGCGGGCCAACAGCAAAAAGCGTCTGACCGTCGAGCAGGCAGTTTTGCTTCCACTGCTCGAAGGCGGCAAAGATGGGTGCTGCATTGTGATGAGGGTTGAAAGTCGACATGACGTTCCCTGTAAAAGCAACTGCGAATTCAGGTACCAGACGCACCTGACGTTAAGTACTACTGCGCGTTGTAGTCGACCCGATTCCACTCAATTGCACGCTTACGCCAATGCTGTTCGATGGCCTGGGTAAAGTCGGCGCGGACAATCTTGGCGCGAGCCTCGCACCAGTCGGCAGATTCGCGGCGGATAACCAGCCCCTCCAAAGGGCCGCTACGAAAATGGCTAGACGAAATCTGTACCTGCTCAAGTAGCGACTTCACGCTGGTTCGCCCAGAACACACCTGCGGCACGATCTTCAAACCAGCCTGCGCGGCCAGCGTATTACGCCGCGTGGTGCTCCAGAACTTACCGGCGTGGCGGTCATATACATCGAACAACAGGAACCAGTCCGGCAAGGTGCCGTATTCCAGTGAATGCCGAGCAGCACACCACTCGCCGAAAAGCAGAAGTTCGGGGCATAAAACCTCGCGGATCGCTTCGCCATGCAGGGCCAGCCAGGCAGGCAGGCGTGAGAACTGCCCGACATGCGGCTCCTGTAGGTACTGGCCACGATTCTGTGCACGCAGTTGGCTGTCGTCCGCCAATGAGAGGCCCAAATTTGCCCCGTCGAGCTTTTCCTCCACCACCACGCTACCCGCCAGGAGGACCTTGGCCTCGGCTGCGTCGAGCACCTTGTCGTCGCGGGGTTTATCTGCACCCAACCAAACAAGATGTGGTGTGTGGGGGAAACGAAAGAACTCAGTCATCGCACCTGCTTTTCTGCATGTTTCTGCCGCGACCAGTCTTCAATGATGGGATCAAGTAGTATCTGATGGGTCTGAAGCACCCCTTCCCAGTCATGCCAATCCGTGTCCCCAGCAAAAGCGACACATCCCTCCCCGAACGCCACATGTGAAGCCAAAGCAGCGGCCACCATTTTCCTGTCTGCTAAATCATGTACAACGTCCTGTAAGGATTGCGGTAAGACCCCACCGCTTTCATCGTATTCCACTATCACATTGTCCACGGCGGCGGTGCTCCATTTGTGCATCACCACCTGAATGCCGAAGTCGTTAAAACCCAGCTTGTGATTGTACTCCCCATAAATTTGGCCCTCCCCATCCAGGACCAACCGGGAGTCGCTTTGCTGAAAGCTGTCCAGCCAGGTCCAGACCACCATGCGCAGCGCCGGATCTTGAGGAGTTGCGTCAATGTCACTGGGATATACCGGATCAGCAGCACTCGCTGCGATCAGCACATTGGTATCGACCACATAACGCGCTTTCAAATCTTTCATGATTTGGCACTTTTCTGACGCTCAAACATCAGTCGTGCCTGTTCGCGTGTCTCACCCAACGCATCGCCGAAGAAACCTTCAGGCCAATTCCTTACCCGTCCAAACGCATCAAGCTCCAACTCACGTAACCTTGCACAGTTATGTTCGCGCTCGACGAAGTACATCGCTGCCTCGGCTACCGTACTAATTTCCTGCTTTGCCACAAGCGTCTGCATACGCCGGAACAAGTGCTCGGAGTGTGTCTCGACGATGAACTGCACCTTGCGCTCACGGCTGATTTGGGCAAACAGTTCGGCCAATAGGGACTGCGCCAACGGGTGCAGATGACTTTCTGGTTCCTCGATGATCACAATATGTCCAGGCTCGGCAAACAGAGCCGACACGATGACCGGGAGAACCTGCGATACGCCTACGCCTACATCCTTGAGGTTCGACATGCTGCCCTGATTCTCAATTAGCAGCTCATAACGCGCTGAGCCACCGAGCGCACGAACGGTAAGGCCATCGGCGAGCCCCATTTCCTTTAGCCAGTGGATAGTCTGCTGGAAGAGTTGCGCCTCAGCTGGCGGGGCCTTTCTGCCCCTGTGTGCAGCTTGTAACGCCACCCCACTGGCAATCAGCGCATCCACAGCCCTCGCGCCATCATCGCCGATACTAGCTGGCATACGGCCTGCCCAAATGTAATCGCGCTGGGCAAGGCGGCGAACCGGCCCTAGATAGATGATCTTGCCCAGCTCATCCAGCAATGCGGGGCCAATATCTCTGATCAGTTCGCCTCGCGTGCCCAGTGAGGCAATCGCAGAGGCTGCAAAGGCGAAGGAGCGCTGAGGCCGAAAGTGTGGGCTTTGCCCCACAGGGCGATGCTCCGCTCCCAACTGCAAGCGGTAGATGCCCGGCCTGCGCCGCGCCACAAAAAAGCCCTGACCATCCTTGCCAAGACGCAGATAATCCAGCTCGGCACTGCCACCTGGCCCCTGGCCCCTGGCGATAGCGTGCGGAAAAGATGGTTGCTTCTTCCGGTTGGCCGGATTCGCTCCACTTGAACTCGACCCCGACCTGATTGGCCTTGATCGCTTCAGACTCACCGCCATGACGGGACAGCAGATCCTTGAATTGCCCCAGCGTGACGGAGTCACCTTCGTCAGGATTGCCGAGATTAAGATCCAAGTTGGGGTCGTCGCCTTTCACTGTTTGGCGGATCAGCAACAGGCTCTGGATGAGGCTGGACTTACCCGACGAGTTGGTACCTAGTAGCAGGGTGATCGGCGCCAGCCGCATGGCACCGGTGGAGCGCCAGATTTTGAAGTTATCCAGTTTCAGATGGGTCAGCATGTTAGCGCCTTAAACTAGTTCGCCCTTTTCCAGTTTGTTCCACGCCTCCAATACCAGCCTTTGGGTGCGATACTCACCAAACATTCGAATTTCATTGCGTTTAAGAACAGAAAAAGTCTCAGAAGGATATCCAGGCGCAACTGACTCTGGATCTAGAATGAATCCAAGATCATGTAAAGATAATCCATAAAGACGCGCAAAATAGGCATCAAGCTCCGCGCTTATCTGTGCGCGACGGGCAGGGTCAAATACGAATGGCCTATTAGAACAGCCAAGGTCTGCCGCCCAGCCTTTCAAGTCGCATGCTGTATAGGTAAGTTCAACAACTCGCGAAACAATAAACTCAAGATCCTGATCAGAGTATGCTTCCGGACTAAGAATCGGTAGCTGCCGCATTGTGAAATACTTCAAAGCCAGGCCACCAACTTTTTGCCTCGCAAAATAATCACACACTATCGAACATAAGTTCCCTAGCAAAGCAGCGACTCTACGCGGCTCTCTTTTTGGAAGCATCAACAGAAACTTATCATTAACCCCTGTTCTTGGAATAACGCTTGCGATCAGCGTCCTTGCACTTGCTCTTGCGTCAGTAACATCACGCCAGCCAATAATCCAATCAGCGTCCCAATTTTTTTCGCCCAATTTCCTATCAACCTCTGTTTTGGGCACCCAGTAAAATGGCAAGGTTGTATATTCACTATCCTTCCACCTTTCAGGCGGAATCGTAGGCAATATGTGAACTCGTTCACCTTCCGGAGCGTCAGCAAAATCACCATAGCGATGATTGTAGAGGTGTACCATCTTGGCCTCATACAACGGCACCAGGCACTCTTTACCGCTGAATAGCAAGGAACCAACCCGCTCAAACCCTTCATTCGAGGTATCCCTTTTGTCCTTGAATAAATAGGAGTCATTAGCCATGTCGAACATTCTAAGGAAGCCAATACCCCACGGGTTTTGTTCCGCCTTATCACCAACAGCCTCCCTGACCAGTACCGGTACCTTGGCATATACACGGCGGGTAATTTCCGCATCCATGCGGGAACGGAAGATCGGGCAGGTACGGGTATTTGGGTTTACCTGAAAAATTTCCTCCGCAGTCAGCGTGAATACACGCTCAGAATCCAGCAACTCATCAAGCTGCTTGCCTTGGAATAGAAAACGCGTCACACCCGACGACTGCTGGAAGCCCAGCACTGTGGTCAAGGCAAAACGAAGCATGTGCCCCTGACCCGCACCCTTGAAATAGCCCTCGTTCTCAAATTCAAAGAAGCTCTCCAGCGACCGTTGCTCAATCAGGTCACCAAAAAACGCCTTGGTGGTGTTATCGGTAGCTAGTCCGGACGGGACGATGAAACCAGCACGTCCCATCGGGCCAATTACCTTGCGGATCGTTTCTGAAAACAGCGCGTAGGTATTCACATCACCGACACCGGTCAGAGGGAAGCGTCCACCATCGTCGCCCTTCACATGGGCAAATACACTGGCAGCCTCGGCAGTACGGCGGGCGATGATAAACTCGCGATACAGCCGCTGCTCGGCCTTGCGAGTCTCAAAGCTCGATTGCTGGCCCGGATATAGATTTTGTGCAAGCAGGCCCTGAGACAGCCAATCAATACGCTGGCTGCGTTCGGCCTTATTCCCCGCGCTGGCAACCATCTGGCTACGTGAGGCAAAAAATTCCTCCTCCTGCAGCTTGATGCGCTCCCACGGTGGGTTTCCAAGCACGCAGTCAAAACCGCCTCGCCTAAACACCTGCGGAAACACTAGCGGCCAGTGCAGAACACGCGCTTGCTCACAGGCAGCGGTTGCTGCAATGAGTTGCTGCTTGTGCTGCTCACTGCGGGATTCGCTGAACAGCTCCAGATAAAGCGTCTTGCTGGTGGGGATATTGGCCTGCGCAGGCTCGGACTTCTCCAGTAGGAAACCACCAACCAGTAGATTGGCGGCGTGCAGCAAACGGCTGTCCTGAGCTTGCTGCTGGAAAGCGCGGTAAGCCTGATCTTTAGCGGCAATATCGGCAAGTGTATTGTCCGGTAAGCCTTCTAGAGCCTCTAACTCGTTGTAACCGACCGCAGACTCCAACGAAAGACTTATGGTCTGCTGGCGATCAAATGCTTTCTCAAGCGCTTTGAGACCATCCTTGTTTTCTTTCGCAAGCTGCTTGCAGACATCCTTGTCATCTCCAGAAAGCGTCTTGAAAGCATCTTTTGGAATGCCTTTTTCCAACGCCTTGAGCTCATTGATACCAAGCAGCGCGTTACCGCATTGGATATGTGCATCGAGAAAACCCAACGGCTTGCCCGGCTCCAGCGCCTCTAGCCAGAGCGCCGTCTTGCACAGTTCAATAGCCATGGGGTTGAGGTCAACACCGTGGATACAGTGCAGCACCACCTCGCGCAAGGCGTGGCGGTATTGCTCTTCGCTGTACTGATCGCCGTGTGCATCTAGCTCGGCCACTTTCGCTGCCAGCCGACGGGCCGCGGCAAGCAGGAAGTGGCCGCTGCCGCAAGCCGGGTCGCAGACTTTGATAGACAGCAACGCGGCCCGCGGCTGCTCGGGATTGGCCTTGAGCCGCTGGTCGATCACCGGTAGCAAGGCGGACTGGATCAGTTCCTGCACCAAACTGTCCGGGGTGTAGTAAGAACCACTGGTTTTGCGTGCGTTGCCCAGGTCGCTCTCCCCCTCGGCATCACCAATAAAGCCAAATTGCCAGGGTGAAGTAGCCGGGTTGATGCGCGGGATCAGCTCGAGCAACGACTCGTAAACCGAACCCAACTCCTCAGTGTCCATGTTGAGGTAGTTGATGCGTGTGGCGCCACTCTTGCGCTCCACACAGGTAACGGCACGAATGGCGCGCAGCAGCGCCTTGTTGCCAAGCTGGGCTGCGTCCAGATCCGGGCATTGATCACCCGCGAACAGCCCGCCAAGTGCCGGCAGGCCTAGTAACGGCTGGCCACTGCGCAGTGCCGTGAAGGTGATACTCAACGAATGCCATAGATCAGCATAGTCGTCGTAGAAGCGCCTCTTATAAGCACGTTCACGCAACAAACTGAGGCTATAGCCCTCGGCATAAAGGCCCAAAGCTTCCGGCGTAGCGCTGGCAGGGTCATGAAGTATGTTGCGGTCCTCAGCGGTGAGCAAGAACAGCAAGCGGTAGACCAGGCGCAGTAATTGCTGGAAGTAATCATTGGAGTTGAGCTGGCCACTTGACAGCGCATCACGTAACGCCTGGTTGGCAGGATGGGCAACGAAACCGCTGCCTAACGCCCGTAGAGCCCGCTCCACACCAGCGCGCAGATCATCGAGCGCCCGCTCACCTTCAATCGCTGCCTGCTCGCGCCACTGCTCGAGCCAACACTGGCCGATCTTACCGTCCTGGGCAAGAAAGCGGCTGGAGTGCAGGGTCAGCCACAGGCTGACAAAATCCGAGTAAAGATCGTCCTCGAACAGATGAGCCAGATCTACCTCGATAAAGGCCGGGCGGGTCATCGACGGATTGTCGCGCAGAATGCGCAGTACCAGCCCATTACTGACGATGCCCCACAGCGCTTCGCTGCTAGCGTTAAGATATCCCTGCAACAGCCCCTGCGGAGAACGGCGACGGCCATCATCCCCAAAGGCTGTGTGACTCTTGTCGAGATCAAAATCTGGCCCCGTCAATACCATCGGAATATGTGCGATACGGCGTGGTTCGCTGCTGGCACCAACTCCCAAGGTAAACCCTGAGCCAACTGGGTCCTGCTCGACATAGCCGGCCTCATGAGTGAGCGGAAAACAGCGCTCACCTAGGTAGCCTGGTTGGCGACAGGCCTGCAGATCATTGAAGGCAAAAACTTGCTGCAGAAGTGGCACCAGGAAGCGCTCTACGGCCAGCGCAGTATGATCAATGTCCTGACGCTGGCGCGCCTCGTTGAAGGCCTCCCACTCAGCCTTGGCGATACGCCAATAACGACTAATCTCCTCACGCAGCTTAAGCGTGCGGTGCAGACCGTAGTCAGTGCTGCCCTGCCCCTTGAGTTTGAGGTCGCGCAAAGTATTGAGGAACTCGCCAGGGAAAATACCGCCTTCGATACGCAGGCTGTCGAATTCGCGGTGGATGGTGCGGGTCATGGGGTGATTTTCCGTTTCTTGTCTGCCGGCATTGGCCAGCGAGCGATCATTCATTGCTGTCGGTTGATGCTTCAGACCAGTTGCGCGTCCGGCATCAGCACGTAAAGACCGACCACATCGACCGGCAGTTGCGGATATACGTCATAGGTGCCTTTAGCCTTAGCAGCATCGCGCACACGACGGTGATCCTTCAGCAGTTCGTTGGCACGCTGGCGGGCAATATCATCGAGCGCAGGTTGCCAGGCCTGCACCTGCTCCAAAGCTTGCTCAACCTGACGCTGGCGCATCTCCGGAGCCATATTGCGACTTACCGGCTGTTGCATCAGCGCCAGCACCTCGGTCGGCGTAATGACTTGCGGCAGGTTTTGGCCGCTAACAGCGACGGCGATAGCTTCTTCGGCGAGCAGTTCGCGACGCTGGCTTGTTCGAGTCATCGTCAGTTGGGTACGCAGACGAACCAGCATAATGGTGGTTCGCAGTGACACCGCCCGGGTGAACCAAGCCCCACACCGGCTGGCAGCAGCGTTGACGTCGCCTTTAAGCGCCTCCTCGGCAAGCTGGTCGGCCAGGCCTGCCACCAGCGGATGGGTGCGGTGGATATGCTCGGACATACTAGCCGGCGGGTAGCTGAAGTCGATGTTTCGCAGTCTATCAATACCGGATTGGGTCAGACGGTCTCGCAGTGGCTCGGGCAATTCGGCAAAAGGGAGGCGCATGAACTGCTTGTGCTGACCCAGCGGTGCATTGAGCGCCTGGCAGGCGGATATGACGAAACGGCGCACGTCAGCCTCGTCGCCCAACACCTCGGACATACGGGTGAATTCCGGGATGACATCCTCTGGTTTGAGGGCTCGCTGGGCGAAAATGGTCTGGTTGCGCCGCGCCTTTTCTTGAGCGTTCTGCCACTTGCTCTCCAGGTCATCCTCGATAGCCTGCTGACTACCGAAACCAAAGTCCAAAGAGAAGTTGTGCTTCATCTCGTCACGAGTGAGCAGGACAGTCTGCATGATTGCCTGACTGATGCGGGTTTCGTCCTCGGGCATGGGTACCGAAATACCCAGCGCCTTACGGATGCTTTCTGCCTTACGCAGGATCACCTGCAGCACAGCCCCATCTACTGGGTTGTCTGCTCCGTAGAGCATCAGTGCACGCACCTTGCCAGAACGCTGGCCAAAGCGGTCGACGCGGCCCTCGCGCTGCTCGTGCCGAGTTGGATTCCACGACAGGTCGTAGTGCACCACAGCATCAAATAGGTCCTGTAGGTTGATACCCTCGGACAAGCAGTCGGTGGCTATGAGAATCGCTGGCCTATCGATGTCGCGCAGAGCAAGAATCTTTTCTTCGCGCTCGCCCGGACTGAGTTCACCGGTGATGCTAACCACTTCGTGATCCTTGAACAGTGGCTGTAAGGCATTCGCCACATAGTGGGCGGTAGCGATATAGCGGCAGAAGACTACCGGTTTGAATCCCTGCTTGACCAGCCCCCTCACCTCGACGATCAGTTGCTGCAGTTTTGGATCGTTGCCATCGACAAGGCGACCTGCCTTTTCGATCAAATTGCGCAGGCGCTCAGCACCTTGCTCCAGCGCCGCCCCCGGCTCAATGTCGTCGGAAGACAGCCCAAGTTCGCTGGAGCCATCTAGCACGGTATTGATGCCCATGACCTCAATTTCCGCCAGTTGGGCAACATCGTTAGCGCCACTATCGCCAGCAGCTCCTTTTAGACGAGTCTGCAATGCGCGCACGGCGGCTGCAGGCGAGGACGAGATACACCTCAGCAAAGCCAGAGCAGCCCACCAATTGAGGCGCTGATGCAGGGTACCCAAACCTTCAGCCTCACGAACCAACTCGCGAGCATAATCGAGCACATCGTTGAAAAGGGCGCCCCAAGAACCACTGAGCTGGTACGTCTTTTCTGCTGTTTCGCGCTGAGGAAAGCTGGTGCTGTCCTGCCACTCACTTATGTCGATGCGACGCCGTTGAACCAAATGATCGCCAAGCTGTTTGTACAGCGGATGGTCGACGCGGGAGATATCTTTCAGACCAATAAAAGCTTTGTTCAGCAGGCCGAGCAAATTGTAGTAGGCATCCTCGTTGCCACTGTGGGGGGTGGCGGTGAGCAGCAACAGGTGACGCTCTGGGTTGTCGGCCAAGGCGCGCAGGAGACGATAGCGTTGATGTTTACCGCGACCAACGCCTTCGGCACAGGTATGCGCTTCGTCGACGATCACCAGCTCTGGACACGCGTTCTGGAACTCGTCGCGGCGTCGGTCTGACTTAATGTAGTCAAGACTAACTACGGTGAAGGGGTATTCAGTGAAGATTGAAGTGTGGGTCTGCAGGCCTCGTTCCAGACGCTCGACAGTACCCGTGGTGACCACCTCGGCGCGTATGTTGAACTTTCGCTGCAGCTCCTCCTGCCACTGCTCGCAGAGGTGCGGCGGGCAAAGTACAGTGAAGCGTTGGATTTCGCCACGGTCGAGCATTTCCCGGGCAATTAGCCCAGCCTCAATGGTCTTACCGATACCTACATCGTCGGCGATCAGCAGGCGAATCACTTCGTGTTTCAGCGCCATTAACAGCGGGACCAATTGGTACGCGCGCGGCTCGACGTTGATGTGACCTAGCGCGCGGAACGGGCCAGCTCCAGCACGCAATTTTAGTAGCAAGGCATCACGCAGAAGCAACGCCGAATTCTGCGTACCGCGCTGTGCCTGGGTAGCATCGGGCAACGGAAAGGTGGCCGGTTTCAGCGCCTCTCGCTCAAGTAGAGCGTGAATAACAATTACATCTTCGTCCGAGCCACCCAATGAGCGCAAATGCAAACGAGGGCCGTCGGACTCAGGCAGTACGATCCATTCACGGCCACGGGCGCTGACGATGCTGCCGGGTTGAAACTCCTGAAAAGCGGTCATGCGCGGAAATCTCCAAAAATGTCCGGATAGCGGCGCACGACGTCGGGCCAGCTACGGGTATCACGGGTGAAGCGGATGACGGTAAAACCGTGGTCTATCAGCTCTCGGGTCAACTGCTCATCGAACGCGCGCTGACCCGGCTGCTCATGGTGTGGGCCATCGATATAGACCAGTGCCAGCGCTTCCCGATAAACAAAATCGGGCCGGGTCTTCTGGGGCTCCAGGTAATGCTGGGCAAGATCTGGCTTGCGCAACTGATGTTGCTCGATGAAGTCCAGCCATGCCTGCTCCAGGCTGCTGGCGGACTGCTGACGCAGGTTGGCCATGTGGTCCTGCCCTTCGCCGTCCAGGTGACCGACTTCTAAAGTGGCGCTAGCCAGGGCGCAGAGCAGGTCAGTGACTTCATTGAGCTTGCGATCCAGCAGTTTGTGGTCGGGCTGGTTGTAGTAGCTGAGTAGACAGCGGTAACAGGCTGCGTCGCACTCCTCGCTTGCGTTCTGCAGGTTGGAGGCTGACCAACTATCGTCCGGGCTCCGGTAGTGCATGATATCTAGCGCCCGGCGTGCAACGCGCGGTAGTCCGGCCGGATCGGTAGCCAAGCGAGTGAGCACCCCGGCACCGCCTTCCGCCGACTCGTAGAACAACATGCTGTTGCGCTCGTCGCGACCAGGCAATGGCTCGACCATCAACTCGCTTTCTTCAAGCTGGAACTCAGCCTCAATACCGCGTTTAAAGGCGTACTGCAGGGTGGCCATGCCACCTTCATCGAGTGGTATCGAAGGCTTGATCACCAGGACATTCCGACGATCCTCGACAAAGGGCGAGATACGCTGAGCCTGGATTCTATCGATCTCGGCGTTCTCGTTTTCCTCCTTGGGTGCCTGCTCGTCGTTGCTCCAGTAGCCGCTAACCGGATCAATCTTGAAGCCGTAGATCTCCGTATCCTTACGGCGGCGCCAGCCAAGATTCATGCGCCACACCGTAGCGGCCGGAGCATATTGCAGGTCGAGCAACGGAGCGTCACCCTCCAACATCAGGCTGCGGACTACTTTGGGCACGCCATTTTCTTCCTGATACTGCAGGGTGGTACGCACCTCGTAGCCCTGTCGCATGCGCTCTTCTTCATCACATGTGATGCGGGTAACCCGTTGGGTGCTGACGTTCTCAATACGGAACAGGTTGTTGATGACCTTGCCGCCTGCTAGTGGTGCCTGGCACGAGAGGCACTGTTCGTAGTGCCGCTGATTGCGGAAATGTCCGTAGCCACAGGCGGGACACAGCAGAGCCTCTTCGGTAACAACCCGAGCCTCATTGGCGCCCTGATTGCGCACACCTAGAATTACTCGCTTGACCCGGTACTGACTGCCCTCGTGGTAGATCAAGCTCAGCGGTCCAAACTCAGAGATAGCCAAAAAGCGCGGACGAGATAGCACGCTGTCACGGCCGACCCCACCCATACGGCCAGGTATGAACGCGGAGAGGGGGAGGCGCGGGAAGTTGTAACCGGGCAGGAAGCCCTGACTGGCCAGGTAGCGGTAGGTCTCGAAATCCGAATGACTGCCCCCACTGGTTTCCAGCAACAGATTATGCTGAATCATCGCCTCGCGGTGACGACGCTCGGCAATCTTGCGCTCCTTCTCGGGCGCAGCCGGGTTGGTCATGATCGCGCTCGCCTCGTCGATCTGCCGGCGTGTGGAGGCATAGAGGTCACGCCAGCGCTGCAGAGCCTTGTCGAAGCGTAGGAAGGCAGAACCAAGCTTGGCATTCAGCCATTGAGCAGCAGCCTCGTCAACAGGCTTGCCGCGGTCTAGCCAAATACCCTGCGCGCTCGTTAGCTCGTCATGCAACATGCCCAGCAAGCGAGTGCCGCGCCGACCTGCCCGCGCCAGCGCGTCCTTGTTGCCAAGGGCAACCACATAGTCGTCGAGCAGCGGCATCTCGCTGGGGCTTTCCATATCCAGCATGGTGTTGATGGTCGAGGGCAGCTTGCAGCCAGTTTCCGCCAGCCAAGTGGCAAACAGGTGACTTTCCACCAAATCCTCATTAGCTAGGTCTAAGGTCGGCGGGCTGACCTCGCCATAGACCATGCGCCGCGGCTCCTGGAAGAAGTACTGGTCGTGCGGGCTGAGTGCAGCGCAGTAGGTGATGATGAGCGCCGGTTGCCCGGAACGCCCTGCCCGGCCACTGCGCTGAGCGTAGTTGGCCGGCGTCGGCGGAACGTTACGCAGGTAGACGGTATTGAGCGAGGCGATGTCCACCCCAAGCTCCATGGTCGGTGAGCAGAACATGGCGCGCAGGTCGCCTGCACGGAAGCGCTCTTCACGCTCCTCGCGCAACTCTGCTGGCACCTGGGCCGTGTGCTCACGAGCCTCTAGGGTGAACAAATCACGCTGCTGACTCTCTAGCATGTCAGCCACGCCATTGTAGAGCCGCTGGAAATAGGGGTTACGGCTGACCGTCTGGTTGAGCACGTCGGGCCGTGGATCACCTTTACCCATGCGCCAAAGCAGAGCCTCGCCGAGCACCTGATAACCGCGAATGCCCTTCTCGAGTTCGACGCCCTCGATCAGCCCATAGCTTTCGACGATATCCAGCAGGTCCTGGATGAACTGTGCGTAGTTAGCTTC
The DNA here is from genome assembly GCF_054061835.1 of Pseudomonas sp. TE12234. Classification (NCBI taxonomy): domain Bacteria; kingdom Pseudomonadati; phylum Pseudomonadota; class Gammaproteobacteria; order Pseudomonadales; family Pseudomonadaceae; genus Pseudomonas; species Pseudomonas sp. TE12234. The sequence goes on from NZ_JBSSEP010000006.1 coordinate 257,737, forward strand.
CTTAAGCGGCTCATAATGTCCACCCTCCCAGAACGAAGTGGTCTTAACCATCTGGCCAAAGCGGGTACGCAGGCCCAGGGGCACCGTGTTCAGGTCTTTGCGAGGTTTACTGAGCGTAGCGTAACCGGCTTCGGTGAGGATCTCGTCCTCGGTAAAGGCCCATGGTTCCTTGAGATGCTGGCGGCTCTTATTTTTCCACTCTTCGAGATTGTAGCGATCGAGGTAACGGGTCTTGATGCACAAGTTGCGACGCATCACGTCCAACAGCATCTGCACCAGCTTCTGTCGCACAGTGGAGCTGGCGAGCGCCAGCATCGGGTGTACCTGACGTTCACCTGCGGCTCCAGGCCTGGAGGTTTTCTGCCAGCGGGCATCGTTGTCACAAAGGGTCGGCAAGTCCTCGTACTCGATGCGCAACAGGTCAAGCTGTTCGAGGTTGGGATTGTTGAAGCGCCAGCCGCGGCGCAGATCGAAATACAGCCGGTAACCGAGGATGTTGCGCATGGTCTCCTCGGCATCGCGGCGCAGTCGCGGCGCGACGTTGCCGGGATTCTGCAGATATTCGCTACGAATCAACGGATCATCGATCGCGAAACCTAGGGCTTGGAAAACCTGCTGCGTGATTTGGCTATCGCTGAGCGGATCATCACCACGCTGACGCACGCAGCTGAACAAGGCACTGCGCATCAGCAGTATCTGCATGAAGTCGTTGAAGTGCCCGGCCTGCAACGAAGCGTCCTGGCGGTTGTCGGTGAAGCCAAGCAGCTTGCGGGCATCAGCCGCCAGTTCGCTGTCCGCTCCCAGCATGTAGCGCAAGGCGGAAATGCTCAAAATAGTGGTGGCCGAGCTGCGCCCTTCACCAGATAGGCCGGACAGCCGCGTCCAGTCCCGACCACGCGACTGATTGGCCCCGCAGCACAAACAAAAGCGGAAGCTGCCGGGGATAAACCAGCTGCGCACGCCCTGCAAGGTTGTCTGGCCATTGCTAGCGGCAAAGACTTCCTGCGGCTTGTATTTGCGGTAGGAGGACTTGATGCGAGGTTCCTTACCAGTCAGTTCCACCCAGTTTTCTGGATAACTCTCGAGGTTTTCACCATCCCAACTGCGCTGAGGATCGATCATCAAAAAACCGTGGTGCACATCCTCATCATCGTGACTGGTTTCCTTGATGCTGCGCGGTGCAAATGAGCGATTGCCGTTCTCGACTTCATCCCAAACCGGATAGTACTCCTGGCCACAATTGCGGCAGAAATGCACGCTGTAAAAACGCCGTTCGCGCTCACCGGCAACAGTAAGCTGCCCGGATAAATCCAGCTTGCGTGTGCCTGGTGCCTCCAAAGTGGCGTACATGTCAGCGGCACCGGAGACGAACTGGTGCAAGCGGAAGGCGAATAGAGGTTTGCCACTAACGTCCTTACACTGATAAGCCGTCAGAAGGAACTCTGATAGGTAGACTGCGCAACGCTCGGCCGACTCTCCGCTCGAATCGGCAAGCCGACGGGCGGCCTCCTCGATGCTAAGCGGTTTTGCTCGCACCCAACGACCTTCGGTATGAGAGAGCCCGAGCGTCAGCTCGACCCAGGCGGAAATTGGGTGCTCACGCAAGTTCTTGAAGGAGGGGGCCTGAGGCACGCTGGCGTTGATGGCGCTGGCCAGCACATCCGCAGCGGGGATCTCCAGTGCTGGTGTCACCCGCTGCAGAGTTTCAGTGATGATGTTTTCCGGTTTGACCTTCGCACCAAAGATCTTCCCGGCAACTTCAGCTACAACCTTGTTGCGTTCGGCGAGAGTGCCTTTTGTGGACATAGTGGCTGAAGTGCCAACGCACAACAGCCCACTATTTAGACGCTCGCGCACCCTTCGCACCAACATAGCAACGTCCGCCCCCTGACGGCCGCGATATGTGTGGAGTTCGTCCAACACCAAAAATTGCAGTCCCTCTGCCGCCTGTATAAAAGCACGATCTTGCTCACTCTGCCGGGTCATCAGCAGTTCGAGCATCATAAAGTTTGTGAGGATGATGTCTGGCGGATTGATGCGCATTCGATCGCGTTCATCGGCCTTTTCTTGTCCGGTGTAGCGACCGTAGGTAACCGGGCGCGGCTCAGCGCCATAGCTAGCTAAAAACTTTTCCAGCTCCTCACACTGGCTGTTCGCCAATGCGTTCATCGGATAAATGATGATCGCCTTGATGCCCGCTTTGGCTCCTTGCGCCTTGCCCTTGAGGATTGCATCGAAGATCGGGATGAAGTAACTGAGCGACTTACCGGAGCCCGTGCCGGTAGTCAGAACATAGCTCTCACCTGCTTGGCAGCGAGAAATGGCCTCCTGCTGGTGCTTATGCAAGCTCGCCGGCACGCCTGGTTTTCCACCCTCTTTGCCGAAGCGGAAAATATGCGCGCACTCCGGGTGTAGGGTCCGGTTGGCAACCAGTTGCTCTATATTTTGCCCGGCGACAAAAAAGGGATTTACCTGAACCAAAGGCGATGGCCAGTAACGCCCAGTGCTGTACTCAGCCTCCAAATACGCACGGATATCCTCAGCTCTCGGATTGGTGAAGCTGCGAGCAAACTGCTCGTAATCTCGAATAACCTGATTGCGAAAGCTAAATGCATCCACCTTGATGCGCTCCTTGGGCTCGAAAACTACTGGGACACCGGCCCCGCTTCATATCAAAACAGCATCTTACTTCATAAGTGTCTAAGGTCACATGTTCGTAGGCGTATCTCAGGTGGGCTGATGGTCTTAATTGGATAGCGGTGAGTAGCGAACGTCTAGCTGGCAAGGGGAATGCCGGTATGAGCTAGAGCCTCTGCGATGCAACCTGATTTACGTAACAGATCAGCAACCAGCCCATTAACTATCACTCCTTTGATGAATGCCCAATGCTTTACGTGTCGCCGCGACGGTGCCGAGGTCAACGTCGCTGTCGCGCCGGACTATGTAAAAGTGCTCGATTTTCTTGATCGAGTGACTGAGCTCGGACACGCGGATATTGGTGAACTCATTGAGCTAGCGCGTCAGCAACGCACACTCAATTTCCAGTTCCCGGCCCCCCCTACCACATCTCGACTTTCTGCCTGACTTCAACTCATTGCTGCTTGAAATCCCAATCAAAAAAATTTCAAACCTATATCACCTCTGTGAACGCCCCACCGTATGACTGCGGTAGGGGATTTGGCGTGCCTGCTTTTTGGCTCAGCACGCTTATCACTTGAGAGGATTTACGTATGTATACCCCTTGCCCTCGCTGCAACTCTGAACGAGTCATCACGAAAAACATCGGAAAGCAAACAGGTGGTTTGATTGGCGCCGCTGGTGGGGCGGCCAGTGGCGCTGCCGGCGCCCTATCGGGAGCGGAAGCCGGCGCAGTGCTGGGAGCAATCGGCGGCCCCGTCGGTATCGCGGTGGGTGGTATTGCCGGCGCCCTTCTCGGCGGGCTGTTTGGCGGCGTCGCCGGTGGTCTCGCCGGCGCAACGATTGGCGAACAGATTGATGACAAGGTTCTGGACAACTACCAATGCGTGGAGTGCGGTCATCGCTTTAGCGTCAGGCGTTAAGTCGTTGTGAACCGGCGGCGTTTTCGTAGAAACGCTGCCTTTTATCGATTACTTGTCAGGAATCATTCCCATGGCTCATCTTGTTGAACAAATGGCTTACGTTGGAGCCACGCCTTGGCATGGCCTGGGCAGTCGCCTCTCCCCCAAACAACCCCTCGAAGTCTGGCAGCGGGAAGCGGGTATGGACTGGAAGATCCAGGACAGTCCAGTGCATTTCAAATCCGAGAGCATCGGTGCTCTTGGATCGATTCACTCTTTCCCTGAACAGAAGGTGCTGTATCGCTCCGATACCAAGGCACCGTTGTCGGTGGTCTCCCACCGCTACCAGGTTGTGCAGCCTCGTGAAGTACTGGAGTTCTACCGGGATTTGACTGAGGTCTCGGGCTACGAGCTGGAAACCGCTGGAGTGCTCAAAGGCGGCCGCAAGTTCTGGGCTCTGGCCCGTACTGGCCAATCCACTGCTTTGAAAGGCAACGATCAGATCAATGGCTACCTACTGCTGGCCACCTCCTGTGACGGCACCTTGGCCACCACCGCAACACCCACCACGGTGCGAGTGGTCTGCAATAACACGTTGACCATCGCTCTGGATGGTAGGGCCCGGGCAATCAAAGTGCCGCACAACACCCGCTTTGATCCGCAAGCGGTGAAGAAGCAGCTAGGTATCGCCGTCTCGCAATGGGACGACTTCATGCACCGCATGCAAATGCTGTCTGAACACAAGGTTCAATGGCATGAGGCCTTGGGGTTTTTCATGAGCGTATTGTGTGATGCCAGCCCCAACAGCCCACTACCAGCAGTACTTCCTAACGAGCGGGCGCTGCGCAAGGTGCAGAGCCTGTATGAAGGTCAGGGGCGTGGCGCCACACTGGTGTCGGCTCAAGGAACCGCCTGGGGCTTGCTCAATGCTGTGACCGAATACGTTGATCACGAGCGGCGTGCCCGAAGTACCGAATACCGCATGGACTCGGCCTGGTTTGGCCAAGGTGCTGCCCTCAAACATCGCGCCCTGCAGGCCGCACTGCAACTCGCCGCCTAGCCCCACTCACTTATTCAATCATTAAAGCGCCTGGTCAGCTTCTGCTGGCCGGGCGTTTTTTATGCCGCACAGGAAAACATCATGGGCACACAAACTCTGCAACAACCCAGCAGCAAACCCCGTCCTGCCTTACGTCTGGTGGGGACTAAACAACTGCCGCGCGAGGACTGGTTGGCCGTGCGCAAACAAGGTATTGGAAGCTCGGATGCCGCCGCTGCTGTGGGCCTAAATCCTTACAAATCCCAGCTGGAGCTGTGGCTGGAGAAAACCGGGCGTGATAGCTCCCTGCCCAAGATCGATCCACAGGATGAAGAGAGCCCTGCTTATTGGGGCAATATCCTGGAGCCGATTGTCGCAACACATTACACCCGGCGCAGTGGTCACCGGGTGCGCCGGGTCAATGCGGTGCTGCAGCATCCTGATCCAAAACTGCCCTGGATGTTGGCCAACATCGACCGTGAGGTGATCGGCGCCTCAGACGTGCAGATTCTCGAATGCAAAACCGCCGGCATAAACGGCGCACGCCTCTGGAAAGAGGGTGTGCCTGAGTATGTGCAGTTGCAAGTCATGCACCAGCTCGCCGTCACCGGCAAGCAGGCCGCTGATGTGGCGGTACTGCTCGGTGGCCAGCACCTGGAAATCCATCGCATCGAACGCGACGAAGCGCTGATTGCTCAGCTGATCGACCTGGAGCAGCTGTTCTGGGATTACGTGGTCAGCGATACACCGCCACCGGCAGACGGTTCTGCCTCGGCGGAGCAGGCGTTACGCTGTCTGTATCCACAGGACAGTGGGCAAAGCCTGGATTTCAGCCAGGACACGCTACTCTGTACAACCTTTACCGAACTGCAGAGCGTGCGCGAGTCAATTGCTTTGCAGGAGAAGCAGGAAGCTCAACTCAAGCAAACGTTACAACAGGCCATGGGAGATGCCAGTCGGGCGACCTTCACAACCGGCTGCATCACTTGGAAGAAAGCCAAAGACAGCGTGACCCTGGATATCCCCCGTCTACTAAAAGAAAAGCCCCATCTGCAAGTCCGCTACTCGACCACCAAAGCCGGCAGTCGACGTTTTCTGCTGGCCTGAACGTTTGTTCGCTCCGACCTTATCCCCATGCCCTTTCTCTCCAATGCCACCCTGGCTGCTCATGCGGTCTCGGTGGAGTTTCTATTTCAGATACAGGAGAACTCCCATGCTCAAAGGTTTAGCCATCACACCGCCGATTTTGGGCCGAATATCCATCGGCAAGGTCGTCGAAAAGAACGGCAAGCGTCTGCCGGAAAAGGACGATCAATTCACCCTCACCTCCCAAGTACAGAGCCGTGACGGCTGGTTACTGCATCCCCTCAACGAAGAACTGCGCAATGGCCAGGACGGCAAACTGCGCAGCATTCCGATCCGGCTGCTGTTCAACGAGCCAGAACTCAACTTTCGGGCTGACTACAGCCTGTTCGACCGTAACACTGGGCGGCCGCTGTGCGTCGGCAATGGCGAGACCTGCAAGCGTTTGACCAAGGACGGCATTCAGTCTTTGCCCTGCCCTTCACCGGATGGCTGTTCACTGGCTCAAGGAAATGCCTGCAAGCCTTACGGCCGGCTCAACGTGGTGATTGGTGATGAAGATACGCTGGGCAGTTTTGTCTTTCGCACCACAGGCTACAACAGCATCCGCACCCTGGCAGCGCGTCTCCATTACCTGCAAGCAATCTCCGGCGATCGACTGGCCTGCCTACCGCTGGAGTTGCGTCTGCGGGGCAAGTCCACTCGCCAAAGCCACGGTACACCGATTTTCTACGTAGACATCACAGTACGCAGTGGCCTGGGCATGGAGGATGCCTTACTCACAGCCAAACAATTGGAGGAGACCCGACAAGCCTCTGGCTTTGACCAGAGCGCCTTGGATCAAGCGGCCCGGCAGGGCTTTAACAATGGGGCCTTTGAAGACAGCGAGGAAGACACCTGTGCCATCGTTGAGGAGTTCTTTCCCTCCCTTGAGGATCAGCACAACCACATAGAGCTTCAAGCCCAACTGGCAGTGCCCGACAAACCCTCACTCGCCCAAAAGCTGGAGTCGCAAGCCTCGCGGCACAAAGACAGATCTTCGGTTCAGTAACCCCTTCTCAAACTCTTCTGCGCTCTCCCTATTCGCTCAGGAATACCCGCATGAAATATCACAAGCTGATAGCCGGTGAAACAACCGGCACCTATGTCATGGAATCCCCGGTTACCGAGGCTGACATCCTGCAGATGGCGCAACAACTGGCAATGAGCCGTCTGTCTAAAGGCCGGGCATTGACTGAGCCAAAGCAGGTTTTTAGCCACCTGCAAACACTGCTGCAGTACCACGAGTACGAAGTCTTTGCGCTACTACTGCTCGATGCCAAACACCGGGTTATTGGCTTCAGGGAGCTGTTCCGAGGCACGCTGGATGGAGCCAGCGTGTACCCACGGGAAGTGGTCAAGATAGCCCTGGAGCACAATGCGGCAGCCGTGATTCTGGTCCATAACCATCCTTCCGGTGACCCAGAACCCAGCCAAGCCGATTGCACACTAACCACGACCCTCAAGAGCGCCCTGAACATGGTTGGTACCCGAATATTGGATCATGTGGTTGTAGGTCATGAAGGCTGCGTATCGTTGGCTGAACGAGGTTACGTGTAACTCTTAGCCTCACACCGTCCGACAGACTGCCCTTGGCTAATGCCAGGGCAGTCATCCCTCTCAGCCACTATTTTTTTTGCATTGAGCGCTATTACTCAGCGTCGGCTGCTGCCGATATTGCATGCACATCCTTTCTGCAGCCAGCGACGATTGACTAAATCCGGCGCTAGCCAGCACTACATGTAAAGCCAAACGAGTCGTATCAGATCCGACTAGACCCAAAGCCGTGATGACCATCACCAAAGCCCTTGGTAGCCGACTTGCAGAGGTAGCTAGCTCTATAGAAGAACTCGGCCTGTCCAACCAGGTCGTCACGAAGCAGGTGATAGTAGGGGTTATCCGGGATCTCGACCAAGCCGCTGACCGCTTCTACAGATAGGCCCAGAGCACTGGCCCAAGCCTCCACCAAACGGTTAAACATGTTATCCCTGCCCGGCTCGAACTTGCCCAGTGCATTGAAAGCATCGTAATTCAGCAAGATTGCCAGGTGGTGGTGAGGCCTTCCATGCTGCCCTTGCTCACGTGCCCAGACGAAGCGAACGTTGCTGTCATGGGCGTACTTGTTCAGTTGTCGGGCTTTATTCCGATTATGTTTGATTTTGGCCTTGAATGACTCAATGAAACGGCCAATCACTTCGTTCGTGTAAGCATTCTCAGGTAACTGGTCCTCGGCAGGAAGTCGTAAATCAAACCTGAATGCAAATACACGGGGGTACTGAGTAAGTGCTCGACCCACCGTCTGGTAAAGACGGTTTAGATACTCACTGATAAAAGGCCCCTTCGCTACCTGCACAGGCAAACCTTGGTAGATATTTTCGTAGTGAAGAGTCAAGTTTGTATTGCTAGGATGGCGAGTCATGCTGGTACTCCATGGCTTAGGTTCATACCCTCAGTACACCAAGTACATTTTTACTGAGCCTCACAAACAGACAAAGCTGTACCAAGTGCTGTATTGAGCACCTGACACCCATCCAAATGCACCTCGACACACTAACGACAGCCAACACAGACGATTAGCTAATTTAGCCTGGAAGCAATAACATAAAGAAATTTCAACTACAGACATGCACTACCAATCGACACTACTAAAGCATACTACCAATACCGAAAAGACGAACAACCCCAAACACAATAAACATTGAGGAAATCAATTAAAAAACCATCACTTTCAAAAAAACTTATACTCCGACAAAAAAACATCATGACTGGATGGACGCCCCCCAGCCATGTTGCTTTCTTAAATCAAGCAAAGTAATAAATTTGTCGCTTTACCACTAGATCGCTGCCATCCTCAAGCAACTGCAGGCTCCTGCAGATCACGCTCTGCGACTCTCGCCAAGATCCAATCGTGGATCTCGCTCTCGAGCCAGCCAACACAGCGATCCCCCAATGAAATCGGCTTTGGGAATGATCCCTCCGCGATATACTTGTAAACGGTAGAGCGCCCCAGCCCCGTTACATCCTTCACTTGATTCAGTCGAATTATTTTCATGATTGAGCTCCTCATATCCACTCAATGGATTGGCGAGCCACGTAAATCTTTACATCACCAATAAGTGAGGACCACCCCCACACACCAAAAAACTCCAAGCGCCTCAAGGCGTCCCTCATCATATTGGGAAAAGCGTCGTTTCGAATCAGCACCGTTCAATGATCATCTAACGCGATCAACTTTATTAAGCAATCACCTCCGAGGAGCTTCTTCGTGAGGAGCGATTTATACGAGCGGCTTACAGCCACATTACTACTGCGCAACGTCAACCCACGCCATATAAAATCCAGAAAATCCGTGGATCCAAGCATATTTTAATCTACTATAAATGCCCTAGAAATCAGATAAAATTACATCAATAAACACCATTTTTTCCACTTGATTTCTACTAGAAACAAATAGAGAATACTAATTCTTAAATCCAGGAGAAACCACCATGGAAGTTAGTAGACACGACCAACTCGCAAAATCCATAAGCAACATAGACACAAATACAAGATTCACTAACTGGTTGTGGCTGTATTTAAAGACATCCGTACCAAGCTTTCAGATCGGCGAATTGCGAAGCCACGGGATAAGGGACGAGATGGCAAAGTTTATCGACCAACATCCCCAGCTAAAAATAGAGATCGAGACCAACAAAAACTACTATTTCATCTCCGATGAATATCTACAATGGATCACCAAAGATGAAAGACAAATCGGGTGGATAGTTCAACGACTACAACAAAAAACACCAATCCCACACATGCACACACTAAACACTCTACCAAAATACGAACTCGCATTAGCCTTGATTGACTTCTGGAAAATAGATCCACAAAGTAAGTCAAATGAAATACTCCAACTTGAAACCCTTTGGAAACAGCAAAAATCAAACGACAAAATATTTGACTGGTTCAAAGGGTCCGACGAACAAAAAAAGCTGGAAGCAGCTTGGGACATAGTGCACAACAAGCACAAATTCCTCCCATGGATCCTTGACAAAATCCAAAGCCATCAAGAATTAGTTATTTTTTTTGACGCGTTGGTAATGGGCCCAGCGGAGGTAAAACTGCTCGTCGAGGAAATAAAAAAGCGCTGGAGTCAAAACAAGTATCGAGAGAAACAGACAGACAAAAAACAATACAACTTTATTTTGTCAAACAAAGCAATCAAGCGCCTAGACAAGCTAGTAGAAAAATATGACTTGAAACGAACCCAGGTATTAGAGATTCTGCTGCAGATGGAGGAAGAGAAGGGAATCTATATTGCAGAAAAGCTCCGGCCACTGCTGGATGTTTAACCAACAGTCTTTAGCGGCCAGGCAAAGCATATGCCGATTAAAAGCCCCTATTTTTTCGGGGGCTTGGATATCAGAAATTCTCCAGACGCCCTACCATGTCTGAATATTTTTCATCCAACTTGAATACTGCAGACTGGGTATTGGACCTCGCTCTTCCCTGCGCCCATCTTCCCAGTGTCTCCCTGCTGACACGGAAAGGACGTACAAATACATGTTGGGACAGACGCATCGTCTTGCAGAAACATCGATCTAATAAGCAGCGATAGCCTCGGATGCCGGCATTTTTTCAAGCTCACACTGACACAAGATGTTCATGCCTTCGCGATGGGTTAGCACTTTACTGACGCCCTGCATCATCTCGGCAAGCAGATCGCGCTTTTTCATTTGGCACCTCGCTCTCTCAGCACTTCGGTGACGCCCTGTTTGGGCTTTTCCTGGTCGGAGGTCAGGCTCTCACGCTCTCCTTGCCTTAAATCGCTAACATGACTATCCATCATTGGGCTGCCAGTAGCAGATGATGCGCAAGCTACCTGCCCGCGCGCCCCTCATCGCCCATCAGACAAACGCGACGCCGGGTATACCCGCAGCGAAAAACGACTCACGCGTCAGAAAAGGTGCAATTCAAAAGGAAGGCGTGAGTTGAGAGGAGTGGGAATCTGACATTCAGTTTGGCCACTTTTTTGCACCCAAATAGGAGCCGTGTCAGCCATCGATGGCTATTTCAAAGCATCCTTGACGAAACGGTATTCCAATAGGTATTCCACCAGTAAAGTTAACCGATAATTTTTTATAAAAATCAAATGGATATACGATCAGTTCAGATTACCCCGGCCCACCAATCAAAACCCAACGAAGCCCGCCCAGTGCGGGCTTCGTTGCATCTGCACTCTGGAATTCTGCCGTGAGCAGTTGCGGATTCACGCCGATCCCAGCGCCTTTTCAGCAACCTCCCTTTCCGGCGCTTTGCCAGCGCACCACTCCTTCCATCCCAAGCATGGCCCGATTGGCGCCCCCGCATCAGTGCTGCCGATTGCCCGCATTTTCAGGCCATTAACTTGGAGGCAGCAGGCACGGCGCTTTCAACTCCTTCTACACTCACTTGGCATACATTACACACCCTGCCGATAGAGCCCAAATGACGACCCTCAAAGATCGCTTGAAACAAGGCAAGGACGCTCGCAAGAAATGCTCGCGCAGCGCACAGGCAACGCTGGGTAAAGGCAACCGTGATCCGATTCCGCTGATCAAGGCGTCGAGCGAGGGGCGGGTCAAGTCGCTGGTCGAATTGCGCTATGGGCGCATGCTGGTCTCACCCTTCACTTTCTTTCGCGGCAATGCGTTGCTGCAAGCGCACGATCTGGCGGGCACGCCGAACATGGGCCTGGTGTCGCCGATCTGTGGTGACTGTCACTTGATGAATTTCGGCGGCTTCGCCACCCCCGAACGCAATCTGGTCTTTAGCGTCAACGACTTCGATGAAGCGCATCCCGGGCCCTGGGAGTGGGACTTGAAACGCCTGGTGGCAAGTTTTCTGGTGGCCGCCCGCGACCTGCGTCACGGCAGCTCGGTCGAGGAAGCGGTCTGCCATGAAGCGGTGCGCGCTTATCAACAGACCATGCTCGAATGCGCTGAACAAAGCACCCTGGAGACCTGGTACGAATCCATTTCCTATGACGACTTGCGCGAACAGGCGCGTAAAAGCGCACTTGAGCATGTAGAGCGCGCCATCGAAAAAGCCGAACGTCGCACCCACGCCGAACTGCTGCCGAAAATCAGCGAGCGTGACGCCCAGGGTCGCCTGGTCATTCGTGATGACTTGCCGGAAATCTTCCACCTGCACGACAACACCACCCTGCTGGATGCCGAGGATGACTGGTTGCGCCTTTCCGACTGGCAGCCGCTGTATGAAACGTTCATGCGCGACTACCGCGCCACCTTGCAGACTGACCGCCGGGCACTGTTGTCACGCTTTCAGGTTCACGACATGGCGTTCAAGGTGGTGGGTGTCGGCAGCGTTGGCACCCGATGCCTGGTGGCTTTGCTGACCGACGAACAAGAGTTCCCGCTCTTCCTGCAATTCAAGGAAGCACGCCAATCCGTGATCGCCAATTACGTCAAAAGCAAGTCACGGACACGGCATGAAGGGCAGCGAGTCGTCGATGGCCAGCGCCTGATGCAATCGGCCAGCGACCTGTTCCTTGGCTGGACCACCGGCCCGAACGGTCGTCATTTCTATGTGCGTCAGTTGCGCGATATGAAAGTCTCCGCAGAGCTCGAAACGTTCGACGCCGAGACCTTTGCGGCCTACGGCAGGGTCTGTGGTCGTGCCTTGGCCAATGCCCACGCCAAGTCGTCAGGCTACGCCGCGCACATCACTGGCTACATCGGCAAGGGAGACGCATTGGCTGATGCACTCCACCGATACGCCAAGGGTTATGCCGAACAGAACGAACGCGACTTCATGCGCTTCCAGCAGGCCTGTCGCAAGGGCCGCTTGCGCGCGCGGTCGGAAGCGGATTTTGCGGCAGATCATTTGCCTTAGCCTCGGGCGCGCCGGCCATCGCCGGACAAATGAACATTTCTTCACCCCTGGTCCTGGTCGCAACCTGTACATTTCCCTCGCTCATTCAAGAAACTACGGTTTGCCCGCCCTCCCGCGGGCTTTTTTTTGCCTGTAGATTGGTCATCGTCCACCGCAACCCGGAGCGCTCGATGACAATCCTCACCCTGCCGTGCAAACGCGTAACGCTGGCCATCCTCAGCCCCAGCCAGGCGCCACTGGAAAGCGATTTCTACCAACGCAACCAGGCCCACCTTGCCCCCTGGTCGCCGGTTCGGCCTGACGATTACTACAGCCCGGAAAAAATCCGCTCGCGCCTGGCGCAGCAGGCCTTTGCCTTTGAAGACGGCTACGCGGTGCACTTTGCCGTGCTGGATCGCGACAGCGAGCAGATGATCGGTGCGTGCAATTTCAGCGGCATCATTCGCGGGGCATTTCAGGCGTGCTACCTCGGCTATCACATCGACCAATCCCGCCAGGGCCAGGGCTTGATGCATGAAGCCCTGCAAGCGGGCATCCGCTACATGTTCGAAACCATGAACCTGCACCGGATCATGGCCAACTACATCCCCGACAACGAGCGCAGCGCCCGGTTGCTGGAGCGCCTGGGTTTCGAGCGCGAAGGCTATGCCAAGGCGTACCTGAACATCGGCGGGCGTTGGCAGGATCATGTACTGACGGCGCTGGTCAGCAAGGTCTATGAAGACCCTGATCAGTGCTGGTCCAGACAGTTATCCTAAGCTTTCACACCGCGTTCACGCTTTGTTAAGGATTCGCTTTGTATGCTTGAAAGCTCTACCCCCCTCTTCGGCTACCAACATCTCATGTCACGCTACTCTTCTTCACTTTTTCTGCTTGCCGCGCTGCTATTTTTCTTCGCCCTCGGCAATCACCAGTTGCAAGGTTCCACCGAACCGCGGGTCGCCGGCATTGCCATGGAAATGCACCTGGACAATGACTGGGTGACGCCCCACCTGTTCGGCGTACCCTTCCTGGAAAAACCACCCCTGAGCCTGTGGCTCGATGCCGGAGCCATTCGCATCTTCGGCGGCACGTCGTGGGCAGTGCGACTTGCCTCGGCATTCGCCGGATTGTTCAGCGTGATGCTGTTGTTCACGATGCTGCGTCGGTTCGGCCGGCCGACAATCCTTGCCTGGACTGCTGCTCTTCTGCTGGCGACCATGGCCAGTTACTGGAGTAACGTGCGCAGCGTCGGCGAAGACGCGTTGCTCGCCTTCGGCGTGACACTGACGCTACTGGCGTTCTTCCAGGGCCACCGCCAATCGAGCCTGGGCAATGCGCTGCTGTTCGCCCTGGGCATCACCATCGCTACCTTGAGCAAAGGCATCCTGGGACTGGCAATGCCGGGGGTGGTGATCTTCGCCTTTTTGCTCGCAGAAAGCCTGATGGACAAGCGTCTGTACCTCTCGCACTGGGTACGTCCGGGGCTGCTGACAATGCTGGGGTTGCTGCCACTGATGATCTGGCTGGCGCTGCTGTATCAGCGCGGCGGCATCCAGGCATTGACGGAGCTGCTGCTGACCAACAGCGTCGGACGCTTCAGTGGCTCCTTCGTGGAAGCCGGTCATCACGAACCGTTCTACTACTATCTGGCCAAACTGCCCCAGGCGTTTTTGCCCTGGAACATTCTGGTGTATCTGGGGTTGTGGCATTTCCGCAAAAGCCTGATGGCCAACCGTTACCTGCTGTTCTTCACCCTGTGGATCCTGGCCCAGTTCGTCATGCTGACGTTGGCGTCGACTAAACGCACTGTGTACCTGATGTCGATGACACCGGCGGCAGCTGTCATCGCCGCCGAGTACGCGAGCGTCCTGTACGCAAGACTGAAGGCGCGGCAAGACGCCCCGCCCCTGATGAGCAGCATTATCCGACATCGTCGCAGCGTGGTGGCTGGCACGCTGTCCGTGGTGATCGTCAGCTACCTCGCCGCTGCACAATGGGTGTTCCCCCAGGCCGATCGCAAATTGTCCTTCCTGCCACTGACCGAGCAGATCCAGACCCTGCAAGCCAACGGTCAGCAGGTCGCGCTGTATCAGGCCAGCGAACGCCTGGGCGGCGCCAGCGTGTTCTATACCCACCGCGTGCTCAAAGGACTGGATACCGAGGCGCAGCTGCATGAGTTCCTGACGGCGTCGCCTTCCAACGTAGCGGTCATGGCTGCCAATGAAGAACCGCCCGCCCCCTTGAAAGTGCTCAAATCCATGAAGGTCGGGAAGCAGGATTACTACTTTGTAGGGCAATAAAAAAAACCCGTGATCCCTGGGGATCACGGGTTTTACATTTCGACATCTGGATTAACTGGCTGCCTGAGCCTGCGCTACAGCTACCCGCCGTTCATGCTTTTGCAGAACCGGCTGATCCAGCCGCGCCCGGCCGTAAAACGCCAGCGCCGTCAGCAAACACGCCAGCCATACGAAGATCCCGGCCCAGAGGGTGTGGGACATGTAGTGCCAGCCTTGCAGCACTCGCGTGGTGCCGTAGACGAAACCCAGCAGCAGCGACCCGTACATCACCGCTTTGGAAAAGCGCCACTGGTAGCGACGCGCAACGAAATACAGCGCCAACATGGTAAAGCCCCCGGAAGCATGGCCACCCGGCCAGCAGCGGCCGTCGCCTGCTTCCCTGAACAGCTGGAAATTCTCGTACCACTCGACGTGGGCAATTTTTCCACCGTAGAGCGTCGTTTCAATCGGGCAGTACACGCTGGTATGCGACTTCAGGAAATGAATCACCCCGGTGCAAATTGCGAACGCAAACACCACAAACAGAAAATCCCGACGATGGTCCCTGGCAAATCGAAGCACAGGGGCGGCTTTGGTCCGCTCCAGGAAGTTGCCCAGTCGCGGATGTTTTGGCGGATTGAGCAACGGCCAGACAAACGACAGGATTGCCCCAATCAACGCAATTTCAGCGGTCCAGTTGGGAATGATCCGCGCCCACTTGTGGGTCAGTTGCTCAAAGAGGCGAACATGGTCGATTGGAAAGGTCTGGGAAATTGGATCAAAGAACAGATTGCTGAACGCGCGGTCGATTGAGGTCATGTCGAACATCAGGAAGACCACGGCCGCGCAGGCCAGGGGAATGCCGAAATTCAGCCAGTAAAAACGGTGGGAAGTACTCTGCATCGTGTGTCCTGATCAAAAAGATGAATTCATTTGCCCGTCACCGATTGCCAGTCCGCGGCGTCGATGAAGCCCAGCATGCGAGGTGTCTGTGGCGTTTCGGCGGAAATAAACAACGAAGCGCCGTAGCCCAAAGTGGAGCCTGACAACTTGAGGTCTTTCTCGAGCTGCTCCATGCATTCGCTGTGGGTCACCAGAATCAGGTTGCGTCCGGCCACTTTGTGCGCCAAAGCGTCGCGCAGCATAGTGCCCTTGCAGCTGATCAGCCAGTCCTCACCGGTGCCGACCTTGTTGAACATGTAGGCTGCTGTCTGTGCCGTTCGCAGCATCGGGCTGTTGTAGATGTCGGCCTTGTTCAGCCCCAACTGCTCGAAGTGCGCACCGACTGCCACCGCGACGCTACGCGAGCGTTCGGTAATACCGTCGTTGCCCACCAGGCAGGCGGCGCTGGAGTGATCACAACGTTCGACATGGCGTACCAGCACGATCATGTCGCCCTTGGCCCAACCGGCCAGCAATGCCTGGGCACCGGCCACATTGCCATGGGCCAGGTCCGGCACGGCGGCGGGCCGCAGGAGAAATATTGTCAGGAGTATCACCAGCAACGCCGAGGCCAGCACCACGATTGCATTGCGATGACGGGCCAGCCGGCTCAGATCGATCGAGCGTTTTACGCCGAAAAGACTCAGTATCAATACCACATCAGGCCGCCTCGCCGGCATGCACCACTCAAAATAGTGCCATGAGACTAGACAGGAGGGCGTCGACTCAAAGTGAAACGATTGTGAAAAAAAGCTCAAAACCCTGCAAAAACCTTGTTACAGATCCCCTGAAAAAACCTTTCAGCTCTCATGTTTGCGGCCGATAAACACTTGCTACACCGCTTGCTGGCCCTAAAAACAACAATCTTCCAGCCAACCGACGATCAAGAAGCAACACGTTCCTGGAGGAATTTTGATGAATAGCTGGTTCGGCAACATCAGCGTGAACCTGAAACTGGGCCTGGGCTTTGGCCTGGTCCTCGCCTTGACCTGCGTGCTCGCCCTCACCGGCTGGACCAGCCTGGGCAGTTTGATTGACCGCAGCAACTGGATGAGCGACATCACCCAGCTCAACGCCAGCCTGACCAAACTACGGGTCGCGCGCCTGCAATACATGCTGACCAACGGCGACGAAACCAACGCCCAAAGCGTGCAGACCACCCTCGAAGCCTTTTCCGCTCAACAACAAGCGCTGCTGGTGAAGTTCAAGAGCCCGGAAAACCTCAAGTTGCTCAAAGAGCAAGGCGCCGTCATCGACGCCTACAAGACGTCCCTGAACAAGATGCGTGGCGCCTACCGCGCCGGCAACAGCGCCCGCGATGCCATGACCGCCAATGCCGAAACCGCCAATACGCTGATCAACGACCTCAACACCCGCGTGCAACAACTGCCGCCGAGCGATCAGCGCTTCGAACAGTTCCAGGCCATCACCGCTGCCAGGGAAGCCTTCTTGCTGGCCCGCTACGAAGTACGCGGCTACACCGCGACCACCAATGCCGACACCGAGCAAAAAGCCGTCGCCCAACTGGATGCCGCCATCGCCAGCCTGAAACAGCTCAATGTGCATTTCGCTGACGTAGAGCCAGACGCACTGCGTCGACTGGAAACCGCCCTGGGCAACTACCGCAGTGCGTTACAAGCCTACAAAACCGCGAGTAACGAGGTGGTGCAGGCACGCAAGGAAATGACCGAAGAGGGTGCCGCCATCGTCAGCCTCAGCGATGCGCTGTATCAGATTCAACTCGACCGCCGTGATGCCGAAAGCGCCAAGGCCCGCACCCTGCAACTGGTCAGCACGTTGCTGGCATTGTTGGTCGGTGTCATTGCCGCCGTCATCATTACCCGGCAGATCACCGGCCCGCTGCGCGACACACTGGCCGTGGTCGATCGCATCGCCAGCGGCGACTTGACCCACGACGTCCGGGTGACACGCCGCGATGAACTGGGGGTGTTGCAGCAAGGCATCGCGCGCATGGGCGTAACCCTGCGCGACCTGATCAGCGGCATCCGCGATGGCGTCACCCAGATCGCCAGCGCCGCCGAGGAATTATCGGCCGTGACCGAACAGACCAGCGCCGGGGTCAACAGCCAGAAAGTTGAAACCGATCAGGTCGCCACCGCCATGCACGAAATGACTGCCACCGTGCAGGAAGTCGCACGCAATGCCGAGCACGCTTCGCAAGCGGCAGCCGCGGCCGATGGTGAAGCTCGCGAAGGTGACAAAGTGGTTGGCGAAGCCATTGCCCAGATAGAACGCCTGGCCAGTGAAGTGGTGCGCTCCACCGAAGCCATGAGCGTGCTGCAACAGGAAAGCGACAAGATCGGCAGCGTGATGGATGTGATCAAGGCCGTGGCCGAACAGACCAACCTGCTGGCACTCAATGCCGCCATTGAAGCGGCGCGTGCCGGTGAAGCCGGACGTGGTTTTGCCGTGGTGGCCGACGAAGTCCGCGGCCTGGCCCAGCGCACACAGAAATCCACCGAAGAAATCGAAGGTTTGGTGGCGGGTCTGCAGAACGGTACCCAGCAAGTGGCGATGGTGATGAACAACAGCCGTGTCCTGACCGACAGCAGCGTGGCCCTGACCCGCAAGGCCGGCGCCTCACTGGAAAGCATCACCCGCACGGTGTCCAACATTCAGTCGATGAACCAGCAGATCGCAGCCGCCGCCGAACAGCAAAGCGCCGTGGCCGAAGAGATCAGCCGCAGCATCATCAACGTGCGCGACGTCTCCGAACAGACGGCTGCGGCCAGCGACGAAACGGCAGCATCCAGTATTGAACTGGCGCGCTTGGGGAATCAGTTGCAGGCGATGGTGAGTCACTTCCGCGTCTGACGTGCGCTCAGCGCTGAATCAACGATCCAATCGCGGGCAAGCCCGCTCCCACAGGTATTCACCGGGCCCTGTGGGAGCGGGCTTGCCCGCGATGGCGATCCGACTGTCACCGCAGATGCTCAAACACTGATCGCATTGGTAAACACCAACCGATTGCCAAACGGATCCGTCACGGTCATGTCCTGGCTGCCCCACGGCATCGCCTGAATTTGCGGGTGAGCGAAGGGGTATTCCCTGGCCAGCAATTGCTGCTGGAACACTTCCAGTTCATCGGTCTCGATGCGCAGGGCCGAGCCCGGGGTGCCGTCCCCGTGGTGTTCGGACAGATGCAGCAAGCATTCACCGCGCGATACCTGCAGGTACAACGGGAAGCCGGGTTCAAAACGATGCTGCCAGTCGACCTTGAATCCGAGGAAGTCGACGTAGAACTCCATGGCCGTGATCTCATCGAAGATCCGCAGGATCGGGGTGGTTTTGCCGAGGCTCATCGCGTTGCTCCCAGACGGAAATGGCCCGGAGTGGAGTCGGGCTGTACGTCAGCAATTCGGCTGGGGCATGGCATTCTTTAATATCAATGCGCCATCATTGTGACGCAACCCCCAATCCTCACTCAAACCCGTCTCGCAGATCCCCTTCCCGCGCCAGAAACCGCCCTTCCCTGCGTCCGTTCGCCTGACCGTCGCAGTAACTCAGAACGCCGTTGACCCACACGCCGTCGATGCCTTCTGCGGCCCGTTGCGGATCATTGAAGTCCGCCACGTCGCGGATGGTCGCCGGGTCGAACAACACCAGGTCGGCCCAATGCCCTTCGCGGATCTCGCCCCGCTCCTTCAAGCCGAATCGCGCGGCGGATAGCCCGGTCATTTTGTGCACGGCGGTGTGCAGCGCAAACAGCCCTACGTCACGGCTGAAATGCCCCAGCACCCGCGGGAACGCGCCCCACAGGCGTGGATGCGGGAATGGGTCTTCCGGCAAGCCATCGGAGCCGACCATCGACAGTGGATGCGCGAGGATTCTGCGCACATCCGCCTCGTCCATCCCGTAATACACCGCGCCGGCCGGCTGCAGTTGGCGGGCGGCATCGAGCAACGACAGGTTCCACTCGGCAGCGATGTCCATCAGGTCGCGGCCGCCCATCTCCGGGTGCGGCGTCGACCAGGTGATGGTGATGCGATGGGCGTCGGTAACTTGCTTGAGGTCCAGGGTCGACGAGCTCGCCGCATAGGGATAGCAATCGCAGCCCACCGGATGGGTTTGTGCGGCACGCTCAAGGGATTCCAGCAACTGCGGGCTGCGGCCCCAGTTACCGGCGCCAGCGCATTTGAGGTGGGAAATGATCACCGGGGATTTCGCATGGCGGCCGATCTGGAACGCCTCGTCCATGGCCTCCAGCACCGGTTCGAATTCGCTGCGCAAGTGGGTGGTGTAGACGGCGCCGAATGCCGTCAGTTCTTCGGTCAACTGCATCACTTCGTCGGTGGACGCCGAGAACGCGCTGGCGTATGCCAGGCCCGTGGACAAGCCCAGTGCACCCGCCTCCAGGCTCTCGCGCAGTTGCTCGCGCATCGCGGCAATTTCGTCGACCGTGGCGGTGCGAAACAGATCGTCGAGGTGATTGCTGCGCAGCGCGGTGTGGCCCACCAGCGCGGCGACGTTCAGCGTCGTGTTCGCCGCTTCGACGGCCGCGCGGTAATCGCTGAACGTCGGATAAACAAAGGCGGCGCGGGTGCCCAGCAGGTTCATCGGATCCGGTGGGTCGCCGCGCAAACTCACGGGCGAGGCGCTGATGCCACAGTTGCCGACGATCACTGTGGTCACGCCCTGGCTGAGCTTGGGCAGCATCTGCGGCTGGCGGATCACCACGGTGTCGTCATGGGTGTGCACGTCGATGAAACCCGGCGCCAGAACGCGGCCGGCAGCGTCGATTTCTTCGGTGGCGCGGGCGTCGTGCAGGTCGCCGATACGCTCGATGCGTCCGTTCAGAATCGCCAGGTCGGCGGGGTAGCCGGGGCGGTTGCTGCCGTCGATGATCAGCGCGTTGCGAATCAGCGTGTCGTACATCATGTCAGTCTCCCAGCGGCAAGTGATCATCGCCGCCGCGGTAATCGTCCAGGGCGAGTTTGATCCGCCGCAGACGTTCTTGATTGTCTTCAGGATTGGCCAGTGCCAGCTCGGTGGCAAGTACGTCGATGGCCAGCAGCATGCCGTAGCGCGCGGCGGTCGGTTTGTAGATGAACGAGGTCTCGGCACTTTGCAGCGGCAGCACGATGTCGGCCAGTTGCGCCAGCGGCGAATCACCCCGCGTGATCGCCAGAATGCGCGCGCCGTAGTTGCGCGCCAGTTCCACGGTTTCCAGCAATTCGGGGGTGATGCCCGTCAGCGAACAGACGATGACCACGTGTTCGGCGCTGAGGCTGGCGGCGGTGACCCGCATCATCACCGCGTCATGACACGCTGTGATCGGATAACCGAGCCGCACCAGGCGCACCTGCAACTCATCGCTGCACAGGGTCGAGCAGCCGCCCATGCCGAAGGCGTGAATCATCCGCGCCTTGCCCAGCAGTTTCACCGCGTCGGCAAAGCGCGACTCGTCGAAGGCCGACAGATGCTGACGCAGGGTCGATTCGATATCGCTGACAATCTGCCCATAAAAAGCCGACTGCTCGGGCGTCCCCGCCGGATCGAGAAAACGGCTGCCGACGCCACTGGCCTGGGCCAGTTGCAGGCGCAGATCACGCAAGTCGCGACAGCCGACCGTACGGGCGAAACGCGACAGCGTGGCGGTACTGACTTCCGCCCGCTGTGCCAGCTCGTCGAGGCTGGCCGACGCGGCAAACCCTACGTCGTCGAGCATCAGGCGGGCGATCCGTCCTTCACCGGCGCTGAAGGAATCCTGGCGAGCGCGAATCTGGTAGAGGATGTCCATGGCGGGCGGCTCCGGCTAAATCAGGTAAGAAAGACCCGCGGTCAAACCGAAGGCGACGAGCGAGATCAGGGTTTCAAGCACGGTCCAGGTCTTGAAGGTCTGGGCGACCGTCATGTTGAAGTATTCCTTGATCAACCAGAAGCCGCCGTCGTTGACGTGGGAAAAAATCACCGACCCGGCGCCCGTCGCCAATACCAACAACTCCGGGTGCGGGTAACCCAAGCCAATGGCCACCGGCGCGACCACACCTGACGCGGTGGTCATGGCCACGGTGGCCGAACCGGTGGCGATGCGCATCAGCGCGGCGAACAGCCAGCCCATCAGCAGCGGCGACAGGTGGAAGTCGTGGGCCAGGCCGACGATCTGGTCGGTGACGCCAGCGTCCACCAGAATCCGGTTCAGGCCGCCACCGGCACCGACCAGCAAGGTGATGCTGGCGGTCGGTGCCAGGCACTCGTTGGTGAATTTCAGGATCGCTTCACGGTTGAAGCCCTGGGCCAGGCCGAGGGTCCAGAAGCTCAGCAGCGTCGCCAGCAACAACGCGATCACCGAGTTGCCGATGAACTGCAGGAACTGGTTGAAACCGCTGCCCGGCGTGGAGATCAGGTTGGCCCAGCCACCGATCAGCATCAGCACCACTGGCAGCAAAATGGTCGCCATGGTGATGCCGAAACCGGGCAGGCTGCCGCGCGGCTCGCGTTCGAGGAACTGCCGCTCCAACGGGTTTTGCGCCGGTAACTGGATACGCGGCACGATGAATTTGGCGTAGAGCGGGCCGGCGATGATCGCCGTCGGGATACCGATCAGGATGGCATACAGCAGGGTCTGCCCCACCGACGCCTGATAGGCCTGCACCGCCAGCATTGCCGCCGGGTGCGGCGGCACCAGTGCATGCACCACCGAGAGCCCGGCCACCATGGGCAAGCCGACCATCAGAATCGACACACCCACCCGCCGCGCCACGGTAAACGCAATCGGTACCAACAACACGAAACCGACTTCGAAGAACAGCGGCAGCCCGACCAGGAATGCGATGCAGACCATCGCCCAATGGGCGTTTTTCTCGCCGAAACGCTCGATCAGCGTACGCGCCATCTGCTCCGCGCCGCCGGACTCGGCCATCATCTTGCCGAGCATCGTCCCCAGCGCCACCACCAGCGCGATGTGCCCCAATGTCTTGCCCACACCAGCTTCATACGCGCCAACCACACCGGACGGCGGCATCCCGGCGACCAGCGCCAGACCGATGGAAATCAGGGTGATGACAATGAACGGATTGAGCCGGTAGCGGGCGATCAGCACGATCAGCGCGATGATGGCGACCGCGGCGTACACCAGCAGCCAATAGCCGAAGGACGGGGTCATGCGGTACTCCTCGAGAGGGTCACGTCGAAAGTTTTGTGAAACTCTTAAAACATTTCGAGACGCGATATTCAAACGAGGTGAAAGTAATTTTCGTGCAGAGGTAAGGGGTGTCGCGCAGAGGCATGTCTTGTCGCGAATAATGAAAATCAGGCAGGCGGATTTACATCGCGCCTGCCAGGGGCGGGGTCTCAGTCGTGTTGCACGCGTGCCCGCTTGAGCAGTTTCTTGCAGCGCTCGGACAAGTGCAGCACGCGCAGGTGCTTTCCAGCCTTTTCATAGCGCTCGCGCAGTGTCTTGAGCGCGGCGATGGCCGAGTAATCGACAAAGCTCAGGTGGCGACAATCGATGGTCACCACGGACGGGTCGTTGGCAGGATCGAACTGGTTGAGAAAGGGTGTGGTCGAGGCGAAGAACAGCGTGCCATGCAGTAGGTACAGCTTGCTGCCGTCGGCTTCGACGTGGGTGTCGGCATACAGCTCGCGGGCCTGCTGCCAGGCGAAGTTGAGCGCCGCAATGATGATGCCGCACAGCACGGCTGTCGCCAGATCGGTGAACACCGTAATCACCGTCACTGCGATGATCACCAGCACGTCATTGAGCGGCACCTTGTTCAGCACCCGCAGCGAGGCCCAGGCAAAGGTTTGCTGCGACACCACGAACATCACCCCGACCAGGGCCGCCAATGGTATGCGCTCAATCAGCGGCGACAGAAACAGAATGAACAGCAGGATCGCCACCCCGGCGACCACACCGGACAAACGACCGCGACCACCGGAACTGAGGTTGATCACGGTCTGGCCGATCATCGCGCAACCACCCATGCCGCCGAACAGACCGGACACCACATTGGCCGCGCCCAGCGCCACGCATTCCCGATCGGGGTAACCGCGGCTCTCGGTGATTTCATCGGTGAGGTTCAGGGTCAGCAGGGTTTCCAGCAAACCGACCAGCGCCATGAGGATCGCGTAGGGCGCGATGATGCGCAGGGTCTCCAGGTTCCAGGGAAGGTCCGGCAGGGCGAACGTCGGCAGGCCGCCGGCGATGTGCGCCATGTCACCCAGGGTACGGGTCGGCAGACCGAGCAGATAAACCGCCAGGCCAACGCCCAGAATCGCCACCAAGGCTGGCGGGACCGTGCGGGTCAGGCGCGGCAGCACATAGACAATCACCATCGTCACCGCGACCAGCCCGACCATCATGTACAACGGTGCACCGCTCAACCAGGCCTCACCGCTTTTGAAATGCTCCAGTTGCGCCAGGGCAATGATGATCGCCAGGCCGTTGACGAAGCCGAGCATCACCGGGTGCGGCACCATCCGCACCAGTTTGCCAAGTCGCAGCAGCCCGAACGCCAGCATGACCAGGCCACCGAGCAACACCGTGGCCAGCAAGTACTGCACGCCGTGTTGCACCACCAGCGCGACAATCACCACCGCCATCGAACCCGCGGCCCCGGAGACCATACCCGGTCGACCACCGAACAGCGCAGTCAGGGTGCAAATGATAAACGCGCCGTACAGGCCCATCAGCGGATTGAGGTGCGCCACCAGTGCGAAGGCGATGCATTCGGGCAGCAAGGCGAAAGACGTGGTGAGGCCGGCCAGGGCATCGGCGCGTAGGTGTTTTGGTTTCATGGGGGACCGCATGCAGGGAGTAGCAGGAAAGAGTGTGCGGATGTTACGGAATCGAGGGCGGCCCGGCCAGTTTATGAGATTTCAGAAACGCTATCGCGAGCAGGCTCCCCACAGTGAACCGCGTTCTCCATACCGGCGCGGTCTAATGTGGGAGCGAGCCTGCTCGCGATGAACGATGACGCGATCTAATAAAGACTTCACACCATCTCGTTAAGAATCCATTCAACCACCGACGTGCGCTTCGGTGCCCAGCCCAGCAATTCCCGCGCCTGCTTGCCGCGAACCCGGCTGTTGGAGCCCAGGCCATAGTTGGCCATCTCATAGCCCCACTCGGCTTCGGCGTCTTTGAGCGGCCAGTCTTGCGGCTTGCCCAGGTTCAGCGCCTCGGCCATCGCCGTGGTCATGTCGATGAACGACGCTTCGCCGCTTTCGACAAAGTAGAAGGTGCCGGGAACGTTTTTGGTGAGCGCCAGCAGGTACAGGGCCACCACGTCTTCGATGTGCACGTTGGACCAGATGTTCTGGCCGGTCCCGACGTGGCGCACCACGCCGCTTTTACGCGCCTGTTTCAGCAAACGCGGCAACTGCACGCTGTCGCGATGGACGCCCAGGCTGTGGCCGTAGATCAGGGTGTTGCAGATGACCGCCGAATTCACGCCGTCCCTGGCTGCCGCCAGGATCAGGTTGTCGATGGCCACCCGTGCAGCCTTGTCGACGGTCGGTTCCGGCAGGTTGTCTTCGAAGTAGATGACATCACCGGACTGACCGCCCGACGCATCACCGACGATGCTCGAACCGCTGGTGTGCAGGAACACCTTGTTGGAACCGCGCAGGGCATCGAGCAGGGCTTGTACTGCACCGCGATGGTCGCTGCTGGCGGCGTTGATCACCGCGTCGGCGGCGCGGGCCTGGTCGGCCAATAGTGCGCTGTCGTCAAGAGTGCCGATGACCGGGGTGATTCCCAGCGCTGTCAGTTCTTCCGCTTGTTGGGCGCTGCGCACCAGACCGCTGACCTGGTGGCCGGCCCGGATCAGGCCCGTGGCGATCGAGCCGCCGATGAAGCCGGCGGCGCCGGTGACGAAGACATTCATGGAGGAGCTCCCTGCGTTGATAAGTGATGCAACGAGTATCAAGCAGCGATCCCTGACTAAAAATCCCTGCCGACCCAAATCACTTTTGCGCAGAAGTCACGAATCCGTCGTTGAAATCATCAGTGGCGTACAGCGCCAATTTGCCCTGGATGAAATCCAGGAAGCATTGAATTCGCAGGGCCAGTTGCGTATTTCGGTAATACACCGCGTTGATTGGCTGGCGGTAACCACTGTTGAACTCGGCCAGCAAGACTTTCAAGCGTCCGGCGCGGATGTCCTCGATGGTCATGAAATGCGACAGGCAGGCGATGCCCTGGCCTTCCAGCGCCAGGTGGCGGATGGTTTCGCCGCTGGAGGCACTGAGCGATGCCTGGATCGGCCAGCGGTCACCGTGCACGTAGCGCAGCGGCCATTGGTTGAGGCCTTCGTTCTGGGTGAATCCGAGTAGCGTGTGGCTGGACAGATCGGCCACGGCCTTTGGCGTGCCGTGCTTTTCCAGGTAAGCCGGGCTGGCGACGATGTGCAGCGGACTGCACCCCAGGGAACGGGCATGCAGGGTCGAGTCGGCCAGGATGCCGATGCGGATGGCGATGTCGGTGCTCTGTTCGAGCAGGTCGATGATCAGATCGTTGCTGTTGAGCTCCAGCTGGATCTCCGGATAGAGCCGGCGGAACTCATCGATGTAGGGCACGATCGCGTGCAGCATGAACGGTGATGCGGCGTTGATGCGCAAACGCCCGGACGGGGTTTGCTGGCGCGAGGAGAGGCGCTCTTCGAGTTCGTCCATCTGATCGAGAATCAGCTTGGCCTGCTCGAAGAAGTACTTGCCCTCCTCGGTCAGGTCCATGCGCCGCGTCGTGCGGTTGATCAAGGTGGTATCGAGCTTGGCCTCCAGCCGCGACAGCGTGCGGCTGACCGCCGATGGCGTCTGCCCCACCTGCTCGGCCGCCGCAGAAATCGACCCGCATTCAATCACGCAGACGAAAATCTGCAACTCATCGGATCTGGCTTTCACGTGTGTTCCTTATCGATAGTCCTGCACAGGTCTGCTGTGTGGGCAACCCTTTGTGGCGAGGGAACTTGCTCCCGCTGGTGCGCGAAGCAGGCCAAAACCCTGCAGACGCGGTGATGCAGGTTGATCTCGCTGGCGGATCTTACGACGGCTTCGCCGCCGAGCGGGAGCAAGCTCCCTCGCCACAGGTCAGTGCCCGCTCCTGCTATCGATAGTAGCGGAGCGTCAAGCCTTCAGGCCAAACACCTCAATCAAATGCTGCTCGTATCGCGCCACATCGGCTTCGATGTTCGGGCGCTTCATCACGTCAACACAGAGAAAGGTCGGCAACCCGGTCATGCCGAGGAATTCATTGGCCTTGTGGAACGGAAAGTACACCGCATCCACACCTTTGGCTTCGAAGAAGTCGCTTGGGTCATCAAACGCTTGCTGCGGTGCGTTCCAGGTCAGGGACAGCATGTACTGTTTGCCCTGGATCAGGCCGCCGCTGCCGTACTTCTGCGACGCATCGGAACGGGTGCGACCGTCGCTGGCGTAGAGGCTGCCATGGCCTTCGGTGAACACTTCATCGATGTACTTCTTCACGGTCCACGGCGCGCCCATCCACCAACCGGGCATCTGGTAAATGATCACGTCGGCCCAGAGGAATTTGGTGACTTCTTCCGCGATGTCGTAGCCCTCGTCAATGAACGTGGTTTTGATATCCACGCCGCCACGGTCCAGCACGCTCAATGCGGTTTCGTGGAGGGTGGTGTTGTAGCGGCCATCGGAGTGGGCGAATTTTTTGCCGCCATTGAGCAACAGGACTTTTTTCATGGAGGGTCTCGGAAAGGTCAAAAAATTGGATGGCGGCAGAGTAACGATCCACCTCGCGCGGAATAAGCGCCTCCCTCGCAAAACTCATTTGACCCACAAGCACGAATCAACAGTCGATTGTTGTCTTAGACTGCTCCCCATCTAACTTGAGGAGACTTTCCAATGAGTGAACTGCAAGGGTTCATCCTGCACGCCAAGACCCGTCCGGAAAAATCCGACGCCTTCGAAGCGTTTTTCAGTGGCTATGTCGAAGCCAGTCGCGCCGAGCCCGGCTGCATCGAGTACCACATGCTGCGCGACAAGCAGGACCCGACCCTGTTTATCTTCTACGAAATCTGGCAGTCCCAGGCGCATCTCGACGTGCATTCGAACCTGCCGCACATGAAGCAGTTTCTGGATCAGCGCTTTGAATACCTGGAACGAGACTTTGAGATCCGCGACATCGAGATGATCAGCCCCAAGTCTGCTAACCGCTGATCAACAAGTGGCCGCCGAGCACGCCGAGGCCAATGAAAAAAACGCGCTTGAACAACACCGCGCTGATCCGCTGGCGCAACCATTGCCCCAGCAGCATGCCCGACACCGCCGGGATCAGCGCCAGCAATGACGCACCCAACTCTTCACCGCCCAAGGCGCCGCGCCAAAACAGCCCGGCGGCCAGGGCGAGGGTCGAGACGGTGAATGACAGGCCCAGCGCCTGCACCAGCTCATCCTTTTTCAAATCCAGCGCTTGCAGGTAGGGCACCGCCGGAATCACAAAGACGCCCGTGGCCGAGGTGATCACACCCGTCAGTACACCGCACGACGGACCGAGCCAGCGCTCATTGCGCGCACCGATGCGCAGGGTCGGCAGAAACAAGCCGCTCAAGGCATAGAGCAACAGCGCTGCCCCCAATCCCCGCACCACCCAGCGTCCACCGGCCATCCCGATCCACAGCGTCCCCGCCTCCGTGCCGACGAAAATCGCCAGCAGCATCGGCCAGAGTCGTTTGATCAAACCGCGCAAATGCCCGCCGAACGCCAGTTGCCAGACGTTGGTCAGCGTTGCAGGAATGATCAATAACGCAGCAGCCTGCGGCGGTGCCATAGCCAGACCGAGCAAACCCATGGCGATGGTTGGCAGACCCAGGCCGATCACGCCCTTGATCATGCCGGCCAGCAGGAAAGTCGCCATGACCAGCAATGACAGGGAATAACCAAGATTTTGGTAAAACGGGGCGAGTGTATTCATGGGGCCATGGTGAGCCCGCCGTGGTCGCTTGAAAATCTGCCATATACTGAGGCTGCCTCTCTCCTGACAAGAGGCTGAGGAATGAGGCGCAACGTCCCCTGTAGGAGCTTGCCTGCTCGCGATGGTCGTTAACGATAACGCGTGTTTACTGGCTAAACGCGGCGCTCTTGAGTCCATCGCGAGCAGGCTCGCTCCTACAGGGGGCCTGCGAACGACACCCATCCCTTGTGGGAGCGGGCTTGCCCGCGATGGGGCCCTTCCAGACAACTGATCTCCAAAGGCCACCAATGCACTTCGACCTGACCGACCTGCGCCTGTACCTGAACATCCTCGACAGCGGCAACATCACCGCCGGTGCCGCGCGCAGTCACCTGTCGCTGGCGGCAGCGAGCGCACGAATCCGTGCCATGGAAGCATCGATCGGCATCGATTTTCTCGAGCGCGGACGGCGTGGCGTTACCCCCACGCCTGCGGGAAAGGCCCTGGCTCAGCACGCCCGACGCTTGCTGCAGCACGCCGAACGCATGCAGCAGGACCTGGCCGAATACGCCAACGGCGTCAAAGGTCAGGTGCGGCTGTTGTGCAACACCACCGCGATCACTGAATACCTGCCCGAGCTGCTGGCGGACTTTCTGCGCGAGCATCCCAACCTCGATATCGACCTGCAGGAACTGCCCAGTGCCCGCATCACCCATGCCTTGCGCCAGGGTGCCGCCGACCTTGGCGTGATCTCCGATGCGGTGGACACTCACGGCCTCGAAACCCTGCCCTTTTGCGACGATCCGCTGGCGCTGATCATGCCACTCGGGCATCCGCTGGCCGACGGTGCAACACCGAGCTTCAACGATACGTTGCGACACGACTTTGTGGGCCTGGCCAGCAACAGTGCACTGGCCGTGTACCTTGAAGAACAGGCATTGCACGCAGGTATCCGCCTGCAAATCCGCATCCGTGCGGAAGGCTTCGACGGGGTGATACGCATGGTCTCGCGCGGCGCCGGGCTGGCGATCGTGCCGCTGGCGGCAATCCAGCGCCAGGCAGTGAGTCAATCGATCAAAAGCTTCGCCCTGAAGGAAGACTGGGCACAACGAAAACTACTGCTGTGCGCCCGCTCATTCACTGGCCTGCCCGGTTATGCCAGAACCTTGCTTGAGGCTTTGCGCGCTAAGTGAGATCGACTTGGCCTTCCTGAAAAACAGGCCATAGACGATCGACAGAATCACCAGGAACGGCACACCGAACACCAACGTCATCTTGAACGCGTCGGTGAAGTAAGTGGTGATCATCACCGCCCCCATCAACAACAACCCCAACAAGGTGCTGTACGGAAACAGGCGCATGCGGAACGACAGTTTTCGCTCGCCATTGCGCTCGTGGTAGCGACGGAAACAGTAGTGCGTCAGGAAGATCATGAACCAGGTGAAGATGGCGCCGAACATGGAGATCGCCATCATCAGGGTGAACGAGCTTTCCGGGTACAACACGTTGAGCAGGGTTGCCAGTGCAATGCCCGAACTCGACAGCAACAAGGCGTTCAACGGGATTCCACTCTTGCTCAACACGCCCATGGACTTGGGTGCATAGCCGCCACGAGAGAGGCTGAACATCATGCGCGTGGTGATGTAGAGCTGACTGTTCATGGCCGACAACGCCGCTATCAGGATCACGAAATTCATCACCCCGGTCGCGCCGGGAATGCCGATGGTTTGCATGACCGTGACGAACGGGCTTTGGGCATGACCGGCCTGAACCCACGGCACGATGGCCAACATCAGGGCCAGGGTCAGCAGGTAAAACACCACCAGCCGTACGATAGTCGCGCGAAAGGCTTTCTTCACGGCGCGTTCGGGGTCCTGCGCTTCACCGGCCGCCACCGCGATCATTTCCACGCTCAGGTAGCTGAAGATCGACACGATCACCGCAACCCACATGCCTTGCAGGCCATTGGGGAAGAAGCCGCCATGGGCGGTGTAGTTGTGCACGCCGTATTGCGGGTTGCCGGAACCGAACACCACATACACCGCCAGGATGATGAAGCCGACAATTGCACCGATCTTGATGGTCGAGAACCAGTACTCAAAGGTGCCGAATGTCTTCACGCTGATGGCGTTGAGCACGATCAGCATGCTGGAAAACGAGACGATCCATATCCACTCCGGCACGTTGGCAAACCAGTACTTCATGTACATCGCCACCGCCGTCACTTCCGTACCGACCGCCAGCACAATCGCCGCCCAGTAGGCATAGCGCACCAGGAAACCGGCCAACGGGCTGACATAGAATTCGGCGTAGGCGCCGAAGGATCCCGAGGTCGAATGGGCCACGGTCATTTCCGCCAGGCAGCCCATCAACAGCAAGGTGATGATCGCGCCGATGGCGTAGCTGAGCAGCACGCTCGGTCCGGCATAGCCGATGGCGTAGGCACTGCCCATGAACAACCCGGTGCCGATCGCACCACCAATGGCGATCATGCTCATTTGCCCCGACGTCAGTTGCCGCCGCAGGCCGTGTTCACGGTTGGATATCGTTTCAAAACCGGCGTTATCGGTCATTTTTATGTCCTCTGAATATTGTCTTTCTTGAAGAGCACGTCGTGGGTTTTACGGGTGGGGATCAGCCACGCACAGCAGGACACGGATCAGAAAATACTCAGTGGATACTCGATGATGACGCGGATTTCGTTGTTGTCCGTGGTGTCGGCCCGCGCCACTTGTGCGGTCGAACGCACGCTGGCCTGGCGCACCCGCACCGACAGGTCCCTGGCCTTGCCCGACTGCACGACATATCGCGCTTCGATGTCGCGTTCCCAGCGCTTGCCGTCATCGCCGTAACGCCCATAGGCGCCGTTGGGACCGCCGTCGTAATGGCTGTCGTCGATATGGTCACCGCTGACGTACCGCGACATGAAGCTCAGGCCCGGTACGCCAAACGCGGCCATGTCCAGGTCGTAGCGCAGTTGCCAGGAGCGTTCGTTGGGTGCGTTGAAGTCCAGCACCTGCACCGAGTTGGCCAGGAAGATCGAAGTACCGGGTTGCTGATCGAACCCCAGGTAGTCGAACGGCTCGTCGCCATCGACGCGTTGGTACGCCAGGGTCAAGCGATGGGCACCGAATTTGTAGGCGGTGGCCAACGACCAGGTGGTGTTGTCGATCTTGCCGGCCAGGCTCTGGCCATCGTCGTGGGTGCGGTAAATATTGAAATCCAGGTTCAACGACTGGCCTTCGCTCAGCGCAAAGGTGTAGTTGGTATTGGCGTAGTACTGGCGCCAGATGTCGGTGAACCGCGAACCATAGAGGCTGACGCTCAGTTGATCGCTCAGGGCGTAGCTGCCGCCCAGGTAGTCGACGCTGCGGGTTTCCACGCCGGCATACAGGGCCTTGAGGGCGCCATCGTTATTCGTCGAATTGCCGTCGTTGCCGGAGGTGAAGTGCCCGAGGTCGAGTTGCAGTGCTTTCAGTTCGTTGCTGGTCAGCTGAAAGCCGTTGGCCAATGGCGTAAACAGTCGCGCGTTGCCCGTGCCGAACACCGGGTTGAACGGTGCCAGGTTGCCGTACTTGAGTTCGGTGCGGGAGATCCGCGCCTTCAACGCACCGCCCGCTTCGGAGTACTCATCCTCGGGTCGGCCATCGGAGTCGACCGGCAGCAAACCGGTGCCGGTCCGTCCCTTGCCGCTGTCGAGCTTGAGACCCAATTGCGCATGGGCATCGACCCCGAACCCGACAACGCCTTGGGTAAAACCGGAGCGATAATCGAGCAGGATCCCGTGGGCCCATTCGTCCCGATAATTCTGGCCACCGGGATTGTTGAGGTTGTTGCGGTAGAAATAGAAGTTACGGTTGGTCAGGGTCAGGCTGCTGTCTTCGACAAATCCATTGTCGGCAGCGCAAGCCCATTGACTCAGACAACTGCTGACGGCGAGCGACAAGGCGGGCCAGAGGGACAGTTTCATTCTGCGTGCTCCTTATTATTGTGTTTGCACAGAACTTTTATTGAGGCGACCGAAGGCCTGCTGCCGGGAAAAAGCGGCAGCAAGACAAGGGCATCCGGGGTGTATCAGGTCACGCTGTGGCGGACCTGGAATTGCGCTTGCGACCAGGTTTTGCGGTCCAGGATTTCACCGAGAATCTGCACTGCATCCCAGACTTCGGTGAAGGTTGTGTACAGCGGGGTGAAGCCGAACCGCATGATCCGCGGTTCGCGGTAGTCACCGATCACGCCCCGCTCGATCAGGGCCTGGATCACCGCATAACCTTCGGGGTGCTCGAAACTGACATGGCTGCCGCGCCTGGCATGTTCACGCGGGGTGACCAGCGTCAGCTCATGGGCGGCGCAGCGCTGCTCGACCAGCTCGATGAACAGGTCCGTCAGCGCCAGGGATTTGCGGCGCAGGGTGGCCATGTCGGTCTGGGCGAAAATATCCAGACCGCATTCGACCATCGCCAATGAGGTGATCGGTTGAGTGCCGCACAAGTAACGCGCGATGCCGCTGCTCGGCTCGTAATGGGACTCCATGGCAAACTGCCGCGAATGCCCGAACCAGCCTGACAGCGGCTGCCCCACCAGGTCACACAACTGCGGATGGACCCAGACAAACGCCTGCGAACCGGGACCGCCGTTGAGGTATTTGTAGGTGCAGCCAATTGCATAGTCGGCTTGCGCCTGATGCAGATCGACCGGCACCGCACCGGCGGAATGCGCCAGGTCCCAGATGGCCAGCGCGCCACATTCGTGGGTCAGCGCGGTCAGAGCCTGCATGTCGTGCATGTAGCCGGTCTTGTAGTTGACGTGGGTGAGCATCACCACGGCGGTGTCCTGGTCAATCGCCTGCGGCAATTCTTCCGGGCTATCGACCAGACGCAGCGTGTAGCCTTGCTGCAGCATGTCGGCCAGACCTTCGGCGATGTACAGGTCGGTGGGAAAGTTGCTGGATTCGGTGACGATCACTCGGCGCGCCGGCGACCATGCAGCCTGCACGCGTAGGGCGGCGCTGAGTACCTTGAACAGGTTGATCGACGTGGTGTCGGTCACCACCACTTCGCCGTCACGGGCGCCAATCAGGCCGGCCAATCGATTGCCCAGACGCTCGGACAGCTCACGCCAGCCGGCACTGTTCCAACTGCGGATCAGGCCATTGCCCCACTCTTGGGCGACCACCTCCTGAGCACGCGCCAATGCGGCGACCGGTCGAGCGCCCAGCGAATTGCCATCGAGATAAATCACGCCCTCCGGCAGGGCAAACTGCTGGCGTAGCGGCGCGAGAGTGTCCTGGGCATCACGCGCCAGGCAATCGTTTCTTGTTGTCATCGGGTGTCCTGTTCTTGGAAGGTCGTAGCGTTATTTCAGGCGTTGTCGGCCCCTTTTCCGTGGAGAGATAATGAACGAAGCTTTGGAGAATTTTCGTGCAAAGTGAGCGCAGAAAGCGTAGTTATTTCGCATAAAATTCGAATCCATCACCCATAATCGCGGATTTATACGAACCATGAATCTTGACTCGACAGACCTGCGAATCCTCCATCAATTGCAGCTCGATGGCCGTATCAGCAACCAGGAACTGGCAGAGAAAGTCGCCCTGTCGCCGTCGGCCTGTCTGCGCCGATTGCGCCTGCTGGAGAGCGAAGGAATCATCACCGGCTATCGCGCCGTGCTGAATGCCGAACGGTTGGGCATCGAGCTGGAAGCCATCGTCCATGTGTCATTGCGGCAGGATGTCGAGGACTGGCACGAGACCTTCATCAAGAAGGTTCAGCTGTGGCCGGAAGTGGTCACGGCTTATGTGATTACCGGGGCGAGCAACTATGTGCTGCGAGTCCAGGCGCGCAACCTCAAACACTTCTCCGATTTCATCGTCAACCACCTGAACCGCACGGCGGGGGTCACCGACATCCGCTCGGAAATCGTCCTGCAGAAAATCAAGGAGCGCGACGATCTGCTGGATTTGGTGGTGCGCAAGTAAGGGGCAAAGCCTGACCTCAGAAGCCGCGCAGGCGGCGGGCTTCGTTGCGCTGCAGGGTCATGCTCGGGGATTCGTCGAACAGCTTGCGGTACTCGGCGGAAAAACGCCCGAGATGGGTGAAGCCCCAGCCCATGGCGATTTCGGAAATATTGCGCGCCGAACCGTGCTCGAGAATCTCCTGGCGCACGGCGTTCAGGCGGTATTTTTTCAGGTAGACCATCGGCGACAGGGCAAAGTACTTCTTGAACGCCTCGAACAACTTGAAGCGCGACACCCCGGCCGCCGCTTCGATGTCCTCAAGGTGCAGCGCTTCCCGGGCGTTGGCGTGAATGTACTGCCGGGCCCGGACCAGATAGTGCGGCAACTTCACGCCCAGCACTGCCCGAAGCTCTTCTGAATAGTTGTTCGGCTGGGCGAGGATCAAGCCTTTGATCAACGAGCTTTCGATGTCCCGGGTGAAGGCCACTTGCTCATAGAGCTCGCTGCTGCGTTCCAGTTCGGCGATGAAATAACGCGCCATGCGCCACCAGGAGGCCGATGCGCCGTCGACCGCATCCATCACCGGTTCGAAGCGCAGCGGTTCATCCAGCGGCCGTTGCAGCAAGCCCTCCAGGGACTCGCTCATGGCGACGCGGGTGATCACCACCTGAACCTTGCGGCAATCGCCGGAGATCGCCAGCAACTGGTTTTCATTTGGAGAAATGATCACGCCTTGATCACGATCGGACTTGAGCACACTGCCGTTCTTGCTCAACTCCTGCTCGCCCACCAACGGCAAGCTCAGGCTGTAACTGCTGAAGTGCTCGGGGTCTTCGATATCGATGGTGACATCGGTGCCGTATTCGATGGTACCCAGGGTGGTGGCCATCGATTTGAACATGTTGGCGCTGTGGTGAAAGCGGATCCGCTCGGGTGTCGCAGTCACGAGTCTGTGGGGCCCGCAGATGCCGGACATCCAGCTTCTCGCGGCCTCAAGGTCATCGCTGTCGACACGAATATCGCGACACTGCGGATCAGTTTTGCTGTTCATCACGGTCACTCGCAGGCTTCTTTTAGCGCGCTCTGACGGCGCGTCTCCGGCTGGAAAAAGGCAAGTTCCAAGCCATAAAACGCCAGGGCCAACTGAATGGATAGCAATCCCTGACTAAGTGGATAACGGCGTGAGTCAGGAGCAGGGAAACGCTATCAAACGGCACTCGACGTCCGACAAAACAGTAACTCATTGCTGCAAACGGGTGCAGCCGTTCATCGCCTGGTGCGCGGTTTGAGTCGTCCCTGCCCAACGCGTTACACGGGTGTTACCCGAACGGGCCAGAACCTGTGTCGTCCGCCACCAATTTTATGGACTGCCTTCGCCCACAAACCGGATAGACCCCTGCCCGCCCCACTCCCTCTAATGAGCACACCGATTAGCCCCAACAAAAACAGGTACACACCCATGAGTGGCGAAAAGAACGTCGAGCAGTGGAAAGCGTTTATCCAGGGCTGCCTGGATTTCCGTCCGGCAGAAGGCGTGTTCCGCATTGCCCGGGACATTTTCACCGAACCGCAGTTGTTCGATCTGGAGATGGAACTGATCTTCGAGAAGAACTGGATCTACGCCTGCCACGAAAGCGAGCTGGCCAACAATCACGACTTCGTCACCATGCGCGCCGGCCGTCAGCCGATGATCATTACCCGCGACGGCGACGGTCAACTCAACGCGCTGATCAACGCCTGCCAGCATCGCGGCACCACCTTGACCCGGGTCGGCAAGGGTAACCAGTCGACCTTCACTTGCCCTTTCCACGCCTGGTGCTACAAAAGCGACGGCCGCCTGGTGAAGGTCAAGGCGCCTGGCGAGTACCCGGAAGGTTTCGACAAGGCCACCCGCGGCCTGAAAAAAGCCCGCATCCAGAGCTACAAGGGTTTCGTCTTCATCAGCCTGGACGTGCATGCGGACAACAGCCTGGAAGACTTCCTCGGCGACGCCAGGGTGTTCTTCGACATGATGGTCGCCCAGTCGCCCACCGGTGAGCTGGAAGTACTGCCCGGCAAGTCGGCCTACACCTACGACGGCAACTGGAAACTGCAGAACGAAAACGGCCTCGACGGTTATCACGTCAGCACCGTCCACTACAACTACGTGGCCACCGTGCAGCATCGCCAGCAGGTCAACAGCGAGAACGGCACCGCCGCTGGCAGTACCCTCGACTACAGCAAACTCGGGGCCGGCGATGCCAACACCGATGATGGCTGGTTCGCGTTCAACAACGGTCACAGCCTGTTGTTCAGCGACATGCCGAACCCGACCGTACGCTCGGGTTACGCGACGATCATGCCGCGCCTGATCGAAGAACACGGCCAGCAAAAGGCCGAATGGATGATGCATCGCCTGCGCAACCTGAACATCTACCCCAGCCTGTTTTTCCTCGACCAGATCAGCTCGCAGCTGCGCATCATCCGCCCGGTGGCGTGGAACAAAACCGAGATCATCAGCCAGTGCCTGGGGGTGAAAAACGAGTCTGACGCCGACCGTGAAAACCGCATTCGCCAGTTCGAGGACTTCTTCAACGTCTCGGGCCTCGGCACGCCGGATGACCTGGTGGAATTCCGCGAAGCCCAGCGCGGCTTCCAGGCACGCCTGGAGCGTTGGAGCGACATTTCCCGTGGCAGCCACCGATGGGCTACCGGCGCCACGCCCAACAGCGAGGCGATCGGCATCGCCCCGGCCATGACCGGCACCGAATTCACCCACGAAGGCCTTTACGTCAACCAGCACAGCAACTGGCAGAAATTCCTGCTCGATGGCCTGGATGCGAAATCCCTGAAACTCCGTGAGGTGCAATGATGAATGCGCAATTGCAGTACCAGATCGAACAGTTCTTCTATCGCAAATCCGAACTGTGCGATGCCCAGGATTGGGACGCCTATATCAAGCTGTTCGACGAGCAGAGCGAATTCCACCTGCCGCAATGGGATTCGGAACACGTCTACACCCGCGACCCCAAACGCGAAATGTCGCTGATCTACTACCCCAACCGTTCAGGCCTGGAGGACCGCGTGTTCCGCCTGCGCACGGGCAAGTCTGCGTCCTCGACACCGATGCCGCGCACCTTGCACCTGATCAACAACGTGCGGATCGACGAACTCGAAAACGGTGAGCTGGAAGTGCGCCTGAACTGGCACACGCTGTTCTATCGCCTGGCCACGTCGGAGCAGTTCTACGGCCGCGCGACCTACCGGCTCAAGCCCCACGCCGACAGCTGGCTGATCAGCCGCAAGCATGTGTTGTTGCTCAACGACACCATCAACTCGGTACTCGACTTCTACCACCTCTGAATCCCGGGAGACCGAGGCATGAATCACAAAGTAGCGTTCAGCTTTGCCGACGGCAAAACGCTGTTCTTTCCCGTGCAGGCCAACGAAATCCTGCTCGACGCCGCCCTGCGCAACGGCATCAACATTCCCCTCGATTGCCGCGAAGGCGTCTGCGGAACCTGTCAGGGCCGCTGCGAATCGGGCGATTACAGCCAGGATTATGTGGACGAGGAGGCGCTCTCCAGTCAGGACCTGCAGCAACGCAAAATGCTCACCTGCCAGACCCGGGTGAAGTCCGATGCGGCGTTCTATTTCGACTTCGCCTCCAGCCTGTGCAACGCCAGCGGCCCTGACCGTCTCAAGGGTACGGTCACGGATGTGCGGCAGATTTCGGCCAGCACGGCGATCCTGCACCTGGACCTCGGCACCGCAGCCCAGGCTCTGGATTACCTGCCGGGGCAATACGCGCGACTGAGGATTCCGGGCACGGAAAGCCTGCGCTCCTACTCGTTCGCCAACCGCCCAAGCAGCCGCAATCAGTTGCAATTCCTGATCCGCCTGCTGCCCGACGGCGTCATGAGCAACTACATTCGCGAACGCTGCCAGGTGGGCGACGAAATCGCCCTGGAAGCTCCACTGGGCGCTTTCTACCTTCGCCACGTCGCCAAACCGTTGATCCTGGTCGCGGGCGGCACCGGACTCTCGGCACTGCTGGGGATGCTCGACGAATTGGCCGAGCACGGCTGCGAACAACCGGTGCACCTGTACTACGGCGTGCGCGACGCGGCCGATCTGTGCGAACGGGCACGCATCGATGCCTATGCCGAACGCATTCCAGGCTTTCGCTACACCGAAGTGGTCAGCGACCCGTCACCGCAATGGAGCGGAAAACGCGGCTACATCGCCGAGCACTTCAATGCCAGTGAACTGCGCGATGGCGAGGCCGACATGTACGTCTGCGGGCCACCACCGATGGTCGAATCGATCAAGACCTGGCTGCAGGAGCAGGCCCTGGACAACGTTCACCTGTATTACGAGAAGTTCACTGAGAGTAATATCTGACCCTTCAAATCATGCCTGACAACAATGACCAGAAGGGAACGCGATGGCGGATGAAATCTTGCAACAGGGGACGCTCAAGCGAGGGTTGAAAAATCGACACATTCAACTGATCGCGTTGGGTGGAGCCATCGGTACCGGGCTGTTCCTGGGCTCGGCCGGCGTGCTCAAGTCCGCCGGGCCATCGATGATCCTCGGCTATGCGATAGCCGGCTTCATCGCCTTCCTGATCATGCGCCAACTGGGCGAAATGATTGTCGAGGAGCCGGTGGCCGGCTCCTTCAGTCATTTTGCCCACAACTACTGGGGCAGTTTTGCCGGCTTCCTGTCCGGCTGGAACTATTGGGTGCTGTATGTGTTGGTGGGCATGGCCGAACTGACGGCCGTGGGTAAATACATCCAGTTCTGGTGGCCGGAGGTGCCGACCTGGGTCAGCGCGGCGGTGTTCTTTGTGCTGGTCAACCTGATCAACACGCTCAACGTGAAAATCTTCGGCGAAATGGAGTTCTGGTTCGCGATCATCAAGGTCGTGGCCATCATCGGCATGATTGCCCTGGGTTGCTACATGCTGTTCAGCGGCACGGGCGGCCCGCAGGCAGCGGTGAGCAACCTGTGGAGCCATGGCGGTTTCTTCCCCAACGGCTACAGCGGTTTGCTGATGGCGATGGCGTTCATCATGTTCTCTTTCGGCGGCCTGGAGCTGGTCGGCATCACCGCCGCTGAAGCCAGCGAGCCGCGAAAGGTCATTCCCAAGGCGATCAACCAGGTGGTTTACCGCGTGCTGATCTTCTACGTCGGCGCCCTCACCGTATTGCTCTCGCTGTATCCGTGGGACCAACTGCTGCAAGCGCTGGGCGCGTCGGGCGATGCCTACAGCGGCAGCCCGTTCGTGCAGATTTTCTCGCTGATCGGCAGCAACACCGCCGCGCAGATCCTCAACTTTGTGGTGCTCACCGCGGCGCTCTCGGTCTATAACAGCGGCGTGTACTGCAACAGCCGCATGCTCTACGGCCTGGCCGAACAGGGCGATGCACCGAAGTCGCTGATGAAATTGAACAAGCAGGGCGTTCCGGTACGGGCGCTGGGCGTATCAGCCCTGATCACCATGCTGGCGGTGCTGGTCAACTATGTCGCCCCGCATGAAGCGCTCGAATTGCTGTTCGCACTGGTGGTCGCTTCGCTGATGATCAACTGGGCGCTGATCAGTCTCACGCACCTGAAGTTTCGCAAGGCCATGGGCCAACGCGGCATCGTGCCAGGCTTCAAGGCATTCTGGTCGCCCTACACCAATTACCTGTGCCTGCTGTTCATGGCTGTGATCATCTGCGTCATCTGGATGATTCCGCCAGTACGCGCGTCGGTTTACGCCATGCCGGTCTGGGTGTTGTTCATCTACGGTTGCTACCGGATACGCATGGCCAGGCATCGGAACTTGCCAGTGGCTGAATAACCGCACACAAAAACGCCCCGGTATTCCATGAATGCCGGGGCGTTTTTTATTCGCGGGTCAGCGGACGCAAAATCGCCCTCACCGGGCTGGCGTCCAGGTTGGCAAAGCGCAACGGCAGCGCGATCAACTCGTAATCCCCTTCCGGGACGTCATCGAGCACGATGCCCTCAAGAATGGCCATGCCGTGGCGCGCCACTGCGTTGTGCGAATCCATGGTCTTGGATTGCTGCGGGTCCAGCGATGGGGTGTCGATACCGATCAGGCGCACGCCGAGACTGGCCAGCAGGTCGACGGTGTCTTTGCCGACGGCGGTAAAGTCCGGGTCCCAGGTGGTCAGTGGCGCCTGGCGATAGGTGCGCAGCAGGACGCGTTCGGGCAGGTTGTGCAAACGACCCTGCAATTGCCCGGGCTGCACCAGGCGGCCGCTGTCCAGGCAGTGCAACACGCGGCACGGTCCGATGTAGACGTCGAGCGACACATCGCCAATGGCCACACCGTCCGCGCTGTAGTGCAACGGTGCATCGACATGGGCGCCCGTGTGCGGCGACAGGGTGATGCGCCCGACATTCACCGGGCACTCCGGCCCCAGGCTCCAGACGCGCTCTTCCTGAAACGGCGTATCACCCGGCCAGGTCGGTGTTGCAGTGCTCAAGGGCGGGCTGATATCCCACCACGACATTGTTTTTTTCATTGCCACGCTCTCGGCCTTTTCCGAGGTCAATGATACGAGCGATGGTTGTGCAGGTTCTTGCGAAAACCTGCGGCAATGCCGGGTGCTTTCGCAAAAAATGCCGGGAATCGATGGTTTCCCGACAGGAAATTTCAACGCAAAAACAGCTGCCTTCGTCCATCGGGATGTGCGCGAATGGACGCTGGCCGCTGCGTTTCTGGATACCTCGATGTCGAGCACAGACAACTGGCGCACAACCAAGCCCTATAGGGTGCGACTTCAGTTCTCCCTAACGCTCGGAGTCATCATGACCGCACCGATTACAGTTCTTCGCGACACTCACCCGCTGCCGGTGCTCGACGCCTGCAAATGGGAAAAGCTCGAAGGCGATCCGCATACCGTCAACCTCAACGCCTACACCAGCGAAGACGGCAGCAAGATCATGGGCACCTGGATCTGCACGCCGGGCAAGTGGTACGTGGAATACGTGAAGTGGGAGTACTGCCACTTCCAGGAAGGCTACTGCATCATCACACCGGAAGGCATGGCGCCGATCCACCTGCGCGCCGGTGACATTTTCGTCATCGAGCCAGGCATGAAAGGCACGTGGGAAGTGGTGGAAACCGTACGCAAGTATTTCGTGTTTGCCTGATACAAAAAAACCGGGGGATCACCCGACGTGATCTCCCGGTAAATGTATTGAGAGAAAATGCGCATCCCTGTGGCGAGGGAGCTTGCTCCCGCTCGACTGCGTAGCAGTCGTAAATCAGCCAAAGTGTTAAAACTGAACCACCGCATTCGCCAGTTTTGGGTCCGCTTCGCGAACCAGCGGGAGCGAGCTCCCTCGCCACAAAAGCCTGCTCGCTAAAAACGCCTACAGCGGTTTGCGATAGCTGTTGATGATCGCCGAGAAGTCGTTCCCGCCTTCCCCACGCAAACTCATCGCCTGATACAGCTGCTGGGCCACCGCGCCGAGCACCACCGGTTGATGTGACTGACGTGCCGCTTCGGTGGCCAGCCCCAGGTCCTTGAGCATCAGTTCGGCACCGAAACCGCCGGTATAGCCCCGTGACGCAGGCGCCGTTTCGACGATGCCCGGCCATGGGTTGTACATCTCCGAACTCCAGCAACGCCCGGTGGAGCTGTTGATGATGGCCGCCAGCACCTTGGTGTCGATCCCCAGGGCATCGCCCAGGGCCATGGCCTCGCTGACGCCGACCATGGAAATCCCCAGCAGCAGGTTGTTGCAGATTTTAGCGATTTGCCCGGTACCGACCTCACCGCAATGGACGATGTTGCGGCCCATCTGTGCGAGTACCGGTTGCAGGGTGGCGAACAGTTCCGGGGTGGCGCCGACCATGAACGTCAGCGTCCCGGCGGCGGCCCCACCCGTACCGCCGGACACCGGGGCATCGGCCATGGCCACGCCCTGTTTGGCGGCAGCGGCAGCCACGTCACGCGCGGTTTGCGGATCGATGGTGCTGCAATCCACCGCCGGTACACCTTGGCCGATCCCGGCCAGAACGCCGTCTTCTCCCAGCCAGACGCTGCGCACATGCACGGCCGCCGGCAGCATGGTGATCACCAGCTCTGCACCGTCCGCCGCTTCCCGGGCCGAGGCGCTGATGCTGCCGCCCAACTGTTCAAGTTCCGCCAGCACGGCTTTGTTCAGGTCGACCAGGCGCAGGGCATGGCCGGCCTTGATCAGGTTGCGCGCCATCGGCGCGCCCATGTTGCCCAGACCGATAAAAGCAATTTTCATGTCCGGCTCCTTAACGCAAGTTGATGGTGGTGTTCACACCGTCATTGACGCTGTCGTCATCGAACCAGCGACTGGTGACAGTCTTGGTCTGAGTGTAGAACTGCACCACTTGCTTGCCGTACGGGCCGAGGTCGCCGAGTTTCGAACCACGGGAACCGGTGAAGCTGAAGAACGGCACCGGCACCGGAATCGGGATGTTGATACCGACCTGGCCGACGTCGATTTCACTCTGGAATTTGCGCGCCGCCGCACCGCTCTGGGTGAACAGGCCGGTGCCGTTGCCGAACGGGTTGGCGTTGACCAGGGCGATGGCCTCGTCAAGGGTATTGACCTCCAGCACCACCAGCACCGGGCCGAAGATTTCCTGGGTGTAGATCTGCATGTCGGTGGTCACGCCCGAGAACAGCGTCGGGCCGACAAAGTTGCCCTGTTCGAAACCGGGAACCTTGATGTCACGACCGTCCAGCTCCAGTTTCGCGCCTTCCTTGATGCCGCTTTCGATCAGATCGAGAATTCGCGCCTTGGCCTTTTTCGAGATCACCGGCCCTACGTCGGTGCCCGGCTCACTGCCCGCATTGACCTTGAGTTTTTGCGCCAGCGCCTTGAGGTCAGGCAGCCACTGCTTGGCCGCGCCCACCAGCACCACCACCGACGTGGCCATGCAACGTTGACCGGCCGCGCCGAAACCGGCACCGACCAGCGCATTCAGCGCTTGTTCGCGATTGGCATCCGGCAGCACCACGGCGTGGTTCTTGGCGCCCATCATCGATTGCACGCGTTTGCCATGCTTGCCGGCCAGGTCGTAGACGTGAGTGCCGACGGCGGTCGAGCCGACGAACGAAACCGCCTTGATATCCTTGTGGGTGCAGAGCGCATCCACCACGTCCTTGCCACCGTGCACGACGTTGAGCACGCCCGCCGGAACGCCGGCTTCGATCGCCAGTTCCACCAGCAGCATGGTCGACAGCGGGTCCTGCTCGGACGGCTTGAGTACGAAGGTGTTGCCGCAAGCGATGGCCATCGGGAACATCCACAGCGGAATCATCGCCGGGAAGTTGAACGGGGTGATGCCGGCGCAGACGCCGATCGGTTGACGCAGGGTATAGGTGTCGACCCCACCGGCCACGTTTTCAGCGAACTCGCCCATTTGCAGGGTGCCAATGGAGCACGCGTGTTCGACCACTTCCAGGCCACGGAAAATGTCGCCCTCGGCGTCGGCAATGGTTTTGCCTTGTTCGTTGCTCAGCACCACGGCGATACGTTTGGAATGTTCGCGTATCAACGCCTGCAGCTTGAGCATGATGCGCATCCGCGCGCCGATTGGCGTCAGCTTCCAGGTCTGGAAGGCGCGATGGGCGGCGCTGATCGCGGCGTCGACTTCTTCGGAGGTGGCAAACGGCACCTTGGCCAGCACCTGTTGGGTCGCCGGGTTGATGATGTCGTGCCATTCAGTGGTCTTGGATTCGACCCACTCGCCATCGATCAACAGCTTGACCTTGTGCAGCGTGGTTTCGTTAGGCGTAAGCGAAGCGTTCATGTGGGTCTCCGGATGTTTGTTTTTATCTTGGGAGCCAAGGCGAAAAAGTCGCCTTGCGATGAGGCGTGTGCCGCGAATTGGTTGTGGGACTGTTTTTGGAGTATAGATGTGCAAACTTCTAATAAGAACGCACATAAAAGCCGGTCCATCATGCAAAAAAACATCACGTCTTTAGGTTCGCTGAACTGGGATGACCTCAAGTTTTTCCTCGAAGTCGCCCGGACCCGCAAGGCCAGCACCGCGGCCAAACGCCTGGCCGTCGACTACACCACCGTGTCGCGGCGCATCAGTTCGCTGGAAGCCTCATTGGGGACGCTGCTGTTCGAGAAATCCCGGACCAGCGGTTTCGTCCTGACCGCCGAAGGCCAGCGACTGCTGGGTTACGCCGAGTCGATCGAAAGCACGTTGCACATGGCCTGCGAGCAGGTGTCCGGCTCTGGGGTGGCGTTGTCCGGGCATGTGCGCATGGGCTGTACCGAAGGGTTCGGCAGTTTTTTCATCACCCCTCAGCTTAGCCATTTCGTCGACGCCTACCCGGCCATTTCG
The DNA here is from genome assembly GCF_054061835.1 of Pseudomonas sp. TE12234. Lineage (NCBI taxonomy): Bacteria > Pseudomonadati > Pseudomonadota > Gammaproteobacteria > Pseudomonadales > Pseudomonadaceae > Pseudomonas > Pseudomonas sp. TE12234. The sequence goes on from NZ_JBSSEP010000006.1 coordinate 302,706, forward strand.
GTGGACATCCTGCCGCTGCCGCACTTCATCAGCCTGTCCAAGCGCGAGGCGGACATCGTCATCGCCCTGGAGCGCCCGGAACACGGGCCGTACGTGTGCTGCAAACTGACGGACTATCGCCTGCAGCTGTATGCGACCCAGGAATACCTCGACAAACACCCGGCGATCCGCCGCCCGGCCGACCTCGGCAAGCACTCATTCATCAGCTATGTCGACGACCTGGCGTTCAGTTCGGAGCTGCTGTACCTGGCCAACGTCTTGCCCGGCGCCAGTGCCAACCTGCGCAGCACCAGCGTGATCGCGCAATTCGTGGCAGCACAGCAGGGCCGGTCACTGGCGATCCTGCCGTGCTTCCTCGCCGCACAAGACCCACGCTTGCTGCCGGTGCTGCCGGAGGACATCAACATCACCCGGCAGTTCTGGATGTACTGCCGCGAGGACCTGCGCAAGCTCAAGCGGATCACCCTGTTGTGGGATTACATCCGTTCGGTCACTGAGCAGAATCAGCGGCTGTTGATGGGGGAAAGCCGGGAGATGCTGTTCGCCGATTAATCGCTGCCGAGCTCCAGCATCAGCCCGCTCAAGCGTTTGACCTTGCGCCGCACCGCTTCTTCAAAGACCCCGGCGCGCGGCTCGATCAAGGTGAACCAGTCCTTGGCCCGGGTAATCCCGGTGTAGATCAGTTCCTTGGTCAGCACCGGGTTCAGGGCATCGGGCAGAATCAACGCGGTGTGGGTAAATTCCGAGCCCTGGGATTTATGCACGGTCATGGCGTACACGGTCTCGACGTCGTTCAGCCGGCTGGGCAGGACAAAGCGCACGCCGCCCTGCCCGTCGTTGCGCGGGAACGCCACGCGAAGCACCTGCTTGCCGGCGTCCGGACCGTCCCGTTCGGGGAGTTTCAGCGCAATGCCGATGTCGCCGTTCATCAAGCCCAGACCATAGTCGTTGCGGGTCATCAGCACGGGCCGTCCTTCGTACCACTGCTGGTCGCTGTCGATCAGGCGGGCCTTGAGCAACGCGTCGGTCACTCGCCGGTTCAAGCCCTCGACACCCCACGGCCCTTTGCGGACAGCGCACAACAATTGGAAAGCGTCGAAGGCTTTCAGGACTTCCCGCGCCCAATCCATCCAGCACGCATCATCGAGCGGACGGTCGATTGCCGGCCGCTGGTTGCGTAACAGGCTCAGGTAATGCCGATAACCTTGTGGCCCTTCACCATGGCCATCGAGCAACAAACGCTCCAGCGCCCGGTCCTGTTCGTTCTTGAGGGATAGGGAAAACACATCGTCATGGCTTCGCGCCGCCAGCAATTTACGGGCTTCATCGGGCTGCTGTTGATTGACCCAACGGGCGAGCTGACCAATGCCGCTGCCCTCGCCAAACCGTCGCGAGTGACGCAGCATCACCACTTGCTGGGCCAGTGGATGAACGCCCTGGGTGTCTTCCTGCAAGCCACTGGCCGCCAGGCTTTCGCCACTGACCGCTTCCAGCCACTGCCGTGTTTGCGGGTTGTACCAGCCGGCCTCGGCATCGCGACACAAATCGCCCAGCACGGCACCGGCCTCCACCGAGGCCAGTTGATCCTTGTCCCCCAGCAACACCAGGCGCGCATGGGGTGGCAGCGCATCGAGCAGGTTGGCCATCATTTCCAGGTCGATCATCGAGGCTTCGTCCACCACCAACACGTCCAGCGGCAAGCGATTGCCCGCGTGGTGGCGGAAATGCCGCGTACCGGGCCGGCTGCCGAGCAGACGGTGAACGGTGGTGACCTCCGAAGGGATTTTCTGGCGTATGGCGTCGCTGACTTTCAGCGTTCTGACTTGCTGACTGATGGACTCGGTCAGGCGCGCCGCCGCTTTGCCGGTCGGGGCGGCGAGACGAATGCGCAGCGGTTTGCCCGCCTCTACCGCTGGCGCCTGAAGCAACGCCAGCAAGCGCACGACAGTGGTGGTCTTGCCGGTCCCCGGTCCGCCGGTGACGATGCTGAAGGCGCCTCGGGTAGCGAGGGCGCAGGCGAGTTTCTGCCAGTCGATCACCTCCCCCGGCTTGGCCGCACCGAACAATCCGGTAAGACGCTCGGACAAGTCGCCCGGCGTTGCTTCATGTTCGGCCAGGCGTTGGCGCAGCGCGTTGTCGATACGGCGCTCGTAAGCCCAGTAACGGCGCAGGTACAGGCGCTTGCCCGACAACACCAGTGGACGGCTGTGCACCGCCTCACGCCCGTCGGCCGCCAACGCGACCAGACTGCTGGAGGCCAGCGCCTTGCACCAATGGGCGCCGTCCAGCGCGACCAACAGCTGCGACGGCAACACCATCGCGCCACTGTGCAGATCACCTTCCGGTGGTAGCGACAGGGCGAAGTCCGGCTCCTTCAATGTCTCGAACACGTCGAGGCAAACATGCCCGTGGCCCAACTGGTGACTGGTCAATGCCGCGGCCAGCAGCACCAAGGGGTCGTCATCCGGCGCCAGCTCATGAAGGAAGGTCACGAAGGCCTTGTCCAGCGCGCGCAACCAGCCACGTTCGACCCAGCGGGTGAGCAGCAACAGCAAGTCGTCAGCACGGCTCAGGGGGGCAAGCTCGGCGAGACTCTCGTCGGCCAATGAAGTGGGCAACAGGTCAGCGAAGGTGCGGCTCATAGCAATATTCCCTGTTCCCAGACGGGTTCGGCCTTGGGTTCTGGCTTACCTTGAAACAGCCGGTCCATTCGTTCGATCAGCTCCTTTGGAGGGCGGGCGAAGTACACGCCCTGGCTGGATGCACGCGTGCCGCGCAAGAACAGGTACAACGCGCCGCCGACATGCCGGTCGTAGTCGTAATCGGCCAGCCGTGCCTTGAGTTGTCGATGCAAGGCCAGGAGGTACAAGACGTATTGCAGGTCGTAGCGGTTGTCGAGGATCGACTGTTCCATGGCCTGTTCGGTGTAAGCCGCGTCGTCGACGCCGAGCCAGTTGGATTTGTAGTCAGCGACGTAATAACGACCGTCGTGTTCGAAGGTCAGGTCGATGAAACCCTTGAACATGCCATTGAGCAATACCGGTTCGGCCGCCACCCGCGCAACGCCCTTGTGCGTGTATTGGCACACCAGCGCATCGAGCTTGAGTACATCGACCTTGTGGCTGGCGAACCAGAACTCCATTTCGACCTGGTACTGGGTCAGTTGCTCCAGAACCACCGGGACCTGCCCGGCCCCTGCCGGCAACGGCGACTTGAGCAGATGCTGCAGCCAATCGCTCAGTGTCGTAATCCAGCCTTCCCAGCCTCGGCGGTTGCATCGGCGGGCAATGGCATCTTCCACAGCGTTCGGCGTGGCCACAAAACCCTCGTCACCGGCCCACTCGAGCAATCCATGAAGAAAGGTGCCCGGATTCGGACCGCGCGGGAATCGATGGAGATCGGCCCCCCCGGCGACCATCTCACGGGGCGCTTGCGGATCGAGGCGTTCGTCGTCGAAGAGCTTCTGTGCCTGCGGGCTCTCTGGTGCCTCATCACTGCCGACACTCAGGATGTCGCTGATTCGCAGGGCACTGTAAGAGGCAATCCACCAGTTTTCGCTGGCCTTGCGCTTCGGAATCAATGGCGCGAGCAATGCCGCTTCGTTCTGCGGCGGGTGGTAATGCTCGGCGGTGGCTTCAGGCATTTCGCCGTAAGCCAGCGCAGCGCAGCCCTGTTGCAGGTCTTCCAGCCAGCGCTTCAAACCCGCCGATTCAAGCAATGCCGCGCCACCGCCCAACAGATAACCCAGCGCCGAAAGGTGCAGTACCGAGCTGTTGTTATTGCCACGCTTGAGATCCGTGACACCCAGCCAGCAGGCATGCTGCGCCCGTGTCAGCGCGACATAGAGCAAGCGCAAATCTTCGGCCAGACGCTCGTCGTCGGCCAGGGCAATCAACTCGGCGGTCGGGCTCAAGGTCACCTGGGCCTTGCCCGTAGCGTCGTGGTAATGCAACGGCAGTCGGCTGCCATCCACCGGTTTCGCCGAACAAATGAACGGCAGGAACACCAAGGGATACTCCAGCCCCTTGGACTTGTGGATGGTCACGACCTTGACCAGTTGTTCATCGCTTTCCAGACGCAGGATCTGCTCTTCACCGGCCTGGCCGGACAGCGCCAGGTGTTCGGACAAATGCCGGATCAGGGCCTGCTCGCCATCCAGTTCGGCAGCGGCCTGCTGCAGTAACTCGGAGAGGTGCAACAGGTTGGTCAACACTCGCTCGCCATCGCTGCGTGCCATCAACGCCTGGGGCAATTGGAAGTCATGCAGCAAACGTCGCAGCATCGGCAACACGCCCTGCTTGCGCCAAATCTCGCGATAACTGCGGAACTGCATCACCCGCGCTTCCCACGCCAGTTCGTCCTGGTTCAGTCGCTCCAGTTCCGTCAGTGACAGGTCCAGCGTGATGCAGGCCAAGGCGGCGCGCAGTGGCCGCTCGACATCCGGCTCGGCACAGGCCTTGAGCCAGGTCAGCACGTCGTGTGCTTCCTGAGCGGCGAACACCGAGTCTTTGTCCGACAAGTAAACGCTGCGTACGCCCCGGGCCGAGAGTTCGGCACGCACAGCCTGCGCTTCCTTGCCATCGCGGACCAGGATCGCAATGTCCGCTGGCAACAGGCCTTTGAACCCCTGGCCTTCTCGGATAAACCCTGCACGACCGTGCTGGCCGCCATTGAGCAGCCCGGTGATCTCGCTGGCACAAGCGGCAGCCAGTTGTTGCCGGTACACCGCACCGGACAACGGCTGCTCAGTGGACAGGTGCCAGAGGTTCAGGGCGGGCACGACCTGACCATCGATGTACAGGACTTCTTTGCGGCCCTGGGATTCGACCGGCAGAAACGGCACCGGGTTGTCGCCATTCGCCTCCCGGAAGAGGAAGGCACCACGCCCGGATTCACGGGACTCCGCGCGCTCGAAGACATGGTTCACGGCAGCGACCATGCCATGACTGGAACGGAAATTGGTGCCCAGGGTATGCAGCCGGCCAGCAGTGGCCTGACGCGCGCGAAGGTAGGTATAGATGTCGGCGCCACGGAAGGCATAAATCGCCTGCTTCGGGTCGCCGATCAGGAACAGACCGCTTTGCGGGTTGTTGTCTTCGATGCGATAGATGCTCTCGAAGATCCGGTACTGCACCGGGTCGGTGTCCTGGAACTCATCGATCAGCGCTACCGGGAACTGCTCGCGGATCAGGGCGGCCAGGCGCTCACCGCCATCGGATTGCAACGCCGCATCGAGACGCAGCAACATGTCATCGAAGCCCATTTCCGCCCGCCGACGCTTCTCTTCTTCGAAGCGTGCACCGACCCAATGGGCGGCGTGTTGCAGCACGGCGGCATCGGGCGTCGGCAATTGATCAAGCGCGGTCTTCAGGCCGGGCATTGCGTCCAGCCCAGGATGACTGGGCACGTCGCCCTTCTTCCAGGCTTCGGCCATACCGTCGGGCGTCAGGCGCGTGAAACCGGTACCGATATCCAGTTGCTCGAGGGATTCATCCTCGGCCCAGGCTTTGAGTTTCTCGAACCACGGCTCGAAGTAACGCGCCTGCATCTTGCGACCATCGACATTTTTGCTGGCGACCCCCTCGTGGCAGATGGCGAGCAATTCGTCCGCCCACTGACGCCAGGGCCTCTTCAGTTCGAGCAAGGCCGCCCGTCGTTGCTGCAGACACTCGGTGATCAGTTCGACAGGCTCTTTACCTTCAACACTGTCGCGCTCACTGGCGAACAGTCCGCGAACGCGCGGCAACAGTGCGGCCGGGCCACCCCAATTGTTGCGCACCCAGTTCAGGGCATCGCCTTGCATCGGGTAGCAAAACAGCCGCCAGTAATCGCGCAAGACCTCGCCGAGCAAATCGCTGTGGTCGGTTTCCAGGGTCTGGGTAAACAGGCTGCCACTGTCGAACGCGTGTTCGCGCAACATGCGCTGACACCAACTGTGGATGGTCGAGACGGCGGCTTCGTCCATCCACTGGGCGGCGATGTCCAGGCGGTTTGCGCAACCGGGCCACTGCTCGGGCGGGTACTCGTTACGCAACTCGGCGATCAGGGCGTCCGGGGCGGGCGTTTCATCGCGGAAAAAGCGGGCGGCTTCTGCAAGTCGTGTGCGAATCCGTTCGCGCAGCTCTTTGGTGGCGGCATCGGTGAAGGTCACAACGAGGATTTGCGGAGGCAACAGCTCGCGCCCGAAACCACTCGGTTCGCCGCCATGGCCAAGGACAAGACGCAGATACAGGGCAGAAATGGTAAACGTCTTGCCGGTCCCGGCACTGGCTTCGATCAGTTGACTGCCGCGCAGCGGGAATGCCGGGGCCAGAGGTGTCTTGCTGGTCATGAGCGTGCCTCCTCGCTGGACAATGAGCGCCAAGGCGCCTCAAGTAGCGGCCGATACAAGGCGTTGCACCAATCGACGAACGTTTCATCGGCGGTGAGCGCATCGTAATCGGCGAATTGACGGGCCAGTGCCACGCTTTCCCGGCGCTCCCCGTCCGTGGTCAATCCATCGCCTTCGTAGGCTTTGCGCGCAGCCATTGCGGCTTTGACCAGATCGGTCTGACCTAACCAGGCGAACGCCGTCTTGACCGCGATCGGCAGTGGCTGACGCATGCCCGATTGCCAGGCCAGCAACAGGTCACCCAGAATCCGTGATGCTGACTCCTGCTCCATCGGCTCAAGGATCAGGCTGTCGTCACTGGCCACCAATGCGGTGGTCATGGCCAGGCCGCTGGCGCAGGCGACCAGATGATCGACCCAGGGTCGCGTCAGGCGATGCCATTTGCGCGATTTGATCGAACCGATGCTGTTGGGGATGGTTGTGATCGAGAGCAAACCGCCATCGGCGCGTTGGTGCAGCCCGCTGAGCCAGCCCTCGACGCGCAGATCATGCAACGCCAGGTTTACCGGCAGGGCACTGGTCAGCGGCGTAGGCCATAACGCCAGGAGCTGGTCGTAGCGTTGCAGCAGGTCCGGTAACGGCTCGATCAGTTCCCGCTGAAGGCATTCGCCGAATCCTGCCATTGGCAGCAGTCCACTGTTTTGCAGGCGTCGTGCCTGCAATGCCAACGCTTGATCAACGTCTTCCGGGGCTGCCAGAGCCGCTTCGAGCAAACTGTCGCTGAGGCTATAGCGTTGCAGTGCGTCGAGCACAAAGGGCTCCTCATCGGCCAGGGGCACTTCGGCGGCCTCGAAGAACACTTTCAAGCGCTGACTGAAGAAATGGCGCACAGGGTTACGCAGGAAATCCTGCAATTGGCCGAGACCCAGGGGCTCTTCTTGAATGTGGGCATCCAGCACTTCGATGTCCGTCGCGTGCTCGGTCGCGTGATGAAGCGCCTGCCATTCCGTGGCGTAGCTGAACAGTGCGTCGCCTTCATGGAAGTAACGAGCACTGAAGGGCTGCAAGGGGTGCTCCTGAGTGATGGCCTCAAGCAGGTCCTCTTCGGCGTCGGTCAATCGCCAGCCGCTGGCCAGGTGGTCACGGAGCTGGCCGATCAGTACCGATGCCGGGCGCTCGCTGTTATCGCGAATACTACGACCGACCCAACTGATGTAGAGCTGGTCACGGGCCGACAAGAGCGCCTCCAACAGCAAGTAACGGTCATCTTCGCGTCGCGATCGATCACCGGGGCGGTAGTCACTGCCCATGAGGTCGAAGTCCAGGGGCGGTTGTGCTCGCGGGTAGTCACCGTCATTCATGCCAAGCAGGCAGACCAGTTTGAACGGGATCGCTCGCATGGGCATCAAGGTGCAGAAGTTAACCGCACCGGCCAGAAAACGCTGAGACAAGCGCCCCTGATCGAGCCCGGCCAGCCAGGCTTCGCGGACGACGGTCAGTGGCAGTTCGTCTTGCAAACCGACCGACTCACAATTCTCGAGCCAGGTTTCACGCAAGGCTTCCAGTTCGCTCAGCAGGTAGTCGTCATGCTCGTTACTGGCCTGGAAGAACAACGACACCAAGGCCTGCAAGCGCGAACTCCACTGCCGGGGCGATGCCTGTTGCGTGAGTTCGTGATGGGCAATCTCCAGCGCATCGAGCAACGCGACCAATGGGCCGATGAGCGCGGCATCCAGTCCACCGATCTCGTCATAGGGTTCAATGCCTTCACAAGCACTGCCGCTGCCCACGGCATACCCCAGCAACATCCGGCGCAGGCCAAAACGCCAACTGTTTTGCTCCAGCGCCTGCGGCAGACCCAATCCTGCCCGCTGCTCGGCATTCATGCCCCAGCGAATGCCCGCGCCTTCAATCCAGCGATGAAGGGTCGGCAGGTCGCGCTCCTCTACACCGAAACGAGCGCGCAGTGCCGGGACATCCAACAGATCGAGAATTTCGCTGACAGGGAAACGGCTGTCCGGCAGTTTGAGCAGATGTTCGACGGCGATCAGTAATGGATCACGGCCACGCTGCCCCTGGTCCGCCAGGGTGAAGGGAATGAATCGCGGATCCTGGCGCTCAAGCTGGCCGAACACCGCCCGAATATGGGGTGCGTAACTGTCGATATCCGGGACCATGACAATCACATCCCGTGGTCGCAGGTCTGCATCGGCGCTGAAGCGTGCGAGCAGTTGATCGTGAAGGATTTCGACTTCGCGCTGGGCACTGTGAGCGATGTGAAAACGGATCGACTGGTCTGCCGCCAGATCCACTGCCGGCCAACGGTCGCGGGTTTCGTTCAGGGGACGCAACTCAAGGATGTCGTCCTGCAACTGATTGAGCATGTTCAGTGGCTGGCTGTCGCTGAACAGGTCGATGCGACCGTCGCGAAACGCAGAGCGATAGCTATTTGGATCGTCGTAGCTGTCGAGCAGGTTGATGTAATCCCGCCCCTGCTTGCCCCATGCGGCCAACAACGGGTGGGCATGCTGATGAAGGGTTTGCGGGTCGAGCACAACCGGCATACCGCTCTTGCGAGCCTGTCGCTTGTATTGATGTCGCAACAGGTCCTTATCGGCGACGATGTCCGCCCAATGGTGGCGACACGGGTTATGCACGCACAACAGAACCTGACTGAATCGAGCCAGCCCGGCCAAGGCTTCCAGGGCTTGTGCGGGTAGCGACGAAATGCCGAAAACAATGACACGGGAAGGCAGCCCGACAGGGGCAATATCGAGACTGTTGATCCGCTCGATGAACCGCTGGTGTACGCCGGCGCGGCTTTGCGCCATGCCCTCTTCACCGACATCCAGCAACAGAGCGCGCCACAATTCCGCCTGCCAGCAATTGGCCGGCGTCAGCGGCTTGGCTTCCCCTCTGCCGTTGCGTAATTGATGCCGACCTTCTGCCCAGTCTTCGAGCCAGTCGGCCCGGTACACTTGATATTGGTCGAACAAATCCGCCAACCGCTCAGCCAATTGATAGCGTTTGCGCAAATCGCTGTCATGGGTCAGGAAGCGTTGCAGGGGCTCGAAATGCGGTTGATTGATCAGTTGCGGGAGCAGACGCATGAGGCGCCAGGTCAAGGGAGCCTTATCAAGCAGGGATTTGACCGGAATTTCGTCACGACCAAGAACCATGCGATACAGCTGCCACATGAAGCTGCCGGGTAACTGTACATCGATGGCCGCAGCGATCCCGCAACCACCCATATCGTCTTCTTCAGAGTCTTCAGCCAGTGCCAACTTGAGCCATTGTGCAATGCCATTGCTCTGCACCAGGGCGATTTCATTTTCCAAGGGGGCCAGCGGGTAACGCCGCATCCAGCTCACCACCAGGCTACGTAACTCGTCCAGGCGATTGCCGTGAACCACCATAAAACCAGCACTGAGGGATGTTGCGTCCGGCATAAAGGCTTCCTTGGAAAGCGCAAATCGAGGGACGACTTTAGCATTGAAGGCGACTTGCTTCATTGCAGGAGCGAGCTCGCTCGCGGAGAACTGCAGGGCTGCGGGTGGCCTCAGATAGTTAACGTCATCGTTGATGACCATCGCGAGCAAGCTCGCCCCTGAAGCCGCGCAAAAAACAAAACCCCTACCTGCATACGCAGATAGGGGTTTCTGAATTTAATCTTGACGATGACCTACTCTCACATGGGGAAACCCCACACTACCATCGGCGATGCATCGTTTCACTTCTGAGTTCGGGATGGGATCA